>JBILED010000037.1:0-18641 GCA_044352305.1 Gemmatimonas sp.
ATGAGGGAGAGGGTCGAGGTGGTAGGGACGAGGGGGGCCTCTCGCATCGCTGCCGTTTCCTGCGTGAGGCTGCGCCGAGGGGCCCTGGGGATGAGGGAGAGGGCCGAGGTGGTAGGGACGAGGGGGTCGCGCCTATGACCTCGCATCGATGCCTCATCCCTAGGGCCCCTCGGCGCAGCCTCAGGCAGTAGGTGCCAGCGACAGGATACAGGTGTCGGTCGCCAGCACCACGCCTTACTGTCGCGGCACCACCAGGTCCCACATCCGGCCCCCGCCGATGTGCAGCGCCGTCACCCGTCCCTTGGCGTCGCGGGTGAACCACACCGTCTCGCCGTCGGTGGTGAACGCGTCGGGCCACGCCGGGGCGAGGCGCTGCGTGGCGCCTGGGCGCGGCGTGAGGGTGAGGGCGCCGTCCTGCACCGCCACCGTGAGCACGACGTCCAGCTCGGGGCTGCGGTAGCGTCCGGCCAGCGCGGCCAGCTGCGCGGCCGTGGGGGTCCAGGGGGCGGCGGCCATGAAGCGCCAGGTCAGCGTGTCGCCGTCGGCGGTGGGGTGGCGCAGCGCCAGCGGCGCCCCCGAGGGGGCGGTGTCCACCGTGACCCGCGTGCTCCCCATGAGGTACGCCCCGTCGGCCAGCGCGCGCAGCGGCGTCCCCGGCAGCCGGCGCAGCTGCCCTCCCGCAGTGTCCAGCTGCAGCAGCGTGTTGGTGCGCGTGTCGCGGTACAGCCCGCGCCAGCGCGCCACGCGCGCCGCATCGGTGGCCACCACCGCGGGTGGCTCGGTGCGCGGCAGCCCCGGCACCAGCGCGTCCACCAGCGCGTGCGCGTACTGCGTGGCGGGCGCCCCCGCGCTGTTGCACAGCACCGCCACCGAGAGGTCCCCCGCCTCGGGGTAGCGCGCCAGGTAGGTGCTGTAGCCGGCGGTGGAGCCCGAGTGCGCCAGCTCGCGCAGCCCCCGGTACGACGACACCACCAGCCCCAGCGCGTACTGGATCTCGCGCCCGCTGGTGAGGCGCATGCGGCGCACCAGCGAGTCGCCCACCGCGCCCAGCGCGCGGGTGGTGAGCGCGTCGTTCCAGCGCAGCCAGTCGCCCACCGTGGTGAGCAGCCCCCCCGCGCCGATGATGTCGTCCCCGGGCATGTCGATGGCCCAGCCGCCGGGGGCGCGGCGGTACGCCTGCGCCAGCCCCGGCACCAGGCGGGTGTGGTCGTCGCGCCAGCGCGTGTCGCGCAGCCCCAGCGGGGCGAACAGCCGCTGCTCGGTGAACAGCGCGAAGGGGAGCCGGCTGGCGCGCTCCACCACCGTGCGCAGCAGCAGGAACCCCGAGTTGGTGTACGAGTAGTGGTCGCCGACGGGGTAGTTGACCGCCTGCTGCCGCGTGATGAGGTCGAGCACGAACGCGTGGTCGTGCACGCGCGTGCCGCGCGGCCACCCCTGCCAGGCCACCAGGTTGCTCCACTCGCGCAGCCCGCTGGTGTGCGTGAGCAGGTGCCGGATGGTGAGCGGCCGCCCGTAGCGGGGAAGCTCGGGGATGAAGCGCTGCACCTCGTCGTCCAGCGTGAGGGCGCCGTCCTGCGCCAGCAGCAGCACCGCGGCGGCGGTGAACTGCTTGGCCACGCTCCCCGACTCGAGGATGGTGGCGGGGGTGATGGGACGCCCGCCTGCCAGGTCCGCCATGCCGTAGCCGCGGGTGAGGCGCACCGCGCCCCCCTGGCCGATCCCCACGGCGCACCCGGGGGTGTGGGTGGAGTTCCAGGGGGCGAAGACGCGGTCGGCGATGGTGACCAGGTCGGCGGGCGGCGGCGTCGCCCCCTGCGCGCCCAGCGCGGCCGGGGCCAGGAGGGTGAGCGCCAGGGTGGCTGCGGGTGCCACGGGACGGAAACGGGCGACAGGCATGGACGGAGCGCCGAAAGTGGGGGTGCGCGGGGCCGACTGCGCTAAATTGCAGGGACAACACTTTTCCCGCAGGACGCGGCGGGGCCACGCCCTGCCAGGAGACGGACGATGCCCACCTACGTGTACGAGACCGTGACCGCGAGCGGCCAGGACGGCGCCCGCTTCGAGGTGCGCCAGGGGATGGCCGAGGCGCCGCTCACCCACCATCCGGAGACCGGGGCGCCGGTGCGGCGCGTGCTCTCCGGCGGGCTGGCCACCTTCACCGGCGGCGCGGCGGGCGGCGGGGCGGCGCCCATGCCGTCGGGACCGATGGGCGGCGGACTGGGGTGCGGGGCGGGGTGCGCGTGCGCGTGAGCCGGCGTGGGCGCGTGCCCGGTGCCCGTGCGGCCGGTGGCGCCCCGAACCGGGGCGTGCGATGACCGGGCGGCGCCCCGCGGGCGCGGCGAAGAAGCCGCCGCAGTCGATGCCCTACGAGCAGGGGAAGTGGGCCGAGGTGTTTGCGCCGCGGGCGCCGGGGGAGCGGCGGCACTGGCTGATCAAGTCGGAGCCCGACGTGTTCTCGTACGACGACCTGGAGGCGGCGCCCGACCGCACCACCTGCTGGGACAGCGTGCGCAACACGGGCGCCCGCAACTTCCTGCGCGACGGGATGCAGGTGGGGGACCTGGCGTTCTACTACCACTCCAACGCGTCCCCCTCGGCGATCGTGGGGATCTGCCGTGTGGTGCGGGCGGGATATCCCGACCACACGGCGTTCGACCCGTCGCACCCGTATTTCGACGCGGCGTCGGACCCGGCGCACCCCACCTGGTACATGGTGGACGTCCAGGCGGTGGAGCGGCTGCCGCACCCGGTGCCGCTGGACGCGATCAAGGGCGCCCCGGCGCTGGCGGAGATGGCGCTGGTGCGCGTGGGGCGGCTGAGCGTGGTGCCGGTGCGCCCCGCCGAGTGGGAGGCGGTGCTGGCGATGGCGCGCGGGTAGGGGGTCGCCGCGGGCGGCGGGTCAGTGCCCGCCGCCCGCCTGCGCGTGCGCGAGGTCGATCCCCACCACCTGCACGCGGATCCCGCGGTTGCGCGCATCCTCGACGAAGGTGGCGAGCACCTCCTTCACGTCGTGGTCGATGTACTCGCCGGTGCCGTCGATGACCACCGCGGCCCCGTCCTCGATGTCGTCGAGGGTGGAGACGATCCCCGGCTTGGAGATGAACGTGCCGTCGCGGCGGAAGCGGAGCTGCCAGGTGCCGGCGGCGTCACGCGTGGCCACCATGGCGCGCCGGCTGTTCTCGACGAGGATGAAGCCGATGCCGACAATGATGCCGACGATGACCCCCTTGAGGAGGTCGAGGGCGAGGACGGCGGCGATGGTGACGGCGAAGGGGAGGAACTGCGTGAGGCCGAGGCGCTTCTGCGTGGTGAAGAGCGCGGGCTTGCAGAGGTTGAGGCCGACCTGGATGAGGACGGCGGCCAGCGCGGCGAGGGGGATGCGGTTGAGCAGGGGGCCGGCGACGAGGACCGCCACCAGGAGCAGGAGGCCGTGGACCAGCGCGGACAGCCGCTCGCGCCCGCCGGCGGCCACGTTGGCGCCGCTGCGCACGATGACGGCGGTGACGGGGAGACCGCCCAGGAAGCCGGAGGCCGCATTGGCGGCGCCTTGTGCCAGCAGCTCTCGGTCGGGGGGGCTGTAGCGCTTGAGGGGATCCAGCCGGTCCACGGCCTGCAACGACAGCAGCGTCTCGATGGAGGCGACGATGGCCACGGTGACGGCGGCGGTCCAGACGGCGGGGGAGGTAAGGCCCCCCCAGTCGGGGCGCGGGAGCGCGTCCCACAGCGCCGTCGCGCCCCCCAGGGGGATGGCCACATAGTGAGCCTCGGTGAGCGCCCACAGCGGCGAGTCGGCAAGGGCGGCGGCCACGACGCTGGCCAGCACGACCACCACCAGCGCCGGCGAGAGGAGGGGGTAGCGCCCCAGGGGCGTCTTCTTCCAGCCATACAGCACGGCCAGCGACAGCAGCGCGATGAGCACGGGGCCCGGGCGGTGCCCGCTGACCAAGGTGCCCAGCCCGCCGCCGGAGCCCACGGCCACGGGGAGCTGCTTCATGATGATGGTGATGCCGATGGCCGCGAGCATCCCCTTGATGACGGCGGAGGGGACGAGGGCGGCAAAGCGCCCGCTCTTGAGGACCCCCAGCACGACCTGCAGCGCGCCCGCCAGGATGGTGGCGGTGAGGAACAGCTCCAGCGACCCCAGGCGCGACACCTCGGCCAGCACGATGGAGGTGAGCCCCGCGGCCGGCCCCGTGACGGAGAGCGGCGACTGGCTGATGAAGGGGACGACGAGCCCGCCGATGATCCCGGCCACGAGCCCCGACACAGGGGGCACGCCGCACGCGACCGCGATGCCGAGGCAGAGGGGCACAGCCACCAGGAACACCACCAGGCCGGCGACGGCGTCGGCCTTGGGGTAGCTGAACATCGAGGGGTGCTGGTGCATGCGGAGGGCAGGGAGGTCGGGAGGCGGGTGCCGCGCGGACGGGGGGAGAATAGCACGCGGACCGGGGGACGGGGCGGGTGGCTGGGCGCTGCGGGCGTCCGGCCATTACCGCCTGAGGCTGCGCCGAGGGGTCCTAGGTTGGAGGTGGCGATGGCAGGGCTCAGGTGCCGTATGGGAACACCAATCGCCTCGATGGCCTCGGCCCTCTGCCCCTTGCCCAGGGCCCCTCGGCGCAGCCTGAGGCAGGAGATGCCAGAGGAGGGCAGCGACTCGAGGCGCGCCTACGGCTGTCCGCGCAGGTACGGCGCCGGCCACGGGCCCTCGGCACCCAGCGCGGCGGCGGCGGCCAGTGGCCACCGCGGATCGCGCAGCAGCACCCGCGCCAGGAACACCAGCTCCGCGTCCCCCTCCGCCACGATCGCCTCGGCCTGCGCCGGCTCGGTGATCATCCCCACCGCGGCGGTGGCGATCCCCGTGGTGCGCACGGCGCGCGCGAACGGACGCTGGTAGCCGGGGCCCACGGCGATCTGCTGCCACGGCACCAGCCCCCCCGACGAACAGTCCACCAGGTCCACGCCGCGGGCCCGCAGCAGCGGCGCCAGCGCGCACGTGTCGTCCAGCGTCCACCCCCCGTCGGCCCAGTCGGTGCAGGAGAGCCGCACCGCCAGCGGGAGCGTGTCAGGCCACACGGCGCGCACCGCGTCCACCACCTCCAGCAGGAAGCGCACCCGGTGCGCGAAGGGGCCGCCGTAGCCGTCGGTGCGCTGGTTGGTGAGCGGGGACAGGAAGCTGTGCAGCAGGTAGCCGTGCGCGGCGTGCAGTTCGACCAGCTGAAAGCCCGCGGCGTGCGCGCGGCGCGCGGCTTCGGCAAAGGCCGTCACCAGGCGGTCGATCCCCGGCTGGTCCAGCGCGGTCACCTCGGGATAGCGGTCGCTGTAGCGGAGCGCCGAGGGGCCCAGCACGTCGCGCCAGCCGCCGGCCCCGGGGAGCACCGTCCCGCCGCCTTCCCACGGGCGGTGGGTGCTGGCCTTGCGTCCCGCGTGCGCCAGCTGGATGGCGGGGACGGCGCCCTGCGCCGCCACGAAATCGGTGATGCGCCGCAGCGCGGGCACCTGCGCGTCGTCCCACAGCCCCAGGTCGTGCGGCGAGATGCGCCCCTCGGGGGAGACGGCGGTGGCCTCGGCCATCACCAGCCCCGCCCCGCCGGTGGCGAGGCCGCCCAGGTGCACCAGGTGCCAGTCGGTGGCGAGCCCGTCGTGCGCCATGTACTGGCACATGGGGGAGACGCCGATGCGGTTGCGCAGCGTGACGGCGCGCAGCGTGAGCGGGGTGAAGAGGGCGGCCATGAACAGTGCGGGGTCAGCGGCGGTCGGGGGAGACGTTGCGGGGAGGCACGGGGGCCGCGGGCGGCGTCGGGGGCCGCGGCGGTGACGGCGCAGCCAGCAGCGCGGTGAGCCCGACATTGGCCAGGCGCCCCGCGCTGCCGCGCCAGTCGAACTGCACGTCCTCCAGCAGCACGCGCAGCCGCACGGAGCCGGCGGCGCCCTCCAGCGCGCGTGGGGGACGCCGGGTGAAGTCGCCGGCCGCCTGCGCCGCCACCACCTCGCGCAGCAACGTGTCCACCGGGAGCCGCACCAGCACCACCGAGTCGCGCCGCAGCTCCAGCGCGTCGCCGCCGTCGCTCACGCGCAGCGCGTGCCCGCCGCCCACCGCCAGCGGCGCACCGCCCCGCGACACGCCGCCCTGCCGCACCCAGTCGTACCCCGACACCGCCAGCGCCCCGCCGCTCTCAAAGCTGGCGCCGCGCATGCCGTCGGCGGTCACCGGGCGGGCCGGCTCACCCGACGCGACCGCCAGCGCGTCGCCCCCCAGGTACCGCAGCACGCGCTCGGCCAGCGCCTCGGGGCGCTGCAGGCGCCGCCCCAGCACGGCCAGCGAGTCCCCCCCCACGGTGCTATCGGCCAGCGCCGGATGCAGCACCGAGTCGGGGAGCAGGGCGGCGAACGCGTCGGCGCCTTCCACATCGGCCAGGTAGCGCACGCCGCCGGCGATGATCCCCGCGTCAGCGCGGCGACCGGCCGCGCGAAAGGCCAGCGTGTCGCGGGCGGGGACCCATCGTCCGTCCCGCCGCATGGCCTGGCGCGCCAACGCCTCGTCCACGCGCCCCCGTTGATTGTGCACCGCGAGGGCGATGGCGCTCACCGGCCCCGCAGCAAGCAGCGCCGCCGCCAGCGCCAGCGACAGGGGGATGAGCTGGATGGCACGCGAGCGCCCCCGCAGGTAGTGCAACGCAATACCCGTGAGCCACAGCGCGCCGGCCAGCGCGATGACGCGCCGCGCGGTGAGCCCGTACTGCCCCACGCGCTGGGCGAGCGCCGCCCACAGCATACCGATGGAGGGGAGCAGCGCCACGAAGAAGCCGCGGGTGAAGGGGCGCACCCAGCGGTGGGCCGCCTGCCCCTCCAGCGGGTGCACCAGCAGCCACGCCAGCAGTCCGGCGATCGTGACCGCCGACACGAGGTTGCCGATCCACCCCGAGGGCCACCGCTGCGTGACCAGCACCTTGCCGAAATACGCGGTGAGGATGGTCAGGTACACCACCACCAGCGGGATGAGCACGTACTGCGCGAAGCGGCGCAGCGCGTCGGGGTACTCGTCCGAGTCGCCCAGCGCCTGCGGCGGGTCGGGGATTCCGGCCAGGAAGAACCAGGTGCCGAAGCCGAAGAGCAGGGTGACCCAGAGGCGGGCGTACCAGTCGGGGCGGACGTTCACGTCGAAGAGCGCGTCGAGCGCCCCCAGCGCGCCTCCCAGCCCGGCGAAGAGCACCACGCCGTACAGCGCGGTGAGGAGCGCCCGCTGGAAGAGCACGCGGTTGCACTGCCAGAAGGCGCGCCCGTGCGTGGCGTCGGGGCGCGCCACGAACGGGGCCACGGCGGCGGCGAAGTGGCACGCCGCGGCGGCCAGCCCAAAGCGCACCAGTCGGCCGTCCTGCGTCCAGTGGGGCCAGCGCGCGGCAAACGCCGCCAGCAGGGCACCGCCCGCCAGCGGCGGCAGCGTCCGGCGCACCCCGCGCCATCCATGCCCCTCGGCCAACAACGCCCCGGCGAGCAGAAGCGGCAGCCCCAGCGCTGCGGCCGCCATGGCGGCCTCCCAGCGCGGGAGGGTGCCATCGGCCTCCACCAGGCGCCACGCGATGACGGTGGCGGCGGCCGCGACCAGCAGCACGTCAGGGAAACGCCGGACGGTGCGCACGGCAGCGGCAGCAACCGCGTCCGCGGAAGGGAGCCGGAAGGGGACCATGCCGCGAAAGCTACGCGTCCGGCGTGCCACGCGCGGCGGCTCCGCCGCGCGGCCCCTTAGATTGCGCCGCTCCCCCGCGGGTTTCCCTCTCCCCCGTTCCTTCCATGACGACTACCTCGACCTCGATGTCGGTGACCAAGGCCGGCGTGAGCTTCGGTTCCGCGCTGGCCATGGCCATCTCGTTCCATCTGCACCAGTCGGTGCTGTGGGCGATCATCCACGGCCTGCTGGGCTGGATCTACGTGGTCTACCACGTCGTGACCCGCTGACATGCGTCGCGTGAAGCGCCCCATGCCCCCGCCGCCGCCGCCCCTGTGGGTGACGGTGACGCGGCGACTGGCGTGGACGCTTGGGGTGGGGGCGCTGGCGGCCGGGGCGGTGCTGTGGGCGGGCGCCCAGCTGCTGCAGGCGGAGCCGGCGGTGCCGGTGGACGCCGCCGTGGCGGTGCGGGACATCGAGCGCGCGCTGGCGCTGGTGCGCGCCAACGATCCGCGGCTGGTGCCGCACGGGGTGCAGCTGTCGGTGGCGGCCACGCAGCAGGAGCTGGACCTGCTGCTGACCCATGCGGCGCGCCGCCGGCTGGGGGTGCGGGGGCGGGTGGTGCTGGGTGCCGGCGAAGCCCAGGTGGTGGCCAGCGTGGCGCAGCGGGTGGGGCCGTGGGCCCGGTGGGTGAACGTGCGCGGCTGGGTGCGCGAGGGGACGCCGCTGCCGCAGCTGGTGCGGTTGCAGGTGGGGGCGGTGCCGCTGCCCTCGTGGCTGGCTCAGCGCCTGGTGGCGTGGGCGGTGCCGCGCACGCCGGTGGCGCCGCTGCTGCCGGTGCTGCGCGAGGCGGTCACCAGCGTGCGGATCACCCCCGGGCAGCTGGTGCTGCGCTACCGGTGGAGCGAGCCGGCGGTGGCGCAGCTGATGAACGCGCTGGTGGCCCCCGCGGAGCTGGCGCGGCTGCGCGATTACCATGGGCGGCTGGGGGCGCTGCTGGCGGCGCGCGACAGCACGGCGGCGTCGGTGCAGGACTCCGTGGCGACCGACTCGGTGGCAGCGGCCGCGCCGGCGCCCCGGCCGCTGGTGGGGCTGCTGGCCCCGCTGCTGGGCGCCGCTTCCCAGCGGACGATGGCCACGGGGGACGCCGCGGCGGAGGTGCGCGCGGCGCTGCTCACGCTGGCGCTGTACGCGGCCCAGCAGCCGCTGGGCACGCGCATCCCGGCGGCGGCGGCGTGGCCGGCGCTGCCGCGTCACGCGGTGGTGCTGGGCGGGCGCGAGGACCTGGCGGCGCACTTCCTGGTGTCGGCGCTGGTGGTGGTGGAAGGCACCTCGCCGCTGGCGCAGGCGGTGGGGGTGTACAAGGAGCTGCGCGACAGCCGCGCGGGCGGGAGCGGCTTCAGCTTTGCCGACCTGGCCGCCGACCTGGCGGGGACGCGCTTTGGCGAGCTGGCGCAGCGGAACCCGGGGTGGCTGGCGGAACAGGTGGCGCGCGGCGTGACAGACGACGCGCTGCTGCCGTCGCTGGCCGGCCTGCCCGAGGGGGTGGATTCTGCCACCTACGCCGCGGTGTACGGCGGCGTGGAGGGCGCGGGGATGCGCCAGCTGACGGCGGAACTGGGGCGGCGGCTGGACACGCTGGCGCTGTACCGGTAGGGCGGACGGGGAGCGCGGGGTGCACATTATCCCCGTCCCTCCTCCTTCCCCTTCGCCGTGAGCCGCCCGTGCCGCTGCGTCCCTGCCTTCGCCGGATCCCTGTCGTTGCCGCGTTCCTCCTCCCCCTGACGTTGTCGGCGCAGGGGGGCGCCCCGCGCGCGGGGGGCCGCGCCGCCGAGGCCGGGCTGCCGCTGGCGGCCGCGCGCCAGTACGCGCTGGACACGCGCGAGGGCACCTGGCTGTCGGTGGACGTGAGCCCCGACGGGCAGACACTGGTGTTCGACATGCTGGGGGACCTGTTCCTGCTCCCCATGGCGGGCGGCGACGCCACGCCGCTCACCAGCGGGATGGCGTACGACGCGCAGCCGCGTTTCAGCCCCGATGGCAAGTCGGTGGTGTTCATCTCCGACCGGCAGGGGGCGGACAACGTGCACGTGGTGGACGTGGCCACCAAGGCGGTGCGGGCGATCACGCGGGGCACCGCCAACGTGTACCTCTCCCCCGAGTACTCCCCCGACGGGCAGTACATCGTGGCCAGCAAGGGGGGCTTCCGCGGCGGGCTCCCGACGCTGTGGATGTACCACGTGGCCGGGGGGAACGGCATGGCCTTGGTGACCGACCCGGCCGGGAGCACGCAGGCGCAGCAGCGCGCCGGCGCGGCGTTCACCGCCGACGGCCGGCAGCTGTGGTACACGCAGCGCGCCGGGGCGTGGCACTACAACGCGCAGTTCCCGCAGTACCAGCTGTACACCTACGACCGCGAGACCGGCGAGCGCGAGGCGCAGTCGTCGCGCTACGGCTCGGCGGTGCGCCCCACGCTGAGCCCCGACGGCAAGTGGCTGGTGTACGGCTCGCGCTACGAGGAGAAGACCGGGCTGCGGCTGCGCGAGCTGGCCACCGGCAGCGAGCGGTGGCTGGCGTACCCCACGCAGCGCGACGAGATGGAGTCGCGCGCGCCCATGGACGCGCTGCCGGGGATGAGCTTCACCCCTGACTCGAAGGCGCTGGTGGCCAGCTACGGCAACAAGCTCTGGAAGGTGGCGGTGGACGGCAGCGGGCAGCAGGAGATCCCCTTCCGCGTGCGCACCACCATCCAGGCGGGCCCCGAGCTGGCGTTCCGCTATCCCATCAGCGACAGCGCCACCTTCACCGTGCGGCAGGTGCGCGACGTGGCGCTGGCCCCCGACGGCACGCGGCTGGCGTTCGTGGCGCTGGACCAGCTGTACGTGATGGACTGGCCGGGGGGGACGCCGCGCCGTGTGTCGGCGCTGGACGCCATCGAGGCGGAGCCGGCGTGGTCCCCTGACGGCGCATGGCTGGCGTGGGTGACGTGGAGCGCCGACGGCGGGCGGCTGTACAAGGCGGCGATGGCGCCGGCGCGCGCGGGGGCGACCCCCGCGGCGGTGCCGCTGAGCCAGGGGCGCGCGTTCCTGCGGCAGCCCGCGTGGTCGCCCGCGGGCGACCGGATCGTGGTGACGCAGACCGCGGCGCAGGGGCGGCAGGACCAGACCGGGGTGACGCTCCCCACGCAGCTGGTGTGGTACGCCGCGGCGCCGGCCACCGCGCAGGGGAGCGCGCCGGTGGTCATCGCGCGGGCGGCGGGGCGCGGCAAGCCGCACTTCACGCAGGACGCCTCGCGCATCTGGCTGTCCAGCGCGGCCAACGGGCTGGTGTCCATCCGCTGGGACGGCACCGACGAGCAGCGGCACGTGCGGGTGGTGGGGGCCGGGGCCGGCGGGGCGGTGGACGACGACCACGACCACGAGCGCACGCTCTCCGAGCTGGAGCTGCAGCGGCTCAATCCGGAGGAGCCCAACTCGCCGGGGACGCCGGCGTCGCTCACGATGATCGCCCCCGACGGGAAGACGGTGCTGGCGCTGATCAACCAGGACCTGTACACCACCGTGCTGCCGCCGCGCGGCGCGCAGGCCACGGTGAGCGTGGCCGACCCCGCCGCGGCGGTGGTGCCGGTGCGCAAGCTCACCGACATCGGCGGGCAGTTCCCCGCGTGGGGGGCGCGCGGCGACCGCGTGCTCTGGTCGATCGGCAACGCCGTGGTGACGTACGACCTGGCGGCGGCCGCCGTGCGCGACTCGGCCATCGCGGTGTCGCGGCGCGACAGCACCGTGGCCGACTCGCTGCGCCCGGCGCCGTACGTCCCCGACGAGCGGCGGGTGGCGGTGACCGCGCGGCGCGACGCGCCCGCCGGTAGCGTGGTGCTGCGCGGCGCGCGGATCGTGACCATGAAGGGGGACGAGGTGATCGCGCAGGGGGACGTGGTGGTGACCAACCAGCGGATCGTCGCGGTGGGGGCCACCGGGAGCGTGGCGGTGCCGGCGGGGGCCACGGTGGTGGACGTGGCGGGGAAGACCATCGTCCCCGGCTTCGTGGACACGCACGCGCACCTGCGCGCCGAGCGGGGGACGTTGCACGAGGCGCAGCCGTGGGCGTACCTGGCCAACCTGGCGTACGGCGTGACCACCACGCGCGACCCGCAGACGGGCACCACCGACGTGCTTACGTACCAGGACCAGGTGGAGGCGGGGCGGATTCTCGGGCCGCGCGTGTACAGCACCGGCCCCGGGGTGTTCAACACCGACAACATCCGCGACCAGGCGCACGCGCGCACGGTGCTGAAGCGCTACAGCCAGTACTACGACACCAAGACGATCAAGATGTACGTGGCCGGGGTGCGGCAGGTGCGGCAGTGGATCATCACCGCCGCGCGCGAGCAGCAGTTGATGCCCACCACCGAGGGGTCGCTGGACGTGAAGCTCAACCTCACGGAGACCATCGACGGCTATCCCGGGCTGGAGCACAGCATGGGGATCACGCCGCTGGGGGCGGACGTGACCGGCTTCTTCGCGTGGTCGCGGCGCACGTACACCCCCACGCTGCTGGTG
Source organism: Gemmatimonas sp. (assembly GCA_044352305.1). Taxonomy (GTDB): domain Bacteria; phylum Gemmatimonadota; class Gemmatimonadetes; order Gemmatimonadales; family Gemmatimonadaceae; genus Gemmatimonas. Next base: position 12,226 of record JBILED010000037.1, read on the forward strand.
AACTACGGCGGGCCGTGGGCGGAGAACTGGTTCTACACGCGGGAGAACCCGTGGGCTGACCCCAAGCTGCAGCGGTTCACGGCGTACGAGGAGCTGGCGTCGAAGACGCGGCGGCGCATGGCCACGCTGCCGGGCGGGAGCACGGCGGGGGGGTGGTTCCGCGATGAGGAGTACGTGTTCCCGCAGCTGGCGGCGGACGCCACGAAGATCCTGCGGGCGGGGGGGCGGCTGGGGATCGGCAGCCACGGCCAGCTGCAGGGGCTGGGGTACCACTGGGAGCTGTGGGCGATGGCCAGCGGCGGGATGACGCCGCACGAGGCACTGCGGGTGGCCACGCTGGTGGGGGCGCAGGCGATCGGGCTGGACGGCGACCTGGGGTCGATCGAGCCGGGGAAGCTGGCCGACCTGCTGGTGCTGGACGGGAACCCGCTGGAGGCGGTGCGCAACACGAACACGCTGCGCCACGTGATGAAGAACGGGCGGCTGTATGACGCCGAGACGCTGGCGGAGCAGTGGCCCGCGCGGAAGGCGGGGCCGGTGGTGCCCAATCGCCCGGAGCCGCCGGCGGTGAAGGCGGGGACGGGGCGGTAGGGGGCGGGACTACCTGAGGCTTCGCTGAGGGGCCCTCGGTATGAGGGGGAGGGACGAGGGGATCGGTACCAGCATTCCGCACGCCGTACCTCCCCCCTCATGTCTCTCCCTCCTACTCAGGGCCCCTCGGCGCAGCCTCGAGCCGTTGGGGGTGCCGCGGCCTATCCCTGCTTGGTCTTGGGGGCCACCCACGCGGTCTCCACGCGGGCGTGCAGGGAGAAGACGTGCCGCACGGCGCGGCACCCCACGACAGTGGCCACGAGGTCGAAGCGTTCGTTGCCGATGCGGATGCGCGCCCCCTGCGCCACGCGCGCCGAGCTGTAGACGCTGATGCCGTCGGCGGAGAGGTCACGCAGCCGCACGCGGACAGGCTCGGCATTCCAGGGGGCGTGCATGGTGGCCCAGTCGGAGCGCCCCACCCGGGGAAGGGTGCGACGCTCGTTCCCGGCGGTGGGGCGGGGACGCGCCGCCTTGGGGACGGGGGCCAGCGGTGCGCTGCACCGGTGGCATCGGGTGTCCACCGTGATGCGCCCTTCCCGCGGCGCCTGGCACATGGGGCACGCCGTCGTGGGCACGGCCACGGTGGCAGCGCCCGCCACGGTGGCGGTGGAGGCCGCGACAGGGGCTGAGGCCGAGGGGGCGGCATGCACGGCGCTGGCGGTCATCCCCTTGCTGCGCACCATGGCCGGGGCTGGCGCCCCAATCTGGGCCGTCATGGTGGCCGCAGCCGCGGCGGCAGGGAAGGGCGCGGAAGGGAACGGGGTGGCGGGGACCGACCGCACGGCGACCTGGGCTGCGGCAACCCCCTTGCCGGGGGTGGCCGGGAACGGGGTGGCGGATAAAGGCGTCGACGGGAACGGCACTGCGGGGACCGCCACGGGGACCGCTGCCACCGGCGTCCGTGCGACCCTAGTGCCCGGGAATGGGGTGGGTGGGAGCATGGGGGCCGCAGGAACAGCGGCCATAGTGGGTTCAAACCCGACCAGCGGTGCCACCGGGTGGTCGCCCGCTCGCCCGCCCGCCTGTGCCCCAACCTGTGCCCCAACCTGTGCCCCAACCTGTGCCCCAACCGGTGCCCCAACCGGTGCCCCCAGTTGGGCGTCGTAGGCCGCCCGCGCCGCCGGGTCGGCCAGCACGGTGAACGCCTCGGTCACCAGCGCCGAGACGCTCCCCGACACCCGCTGCTGCTCGGCGGCCAAGGCGCGGTACGCCGCCTTGATGACCGACTGGGGGGCGTCCGGCTGCACGAACAGCATCCGGTAGTGGTTGCGACGATTCAGGGGCATCGGACGGGGGACAGGGCGCGTGCCGGGGCGCGGGAGGCGCCCGTCGGTCCCCACAAGACGCCCGAGCGCCGGGGAAGGGCACAGCGCCCGCCGGCCGCCCGGGGCCCCGCCCGCGGGGTGCCCCCCGTCAGGTCAGGAATTCGTGCAGCAGCCCGTGGAAATGGTGCACCCCGTTCTCGTGGCGTGGCGCGTAGCGCCCGCGGTCGTATACGCGTGAGCGGAGGTTGCGCTGCACCGCCTCGCAGATGGCGATGTCCTCGTCCTGCACCAGCGCGCTGAACTCCGTCAGGCGCGTCCACTCGGGGTCGGTGGCCGGGTCGGCGGGGGGCGTGGTGGCGTACCAGTCGAACACCACGCGGCACCGGTCGGGGCCGTCGGGGATGACGACGTTGGTCTGCATCTGCCCCAGGTACACGTTGAGCATGGTGTTGGGGAACAGCCACGCGTACACCGCCTCGGGGGTGTCGGTGGCCCCGGGGTCGTAGCGCCGCTCTCCCGTGGCCGCGCCCCCCGGCACGGGGCGGAGCGGCGCGTGCTGCAGCGACACGTACCGCCGCGGCTCCACGCGGTACTGGTCCATGTCCAGCTCCTTGTGCAGCTGCGGGTGCACGACGGGGACGTGGTACCCCTCGAGGTAGTTGTCCACGTACACCTTCCAGTTGCAGGCGATCTCCCAGCTGCGCGTCATCACGTGATGCATGCCCTCGCAGCGGAACGGCGCCACGCGCTGCGGGATGTCCTCCAGCACCTCGGCCAGCGGCGGCGCCTTGCCGTCCACGTTGGCAAACACCAGGGGGCCCCACGTGGACACCGCCACCGGCACCAGCCGCATCTCGTCGGGGCGGAACCCCTCGCACCCCTCCATCCCGGGGGCGCGGTGCAGCCGCCCGTCCAGCGTGTAGCTCCAGCCGTGATAGCGGCACTGCAGCGTCTGCCGGCGACCGCAGCCGTGCGCCACGGGCCCCGCGCGGTGCAGGCACACGTTGTGGAAGCCGCGCAGCGCGTCGCCGTCGCGCACTACCACCAGCTGGTCACGCCCCACGGCGGCGGTGAGGAAATCCCCCGTGTGGGCCAGCTGCCCCAGGTGCCCCACCAGCTGCCAGGTGCCGGCGAACACCCGCGCCTGCTCCAGCTCCAGGTAGACCGGGTCGTGGTAGAGGCGCGCGGGGATGGTGGCGGCGCGGGCGATGTCGGGATCGAAGGGGAAGACCGGCATCCCGCAAATCTGTGCGCGGGGCCGCCCCCGCGCTCATCGGCCGAGGCCGTCGCCCCCCCAGCTGCGCAGGATGGTGTCCAGGTCCACGGCGTCGGAGAGGAAGCAGCTGTGGCCGTGCCCCTCCAGGACGCGCAGGGCGGCGCCCGGCACCGCCGCCGCCATGGCGCGCGCCTCCCGCAGCGACGGCAGCAGCTGGTCGCGGTCGGCCGCCAGGAACAACGTGGGGACCGTCAGCTCCGGGAGGCGGGGGCGCAGGTCATACCCGGCGAGGATGCGCAACCGGTTGCGGTACCCGGTGCGCGTGGTGCCGCCGGTGAGCGCCAGGAAGCGCCGCACCTCGTCGGCGTGGGTGTGCGCGGAGTGCAGGCGAAAGGCGGTGAGGCGTCGCACGAGTGGCATGACGCCCCAGGGAGCGAAGGCCGTGGCCAGCCGGGCGGCGTGGAGGGCCAGGCGCCCCGGGACGCGCGGGAAGGAGTTGAGCACCACCAGCGCGCGCACGCGCGCCGGGTGCGCGAGTGCGAAGGACATCGCCAGCGCCCCGCCAAAGGACTCGCCCACCAGCACGGCGGCCTCGCCGTCGGCGGCGGCGTCCAGGTGGTGCGCGAGGTCGGCCACCAGGGTGGCCATGTCGCGCGCCTCGTCGCGCAGCCGCGGCGTGATGACGGCAAAGCGGTGCTGCAGCGCGCGCACCTGCCGATAGAACAGCAGGCCGGTGCCGTCGAGCCCGGGGACGTACAGGAGGGGCGGGCCCGATCCATGCACCGTGGCGGGCGGAGGGCCTGGCGATGCGGACAGCATGGTGGTGGCGGCGGGCGGGGCGGATTGCGTGGGCGGCACTGACGGTGGTGGTGGTGGAGACGGTCGTGCTGGGAGCGGCCGTGCTCCCCGCCATGGCGTTCGTGTCGTGGCAGGGGACGTGGGCGCTCCCGGCGTGGCAGCGGCTGACGCTGGGGGCGCTGGGCGTCGTGCCGCTGTACCTGCTGGGGGCCCTTCTCCTCATGATCTGTACCGCGGGCGCGACGCGGCTGCTGGGGTGGCGCACGGCCGACGGATTGGAGGAGCCGCTGATGGAGGGCAGCTGGGCCGTGCTCACCTGGGCCCGCTACCTGGTGACGATCCATGTGGTGCGGGTGTTCGCGGGACCGGCCTACCGCTCCACGCCGGCGTGGAGCTGGTACCTGCGCCTCAACGGCGCCCAGCTGGGGCACGTGGTGTGGGTGAACAGCCTGGCGCTGATGGACCACAACCTCCTCGCGTTCGGCGACGGGGTGGTGATCGGCTCGGACGCGCACGTGTCAGGGCACGTGGTGGAGCGTGGCGTGCTCAAGACGGCACGCGTGCGCCTCGGCGCCGGGGTGCTGGTGGGGACGGGGAGCGTGGTGGGGATCGGGGTGACGGCCGAGCCCGGCGCGCAGGTGGGGGCGCTGACGGTGGTGCCGAAGTTCCGGACGCTGCGGGCGGGGGCGGTGTATCTCGGCGTCCCGGCGCGCGGGGTGAGCGGGGCGGGTGCGGGCGATGGGGTTGGCGTGCCCGACGGGCGTGTACTGCCTGAGGCTGCGCCGAGGGGCCCTAGGTAGGAGGTAGAGGCATGAGGCCATCGTGACGATGCACGTCACATCGAACCTCTGCCCTCATATCGATCCCTCCTACCTAGGGCCCCTCGGCGCAGCCTCAGGCAGGAAGAGTCAAGGCGTTGCACCGACCTCGCCGCCCCATCGCCTCACCGCCGCGGATGCACGCGCCGCCCGTCCTCGCTCCGCCGCAGCGAGTCCAGCCGTGCCGCCACGGCGGGTTCGCGGCGCGCCAGATCCGTCCGCTCCCCCGGGTCCTCCGCGAGGTTGAACAGCGCCAGCGTGTCGCGCATCCACACCCCCTTCCAGGGCCATGCCAGCACCGCCGACTGGTTGCGGTCGGGGGAGAACCACACCTGGTGCGGGCGCAGCGCAACGGTCCCCGTGCCGGTGATCGCCGGCAGGAACGAGCGTCCGTCGATGCCGTCGGCAACCGGCACCCCGGCGGCGGCCAGCAGCGTGGCATGCACGTCGGTGAAGTCCACCCGCACGCGCGCCACGGGGGCGTCACCCCGCCGCGCGGGCCAGTGCGCGATGCCGGGGACGCGCAGCCCGCCCTCGTACAGGTCCCCCTTGAAGCCGCGGTATCCCATCGTGCCGTTGAACCAGCGGCCGATGGTGTCGGTGACGCCGTCATTGCTGCCGCGCAGGAAGGTGGCGCCGTTGTCGGACAGGAACAGGATCAGTGTGTTGTCGGCAATCTCCAGCGAGTCCAGCAGCGCGCGCAGCGCGCCCAGGTCCTGGTCCAGGCGGTGCACCTGCGCGGCATAGCTGCGCTTGGCCAGCGGCCAGTTTGTGCGCGCGGCGTAGGGGCCCAGGTCGGGGACCTCGTAGCCGCCGTCGGGGGCGGTGCGCGCCTCGTTGTGGATGTGCGGGAGGTTGGTGGCCCAATACAGGAAGAACGGGCGCCCCCGCTGCGCGCGCACCCAGTCGAAGGCGCGCGCGCGGATGAGGTCGGGGGCGTAGTCGAGGCGCACCGACGCGCGCCCGCTCCCCATGCCGCGCGGCGCGGGCACCACGTTGCGCGTGCGCACCGAGTCGGCGTTGGCCAGGAGCCACTCGGGGTAGAAGTTGTGCGCGTGGACCTGGTCCCGGTAGCCGAAGAACGCGTCAAACCCCTGCGCATTGGGCCAGCTCTCGGGGCGGCTGTCCCACGACAGCCCCCACTTGCCGAAGAGCCCCGTGGCATACCCCGCGTCGCGCAGCCGCTCGGCCAGGGTCACGTCGTCGGGGCGCAGGTAGTCGTTGTCATTGTCGTCCAGCCGGCAGTGGCCGTTGTGCAGCCCCAGCATGAGCGAGCAACGCGCCGGCCCGCACACGGCGGCGCTGGAGCGCACCTCGGTGAGCCGCACGCCCTCAAGGGCGAGGCGGTCGATGTTGGGGGTGGCGAGTTCGCGCTGCCCCCACGCGCCGAGTTCGCCGATGCCCAGGTCGTCGGCCAGGAAGACGACGAGGTTGGGAGGCGCCGTGGGGGCGCCGCCCTGCGGGAGGGGAGTGGCGCAGGCGGCGAGGGCCAGCAGCGGGGCGAGGCGGCTGAGGGAGGGCATGGGGCCAATATGCGCGCCGGGTGTTCGCTTGGTTTCCAACCATTTCCTGCTCGAGGCTGCGCCGAGGGGCCCTGGTCGGCCCGAGCGACGGACTTTTCCCGCCTCAGGCTGCGCCGAGGGGCCCTAGGTATGAGGGAGAGGTCCGAGGGGATAGGTGCCAACATATAGTACCGAATACCTCCTCCCTCTCCCTCATACCTAGGGC
>JBILED010000038.1:0-18640 GCA_044352305.1 Gemmatimonas sp.
TCGCGTCGGTGCGCGCCACGCGGCGCATCGCCTCGCGGGCCATGCTCTTCTTCGCGAAGAGCCACTCCGGCCATTCCACCACCACCGTCGCCAGCCCCATGGGGGCGTTGGTGACGGCGTCACGCACGTCCCCCACCACCGCACCGTCCTCGTCCCCCAGGCGGGGGCCGCAGGTGGCCGCCAGCACGGCCCGCGGGGATGGCGTGGCCAGCTCCACGGCCACGGTTCCCGATTCGGTGAGGTCGAGCCGCACCAGCGGGGACTCCGCCCGCAGGGCGTCCAGCACCGGATGCGCGAATGAGGCCACCCACAGGCCGCCGGGCACGCTGTCCAGCGCGAAGGTGCCACTGCTGTCGGTGACCGTGGAGCGGCCGTCGCCAGGATCGGCGGGGCGGAAGAGCCGCACGGCCGCGCCGGGGAGCGGGCGCGCGCCGAGGCTGTCGAGCACCCGTCCCACCACCCGCACGGTGATGGGGGCGGGGGGCGCCTCCTGCGCCGGTAGCGCCTCTGGGAGCGCCGCCGGCGCGGCGGCCAGCAGCATCAGGAGTGTGCCGTGCCGCATGGTCCGCGCTGCGTGCAGGCTGATGTGCATGGCTGCGTCCTGTTGGGTTGGCGGGTGACGGTCACACCCCGTTGGGGTTGGAATGTTCCGCTCGCCGGGGGCGGGGGCAAGCAGTGCCATGGTACCAGGCGCACGGTTGCGGTTAAGCCCCGGCCTGCTGCCGCGTGCATGGTGCGGTGAGTCCGCTTGCCCCCTCACCGTTCCTGTAGATTCCCTTGCATCGGGCATCGCGTGCTCAGCATTGCGATGCCGTACCCGGGATCATGACCGAGGAAAGGAGGGTCGATGTTGCATGTGAGCGAGGTTCGGCTGATCGGTGGCTATCGGCTCTGGCTCCGCTTCAGCGACGGGCTGGAGGGGGAGGTGGATCTGGCCACCGAACTGCACGGGACGATGTTTGCCCCGCTGCGTGATGTCGACCGCTTTGCTGACGTGCGCCTGGATCCCGAGATAGGCACCATTGCCTGGCCCAACGGCGCGGATTTCGCGCCGGAGTTCCTCCGCACGCTCGTGGAGCAGCCCTCGGCGGCCTAGCCTTCCGGTCGCGAGTCCAGCGATAGGCCAGGGCGCAGGGTCCCCCTCCAAAGTCCGCGAGCGGTCAGCTCGTCGCCGGCGTCGTGGCGAACACCCCCCAGCCGTGCCCGTCGGGGTCCAGGAAGCTGTGGGTGTACATGAAGCCGAAGTCTTCCGGCTGGTCATGCGTGGAGCCGCCCGCGGCCAGTGCCCGCGCCACCAGCTGGTCCACCGCGTCGCGCGAGTCGCAGCGCACGTTGAGCAGCATCTCCACCGCCTGGCTGGTGTCGCAGATGGCCTTGGGGGTGAACTCGCGGAACTTCGCGTATGGGCACAGCATCACGAACAGCTGGTCGGTGACGGCCACGCAGGCGGCCTCTTCGCCGGAGAACTCGGGTACCGGCGCAAAGCCCAGCGCGTGGTAGAAGGCTGTGGCGCGAGGGAGGTCGGTGACGGGGAGATTGATGTAGAGCTGCTGGATCATGCGGGGGCTCAAGTTGGGCCGGCATCCTCGCCGGCGGGGTTCACACGGGGGATCGATCTCCTACCGCCCCCGCTCCAGCGTGGCGTCCATCAGCACCCACACCCCCGGATCCAGCCGCACGCTCTCCGGCTCGGCGGGGAGGTCGATGGTGAAGCGGTTGGACTTGCCCGTCAGCTGCACGCGGTGCCGCGTTTCCACGGCCTGCCCCTTGGCGCGGACGCCGACCTCCAGGGGCATGGTGAAGAGGCTGCCGTCGGTTTGCACCTGGTCCAGCTGCAGCTCCAGCTGCCGCGCCGCGGCGTTGTAGCGCCACTGGCCGGCCACTTTCAGGGTGCCGGGCTTGTACAGCCACTGGTCGAAGAACCACCCCAGCTCGCGCCCCGCAGCCTCCTCCATGGCGCGCCGGAAGTCGGCGGTGGTGGCGTTGCCATTGAAGTGCCGCTGATAGTAGCTGCGGATGCCGCGCTGGAACGCCTCGTCCCCCACCACGCCGCGCAGCATGTGCAGGATCCAGCTCCCCTTCTGGTAGGTGTGCGAGCTGGTCACGTCCTCCATCCGGCGCAGATTCCGGTGGACGATGGTGTACCCGGGGTTCTTCTCGGCGAAGGCACGGACCGTCTGCCGGCTGCCCTCCAGCCCGCGCACGAACTCGTCGCGCCCGTAGGCATGCTCGATGAAGAGGAGCGTGAAGTAGGTGGCAAACCCCTCGCTCAGCCACACGTCGTCCCAGTCGGCCTCGGTGACGGCGTTCCCGAACCACTGGTGGGCGATCTCGTGGATGACCACGTTGCGCCAGCGCACGCTGCGCGTGCCGGTGACGGCGCTCTCGTTGTACAAAATTGCCGACGCCGATTCCATGCCGCCGGCCACGCTGCTGGCCTGGATGTTGGCCAGCCGCTCGTACGCGTACGGTCCCACGTAGTCGCTGTAGAAGGCCAGCACCTGCTTGGTGGGGGTGGCAAAGTCGGCAAAGCCGGCGTCGCGGTCCTGCGGATACACCCACGTCTCAATGGGCTTCCCCTCGAAGGTGTCCACGCGCTGCATGGCGAAGCGCGCCACCCCCAGCACGTACAGCCACGGCGCAATGGGGACGCCGTTGCGCCAGTGCGTGCGCCGCCGGCCTCCCGGCAGGTCGGTGACCTCCACCTGCAGCCCGTTGGACACCACCTGGTAGTGGCTGGGGGCGGTGACGATGAACTCGCTGGTGGCCTTGTCGTACGGATGGTCGATGGTGGGGAGCCAGTGCCGCGCGCGGTTGGGCCAGTTGTCGCTGAAGACGGTGCGGTCGCCATGCTTGTTGCGGCCGATGAGCAGCCCCGTGGCCGGCACCCCGCCGTACTCCACCTCCACCCGCACCCGCTGCTGCGCCACGCTGGGGGTCGGCAGGGGGATCAGCAGCTCGTCGTTGGCATGCCGGTAGGGGACCTCGGTGCCGTTCCACCGCACGCGCGCCACGCGCATTCCCTTGCCCCCCGCGCCCCCCGCGGCGGCGCCCCCGGCGTTCACCAGGTCCAGGCGCACCGCCTGGACCCCCGGCTGCAGGAAGCGCACGTCCATGGCCAGCGTGCCGGTGATGGCATCGGTGGTGTCCGACAGCTCCAGGCGGAACGCGTAGTGCAGTGCGTCGATGGTCGGGTTCTTCGGATAGGTGTCCAGCGGCACCGTGGGCACGGGCGGCACGGCCAGTGCGGCCATCAGCACCAGCTGCGACGCGGCGGGGAGGGCGAGGGGGATCATGGACGGCTTCCTCCGGGAGTCGAAGCGGGGGGCACCGCCGGCGGCGTTGGGGGGCGCCACTGCACCACCCCCGGCTGGGCGATGGTGCGCTCCACGTCGCCCACGGCGCTGGGGACGAAGGCGCTCAGGTTCTCCACGCCGGTGGCGGTAACCAGCGCCATGTCCTCAATGCGGATGTAGAGGCGCTCCTCGGGGATCCAGATCATGGGGTCGATGGTGAACACCATCCCCTCGCGCAGCGGCACGCCGCGCACGCGCCCCACGTCGTGCACCGCCATCCCCACCGGGTGCTGGAAGTGGCCTCGGAACTTCACCCCCTCCTCCACTGCCTTGCGGTGCGCGGGGGAGGCGAAGGTCTTCCCCTGCAGGTACTGCCGCATGTCGGCCGCCGCGCGGTCCAGCACCTCGTCGGCGGTGACGCCGGGGCGGATGTGGCGGAAGAGCGCGTCGCGGTAGGCCACGATGAACTCGTAGAGCGCGCGCTGCGCCGGCGTGAAGGTGCCGTTCACCGGCCAGATGCGGGTGACGTCGCTGGTGTAGTAGCGCACGTCGGGGGCGTAGTCCATGAGCACCAGGTCCCCGTCCTTCAGCGGGTCCGCCTTGCGGAAGTAGTGCCCCATGAAGGCGTTGGTGCCGCCGCCAATGATGGAGGCGTAGCCGTCCCCCTGCGCGCCGTTGAGGTAATGCACGTACTTGGCGGCCGCGTCCAGCTGGTACTCCATCACCCCCGGCTGCGTGGAGCGCATGGCCTCGATGATCCCCAGCCCCGCCAGCTGCGTGGCGCGGCGGATGAGGGCGATTTCGGCCGGGCTCTTGATGGTGCGGAGCGCGTCCAGCGTGGGCGACAGGTCGTGCACCTCCAGCTGCGGGAAGCGCTCGCGCACCAGCCGCACGAAGTGCGCCTCGCGCGAGGGGCGCCCGTCCCACGGATCGCTGGCGGCGCGCGCCTGGCCGGCCAGCAGCTCGTCGCGGCTGTCGTTCCCCGTTTCCATGGGGGCCAGCGGCGTGTGCAGCTGCATGGCGGGGGGGCGCAGCAGGTCGGCCGCGGACAGGTCCTGCGCCAGCCCTTCCAGCCCGCGCACGCGGTCCACGCCGGTGAGCCCGATCAGCAGGAGGCTGTCCTCCACGGCCAAAATCTTCCCTTCGCCGCGCTCGCGGTCGTCGTCGCGGCGGGGCAGGTACAGCGTGGCGCGGCGCGTGCGGCCGTTGAGGAGCAGGTAGGCGTGCGCCGACTCCACCCCGGTGAGGTAGTAGAAGTCGTTGCCCTGCCGGAACACGCTGAACCCCGGCACGCCGGCGGCGCCCTGCACCACGGCGATGCCCTGCGTGCCGATGGCGTCGTACACGCGCCCGCGGCGCGCGGCGAGTTCGTCCTTCGTGAAGTCCGTCTGGTAGTGATGCGTGCCTTGGGCGGCGGCTGGGGCGGCCAGCAGGAGGGCCGCGGCCAGGGGGCGCAGCGCGCGAGGGAGCATGGACGGGGCCTCGCCTACGAGGTGATGTACCCGTGCAGCGCCGCGATGGTGCTTTCGTGGTCCGCGATGATGTCGTTCATGATGTCACGGATGGAGATCATCCCCAGCACGCGATCGCCATCCAGCACCGGCAGGTGGCGGATCTTGCGGGCACTCATGAGCGCCATGCATTCGCTGGTGCGCGTGGTGGCGTTCACCGTGACCACCTCGGCGGTCATGATCTCGGAGACCAGCGTCTCCTTGGAGTTGCGACCGCGCAACGTGACCTTGCGCGTGTAGTCGCGCTCGGAGAACACGCCCACCAGGCGGTCGCCGTCCATCACCAGCAAGGCGCCTGCGTCGAGGCGCGCCAGCGTCTCCAGCGCCTCGTACACCGTCAGGTCCGGCGTCACGCGCCACAGCGTTCCATCGTGCTTCCTGAGCAGCTCACGCACTGGTTTCATCGCGTCGCTCGCGGCTGGGGTGGGAGCCTTCGTCCCTACCATACGGGCCCGGGTGGCCGAGCGCCAGCGGCGGGGCTCGGAAGTCTCGTGCTCGCCAATTCGAGCGCGAGCAGAAACCCGGCCTGCTCGTTGCCGCGGGTCGGGCTGCGCTCCGCCCAGTCGTTGCTCTGCCGGAACACGCTGAACCCCGGCGCGCCCCCCTACCTTGGCGCAAACCCCGGGACGAGCACCGGCGCGAACCGCTCCGGGGTGAGCACGAGCTGCTCCTGGAAGTAGCGCTCCGCCGCGTCGCGCAACGCGCGCCCTTCGCTCCCCCCTCGCCGCTCCCCCAGATACCACCGGCAGATGGCGGCGCGCAGGGGGAAGCCCGTGCGGTCGAGCTCCGCGGCGGAGGCCTCAAGCTGGCGGTCGGCCGTTGGCGCGCCGGTGATGGCCCCCGCGGCGGCCCGGATCACCGCGACGAAGGCGTTCCCCCACGGCGTCTGCTCCTTCGCCATGCGCGCCGCGTCGCGCTCGGCGATCCGCAGCCAGCGCGTCCGCTCGCTGCCGCTGGCCCGCGCGGCGGCCTCGATCGCCCCGCGCGCGCGCAGGTCCAGGAACATCACCAGCACGATCTGGTTGCTCAGCTGCAGCTCGCGCCGCAGCACGGGCCACGCCTCGTCCACCCGGCGGACCGCGTCCTCACCGCGCTGCTCGAAGATGTCCGCGTGCCCCAGCGTGAACACCGAGGCCGCGTGCTGGATGTGGAAGCCACGCGGCGTCCACTGCCGGAGCGCCTCCTGCGCCTGCTCCCGCGCCAGCGTCACGTCGCCGGCGGCCAGCGCCAGGTGCGGCAGGATGACGGACCCCAGGTTGGTCATCAGCGCCAGGTCGCCGCGCTCGCGGGCATCCGCGTAGTAGCGCGTGGCCAGGCGCTGCATCTCCCGGTACTCCCCGGTTTGCCACGACGCCCACGCGGCCACGGTGCGCGACGTCTGCAGCTCCCACCACACGCCCTGGCTGGTGGAGGCAAAGCGCTCCTCGGCGTCCAGCGCGTGCCGCCGCGCATCCTGGTGACGCGCCTGCAGGTGCGCCACGGTGGCGTTGGCCAGGGTGACCATGGCGGCGGCATACGGGCTCCCCAGTCGCTCGGCCAGCGCCGACGCGCGCCCCAGCAGCTCGGCGGAGCGGTCCGCCGAGCGCCAGCCACCCGTTGCCGTGAGGAACGCCTCCCAGGCGAGTGACCGCGCGATCCGTTCGGGATCGCCGGCGTTGAGCGCCAGCAGCAGCCCGCGGCTCTGCAGCGCGGCGGTGGCCACCCCCTCGGGGACCGACAGGCTGGCGCTCACCCACCAGAGCAGGTCGATGCGACGGCGCAGGGCCAGCGGGATCTCGTCGGGGCGCCGCTCGGTGAAGCCGATGCCGCGGACGCGCAGGATGCCACGGCGGGCCAACAGGGTGATGAGGTGCCCCAGGCGCCCGCTGGGCATCCGTTCGCCCACCTCCGCCAGCAGCGTGCGGAAGAGTGCGCGCCCCTCGTCCACCTTGCCGCTCACGCAGAACTGGGTGGCGGCCTTGCGCCGCAGGTCGCGCGACTCGTCGGGGTCGCCCACCTGCGTGGCGGCGGCCAGGTACGCCTCTGCCGCCTCCGCCCCGCGCCCGGCGTTGGCCAGCGCGTCGGCGTGGCCGGTGAGCAGCGCCGGCGTGACCTGCGCCGCGGGGAGGCGGTCGAGGGCCGCGCGATAGAGCGTGGCCGCGCGATCAAAGGCCAGCGCCCGCGCCGCCGCGTCGGCCGCGCGCGCGAACCACGGCCCCGCGGCCGCCCGGTCCCCCCCCGCCTCCCAGTGCTGTGCCACGGTTTCCGCGTCGGCGCCCTCGCTGTGCTGCAGCAGGGCGGCGAACGCCCGGTGCAGGCGCCCCAGCAGCGACGGTTCAATCCGCCCCAGGACCGTCTCGCGGATGCGGTCGTGGTAGGTCTCGATCTCGTCGTCCAGGCCGAAGCCGCTGAGGCGCACGAAGTTCCCGTTGCGGAGGCGCAGCACCGGCGCGTGGTCGCGCGCACGCAGCTCGGCCGCATCGTACGCGGCGCGCACCGGCGTGGGGCGCCCCGACACCGCCACCGCCTCCAGCAGCTGCCGCGAGTCCACGGCGAGCCGCTGCACGCGCTCCCAGAGGATGTCGTCCAGCCGCGGCGCCGCGCCCCCCCCGGCCAGCATGGGGCGCGCCGCCCCCTCCACGACGTCGTCGCGCGTGACGTGGCGCGTGAGCTCGGCGATGTAGAACGCGTTCCCCCCCGCCTCCTCCGCGATGCGCGCGGCGTGCGCCATCGGGAGCCCTGCCGCGCCCAGCAGCGCCTCCGCCAGCGCCACGGCGGCGGCGGGCTCCAGCGCTTCCACGGCAATCGGCGGGCGATGCAGCACCGACGCCGCGGCCAGCGCCGCGCGGAACTCCACCAGGCACCGGCTGGAGGCCTCGTACTCGCTGCGGTAGGCCACCAGCAGGCAGCAGCTGGGGGCGTCGGGGGGGGCCAGCAGCCCCGCCAGTGCGGTGGCGCTGTCCACGTCGCCCCACTGGAAGTCGTCCACCACCAGCACCACCGGCACGCGGTCGCCAATGCGCGCCAGCAGTTCGCGCAGCGCGCCAAAGGCGCGCCGGCGGAACTCCTGCGGGTCGGTGCGGGCGGCGGCGCCGCGCGGCGCCTCGGCGATGGCCTCCACCCGCTCCAGCACCGGGAAGACGTGCGCCAGCACATCCACGTGCCGCGGCAGCAGCGCAGCCGCCTCGGCCTTCGGCAGCCGGCGCAGCCACTTGGCCAGCCGGTCGATGAGCGCGTCGAGCCCCTTGAAGGGCACCGACTCCTGCTCCATGCAGCGGCCCCGCAGCACCACCGCGCGCCCCTCGGCTTCCAGCGGCGCCAGGAACCGGTCCAGCAGCGTGGACTTCCCCGTTCCCGACCGCCCGTGGACCAGCGTCACCACGGCGTTCCCCTCCTGCGCCTCGGCGAACGCCGCCGAGAGCGCCGCCAGATGCGCCTCCCGTCCCACGAAGGGCGTGTTGCCGGACGCCGGCGCGGAGGGCGCCTGCGGCGCGGGCTCGCCGCCAAGCGCGGCCAGCACCGCGGCGCCGTCGGGGCGCTCCTCGGGCTTCATGTGCAGCAGTGCCACCGCCAGCAGGGCCAGGTCCTCCGGCGCGTCGGGGGCCAGCTCGCGGATTGGCGGCGGTGCCTTGGTGAGCTTGGCCGCCATCAGCGTGAAAGCGTTCCCCTGGAAGGGGAGCTGCCCCGTGAGCGCCTCGTACAGCATCACCCCCACGGCGTACCAGTCGCTGGCCTGCGAAAGCGACTCGAAGGTGGCCTGCTCGGGGGCCATGTAGGCGAAGGTCCCGGACACGCTGTCCGTGGTCTGCTCGGTTCCCAGCTCCATGGCCAGCCCGAAGTCCAGCAGCACCACGTGGCCGTCGTCGCGCACCAGCACGTTGGAGGGCTTGAGGTCGCGGTGCAGCAGCCCGGCCGCGTGCAGCGCCTGCACCCCCTGGGCCAGCCCGCGCAGCGCCCCGCGCAGCCGCTCCGCGTCCAGCCGTTCCCCGGGGCGCACCCACGACAGGAAGTCGCCGCCGCGGACCACATCCATCGTGAACATCCACCGGCCGCCGTCGCTGATGAGCTCGTACAGCGGCACCAGGTGCGGATGCGACAGCGCCGCCAGCGACCGGAACTCCGACTTGAAGCGCTGGAGCGACGGCCCTTCCGCGCTGGGGAGCACCTTGATGGCCACCTCGGTGCCCCGCTCCCGGTCCCGCGCGAGATACACGGCCCCCATAGAACCCCGGCCGAGGGTGCCCAGGACCTCGAACCGCTCGGTGCCGGCGAAGTTCGTCATGAGGGGCCGTCAGCCGGGGGGCGCGCCGTCCACGTGCGCCGCCACCACCGGCAATCGCGCCGGACGGAAGGCATCGATGAGCCGTTGCCCCCCGTTGGGGCCCAGCGCCCACGCGTGTCCGCACAGGAACACGAAGTCGAGCGCCGCGAACATCAGGAAGATCTTCGCCTCGCCGAACCCGAACACGTACGTGCAGTAGAAGGCGATGGACACCACCTTGCCGGCGAGGCACACCGCCACGATGCCGAGGTAGCGCCCCGGGTCGCGCGCGGTGAGCACGTACAGCGCGGCCATGACCAGCAGGAAGATCCCGTCCAGCCGGAGCCAGATCTCCCCGATGACCGGATAGGGGAGCCCAAAGAGCGCGCACGCCGCCTTGGGGATGGCCAGCATGAGCACGCCGAAGCTGCCGTCGTAGAGGGAGCCGGCCAGCATCCACCCCCGCTGGCGGCGGTCCCACGGCCCTAGCACGTACGGATCGGGGTCGGTCGGGGCGAGGTCAGGCATGGGCGGAGGGCGGGGTGACGTTCAATCGTACTCGAGGACGAGGCGCGACGGAAAGGGGCCGTCCAGCTGCAGCACCCCGTCGGGGCCAGGGGCGCGACGCAGGTTGGGGCGGGTCAGGAGCGCCATCGCCATCTGCGGGATCTGCACCTGATTGATGTACCGCCCGAAGCAGGTGTGCAGCCCGTCGCCGAAGTGGAGGTACTGCCACCCCGGGCGGTCGGGCTTCACCTGGTGCGGGTCGTCGATACGTCGGCCGTCCATCATGGCCGATTGCAGCGCCACCAGCACCGTGCTGCCGGCGGGGATGGTGGTGGCGTGCGGGGTGCCTGCTGCCACGGTGTAGTCCTCGTTGGCGATCCGGAAGACCCCAGGCCCCAGCGGGTTGAAGCGGAGCATCTCGGCGAGGTACTGCCACACCAGCCGCGTGGCGCCGGCGCGGGCGGCGCGCTGCGCCTCCGCCAGCGTGTCGGGGCGGCGGAGCAGCTCGTCCAGGGCGCGGGCGAGCACCGCGCGCGTGGTGGGGAGCGCCCCCACCACCAGCCCGAAGAGATTCGCCAGCATCGCCTCGTCGTCGGTGCCGGGGAGCCCGGCCGCCTGTTGCGCGAGGCACCGCTGCAGGACGTCGTCCGGGGTGGCGCCGCTGCGGCGCCGGGCCTCCAGCGTGGCGGCGAGGGCGGCCCGCATGCGCCCGGCGTCGGCCACCGCCTGCCGCCCCGCCTCCTCCGTGGCGCCGCGCGCCAGGAAGAGCCAGCCGGAGATGGTGGACGACCAGTCGGCGAACGCCCCGGTCTGGGGGGAGGGGAGCCCGAAGTACTCGGCCACCATGGTCTCGGGGACGACGGTGCCGAGCTCGCGCACCACGTCCACGCGCCCGGCGCCGCGCGCCACCACCTCGGCGGCCGTCCGCTCCACCAGGGGCACCACGCGCGACTCGATGTCCTCGCGCCGCACGGCGAGCCGCATCAGCGAGAGGTCGCGGTGGTACGCCGGCGTCTCACGCATCCCCAAAAAGAAGTTCCGCCCGTCCGTGAGCGCCTCGAACTTGCCCTCGTAGGGGACGTCGAAGACGTCCGGGTGCGCCAGGACGTCGGCCACGTCGTCGAAGCGGGTGACCAGCGCGAAGTCGCCGTGCACGAGCACCGGCTTGAGGTCGCGCAGCAGGGCGAACACCGGCTCGGGGTTCTGGTGCTGCGCCCACCCCTTGAGGCGCGTGGCCAGCCCGTCGAGGTCGTGCTTCAGGGCGGAGACGCCAAGCTTGTCCTCCGCCACCGCCCAGCGCATGGCGCCGCCGATGGCGATGAAGGCGTCGGCGATGGTGGAGGCCCCGTCCAGGATCGTGGTCCAGGGCGACACCGGCGGGGTGGCGTTGTGGCTGCTCATGCGGGCTCCACGCGCCCCTGGGCCACCTGGTCGAGCGCCGAGAGGCTGGGGATGAAGAAGTAGTCGCCGCCCAGCAGCTGGACGAAGAGCGGGAGGTCGCGGCAGATGTACGGCGGGATGTTCCCCGGTCCCGGGCGCGGGTCTCCCTGGATGAGGAACTTCCCCCGGGTTCCGCTCCCGCCGATGATGGGGTCGCCGTCGTTCCCCTGGTGGAAGTCGTTGCCGTAGTTGAGCCACTCGCGCTGCACGAACTCGAACTGCCGCTCCAGGCTGGCCGCCATGGCCAGGAACAGGAGGCCGTGCTCGCCGTCGTCGGCGCCCGGGGCGTCGGCGGGGGTCCAGGGGCCGTAGGGGATGCCGCGCCGCATGAGGCGGCGGCGCTCGGAGAGGAGCGTGCCGAAGCCGGTCGCGTCGCGCGGATTCGCGCGGCGGGTGTGGGCGCCCAGCGGGCACACTATCCCGTCGGGGTCGCGCTCGTAGCGGAAGTCGGTGTGCGCGGGGTCCACGACCACCTGCCCCGTGTCCGTGGCCGGGCGCGCGCCGCTCCCCGCCATGAGCGGCGTGCCGTCGGCCCAGCGTCCCATCAGCTTGGCGGCCAGCAGGTCGGGGCCGCCGGCATAGCGCGCCCCCTCCTCGCGCAGGAAGCGGCGGAAGGTGGCCACTCGCTGGTGCAGCTTGCGGTACACCAGGAAGGTGCCGTTGCGCGCAAACCCCGTGGGGAGGGGCGCCCGCGGAATGTCCCCCGCCTCGTCGGGGTACCCAAGGAGCAGCTCGCCGGTGGCGAGGGGCGCCCAGCGTCCGTCGGGGAGGAGCTTCCCCCCGCCGCGGGTCTCGTCCACGTCGGGGAGCAGCGTGCCGTCGATCTCGGGGTTGGAGTAGCCGTCGGTGTAGCCGAAGTGCTCCTTGTCGGTGAGCTGCCCGTTCACCACCAGACGGCCGCCATTTTGCACGTGCCCCCACGCGATGCCGCCGTGCCGCGCGGCCAGCGCGTGCAGCTCCCCCTGGCGCGCGTCCAGCGTGTCGCGGGTGGCGGCGTGCAGCGCGATCATCAGGTGCACGTCCCCCGCCAGCCACGGGCGCTCCCACTGCGACGGATCGTTGGGGCCCACGTCGTTGAGCAGCGCCGCGCGCGCCCGCATCCCCTGCCGGAACTCCGGCGGGAAGCCGGCGAGGGTGCGGGCGGGCACCCCCAGCGCCTCGAGCCCCGCGTGCGTGAAGGCCACGTTGAGCGCCGACGCGGGCTTGCCGTCGCGCCAGCGCACGGAGGAGGTGACCTGCGGCGCGAGGGCCGCGAGGAAGGCGCGGCCGGCGACGCCGTCGGTGACCGTGGCGAAGCAGAGGCGCGAGACGGCGTAGTGGTACCCCCAGAGGACATTCCCCTGGATGTCGGAAAGGTCGAGGGTGCGCATTCAGGGGGCCCCGCGGGGGGGGAGGGGCGCGGCGCTGGCCCCGCGCCAGAAGGTGCGGAAGGCCGCCTGCAGGGCGGCCGCCTCGCCGGCCCCCACGGGGCCGTGCAGCACCGGCAAGTGCTCGGCGAGCCACGCGACGAACGCCCGCTGCACCACCAGGGCGCGCTGGACGTCGGCCACGGTATCGTCAGGGTACGAACTGAAGAGGAACGTGGTCTCGATCTGGCACTTGTGGAACCAGGCCGCGAAGGCGCGCAGGCTGTCGGCCCCGGGATAGCCCACACAGTGCGCACAGATGGCGTCCACGGCCTCGCCGGCGGCGGTGGCCAGCAGCTGCAGCATGGGGTCCAGGGCGCCGTCGAACTCGCACACGAACAGCAGCCAGGCGTTCGCGAGTTGGTCGTCCTTGGCGGGGAACCCCTCCACGGGGAGCTCGTCGATGACCACCCACCGGGCGAAGTGCATCATGGGCAGCCGCGCGAAGGGGCTGTCGGGGCCGTTGGGGAGCGCCGCCAGCTGCGTGCGCAACAGGCGCGCGCGGGAGACCCCGTTGACCAGGTCGCCGCGGATGGGGGAGAGGACCGTGAGGCCGTAGGCCTGCCCGACCGTGTTGGCCATCAGACCGCCGGCGTGGCGATGGTGGGCGCCGGGCGCGTGGGGCGGTCCAGCACGGGGGAGGGGCCGGTGGTGGAGAGATCCTGCTGGACAGTGGCGAGCGTGTCGCGGAAGGCGGTGAGGAACGCCTCCGGGGATTGACTCTCCGCCCCGGCGGCGAGCGTGGCCAGGGCGTCCTGCAGGTGGCGGGCGCCCAGGATGTCCTTGGCGGAGGCGCCCGGGTAGGCCGCGTAGTAGTAGTCGGTGTCCACCTGCTGGCGGTGGATGTAGTCCACGAAGGGCCCGATGGGGCGGGGCCCCGGGAACCCCTTGGAGAAGCGCCAGATGTTGGACATCCCCTCGGGGATGACCAGGGAGAAGGCCTCGATGTACTGGTCCCAGCTGCCGTTGAAGTTGCTGATGAACAGCAGGTAGGCGTAGGCGAGCTTTTCCTTGGGCTGGCTGGGGGCGAGGTGGGGGAACTGGTCGCGCCGGATGATCGTCCACCGGGCGAAGTGGATGAACGTGAGGGCGAGGAAGTTCTTCTGCGTCTTGGGGGGGAACCCGTGGCCGGCGAGCCAGAAGACGATCCGCAGGAGCGGCGTGGTCCACCACGGCATCGGCGTGAGGGCGTTCATCCCGTACGCCTTTCCATTCGTGTTGGGCATCGGGATTGTGCTGGAGGCGGACTGCGCCGTGCGGCTACCGGCCTAACGTGGGGCGACAACGGGCGCGGCGCAACCGCACCCGTCGCGGACTTCTTCTCAGTCCCCCCTCAATCCGTGTTGATGAACCGGTACAGCACCCGAATGAGCCGATAGGCCTCGGGCATGGAGGCGCGGGTGAACTCCACGGTGGTGGGGTTCACCAGGCGGATCTCTTGGAACGCCGCCGCCACCTCGGGGATGGTGGGGTCGCGCAGCTCCAGCTGCACGGTGTACTGCGCCAGCCGCTCGCGCGGCGTGCGGCGCGCGCCGGCCACGGCGGCCTTGGCGGCCTCCTGGATCTCGCGCCGCGTGTCGGCCAGCGGGCGCAGCTCCACGGCGCGCGAGTTGATGGCGCGCTTCACCACCACCCCGCGCACCTCCGGCACGGTGGCCCGCTGCTCGGCGATGGCCACGTCGTCACCGGTGACCAGCACCACCGGCACGCCAAACCACCGCGCCAGGAGGGCGTTCATCCCCCCCTCGCCCACCGACAGCCCGTTGATGCGCAGGTCGCGCACCACCCCCGAGCCGGTGTGGGCAAAGACGCCGCGCGGCGAGCCGGCCTTGGCGTGGTACCCCACGAACAGCACCGCATCATAGGTGGAGTCGAGCCCCTCCATCATGCCGTGGCGCTTGAAGCTGTGGCTGATGAGGCGCACGCGCGGATCGAGCTCCTCGGGGAGGAGGTTGCGCTGGCTGCCGTGCGAGTCGTTCACCACCACCTCGGTGGCGCCCCCCTCAAAGGCGCCACGAATGGCCGCATTGGCGTCCTCGGCCATCAGCTTGCGCGCGCGCCCGTACTCGGGGCGCCCCGAGGCGGTCTGGTCGTCGCCGTTGATGCCGCTGATCCCCTCCATGTCCACGGAGATGTAGACCTTTTTGGCTTGGGCGTCCGCCGTGGCGACGGGGGGGAGCGACAGGAGCGCTGCGGCCAGGAGGGCGGCGACGGGGGCGGGGCGACGGGGCATGGGGGCGCGGGCAGGAGGGCAGGGGGGAACCCCAAGAATGCCCGAGTATACGGCGCGGCCGCCGCCCCTGCTGGTGGCTGCTGAGGGTGACGGCCCTAGCCGCCGTACCCACCGATATCAGGAATCGCACCGTGGCGCATCGCATGCGGAACGCGCATAGTTCGTCGAGCGCGTGCACAAGGCGCGTGAAGACCGAGCGGCATGCTGGCTGGACCTGCGCGAGGAGATTCCATGGAGGCCGACGCGTTCAACGAGCTGCTGGAGAGCATCCGCCAGGCCGGGGCCATCTCTCGTGGCGAGCTGATGCCTGCCCAACCGCCAAACCGTGCCGACGTGGAGTCGCGCGTGGCCGAAGCCCAGCCGGACATCGTTGCCCTTGGCGTGCGGCGCCTGGCGCTCTTTGGCTCGGTGCGGCGTGATGCCGCAGGGGTGGGAAGCGACGTCGATTTTCTCGTGGAATTCGCCCCCGGGGAGAAGTCCTACGACCATCTTCTGGACCTTGGCGACCTGCTGGAGCGCATTCTCGGTCATCCGGTGGAGCTGGTCACTCCCGAATCCCTGTCGCCATACCTTCGGCCGCACATTCTCGCGGACGCCGTGGATGTCCTACGAGCCGCGTGAGTTCCTCCGGCATATACTCGCCGAGGCGGAGTTCCTTGTTGCCTTGAGTCCGCGGGTGACGCGCCAGGTGCTTGATGAGGACCCCACCCTGCAGCGCGCCATCGTCCGTAGCCTTGAGATCATTGGGGAAGCGACCAAGCGCGTGTCCACGGATATTCGGGAGGCAAATCCCCAGATCGCCTGGCGGAGCATGGCTGGAATGCGTGACCGGCTCATTCACGACTACTTTGGTGTTGACCTCGACATCGTGTGGGACGTGCTGCAGCACAAGATTCCCGGCTTGCGCGAAGAGCTGCAGCGGATTCTTGATGCACCGTAGCCACGCCGGTTATTGACCGGCGTGCCCTCCGGCGCCCCCCTTCCGGTCCTCCCGGCCGACCCCCGCGACAGCGACGCGGCGGCGGGGTTTGCCATTGGTCCCGACTTTGTGCCGTTTGCGCAGCGGAACGACGTGTTCCGCCGCTCCTGGTGGGACCCCGCGGTGCGGAGCGCCAAGACCGACCGCTTCTACAAAAGCCATGGCGACCTGTCGGCGGGGGTGCGGGGGGCCGACGGCTTCACGCAGCGCGACTATGCGCTGCGCAACGCGGCGTGGCATGTGAGCGACCTGTTCACCGAGGCGCGGCGCGACGACGACCGGCGGGAGGGGTTCTCGGACCCGTACACACAGCTGCGTCCGCCGGCGGCGGTGCGGGTGCCCTTTGACTCCCCCGAGGTGGCGGCGCGCGAGGTGAAGCGGGTGGCGCGCGCCTTTGGCGCCGGCGACGTGGGGGTTACCGCGCGCGACGAGCGGTTCATGTACGCCGCCACGTGCAGCGACCTGACCGGCACCGAGCGCCCGGTGGACATCGACCCGGCGCTGCGGCACGTGATCGTGATCGTGATGCCCATGGACCGCGGGCTGCTGGCCACCGTGCCGTCGGCGCTGTCGGGGGCGGCCACCGGGCTCGGGTATTCGCACGACGCCATGACGCTGCTGTCGGTGGCGCAGTACCTCCGCAACCTGGGGTATCAGGCGGTGCCCAGCGCCAACGACTCGGCGTTGGCGATCCCGCTGGCCATCAAGGCCGGGCTGGGGGAGTACGGGCGGCTGGGGCTCTTGATCAACCCGCACTACGGGCCGCGGCTGCGGCTGGGGAAGATCTTCACCGACCTGCCGCTGGCGCACGACGCGCCGCGGGGGTTCGGGGTGCGGGCGTTCTGTGAGGCATGCCGCGCGTGCGCCGACGGCTGTCCCGTGAAGGCCATCCCCCAGGGGGCGCCGGGGGACCCGCCGCCGGGGCCGTCTTACATTAAGGGAATACGCAAGTGGACCGTGGACGCCGAGAAGTGCTTCGGCTACTGGGCCAACCAGGGGACCGACTGCGCCATCTGCATCCGGGTGTGTCCGTACAACCGGGACTACAGCCGGCGGGGGGCGCGGTGGTGGCGGTGGCTGGCGGGGACCCGGTGGCGCCGGGTGGCGCTGTGGGTGAACCGGTGGAGCGGCGGCGGGCGCCGCGTGGCGCCCGCCGCGTGGTGGGGGCGGGGATAACCCCCGCCTCGGCTACGGAACAATCCGCGGCGGCGCCGCCGGCGGCCGGTCCTTCACCAGGTACGGGACCCCCTGCGTCATCCACGCCGGCGCCGGCGTGCCGCGCAGGTGGTGGTCGAAGTACTCGAAGTAGCGCCCCGTGAGGTCGCGCCGGTTGGCCAGCCCGCGCAGCCCGTGCCCCTCGCCGGGGTAGGCCAGCATCACCGCCTCCTTCCCGTTGAAGCGGAGCGCGTTGTAGAAGTTCATCCCCTCGGTGAAGGCCACCGTGGGGTCGGCGGTGCCGTGCATGATGAGGAACGGCGCCTTGGCCTGGTGCGCAAACGGCAGCGCGCTCTCGTTGCGGAACAGCGCGGGGTTCTCCCAGGGCGACACCCCCCACCGCCCCTGGCCGGTCATGTAGTAGCCGTTGCCGTTCTCGCCGCTGCCGCCGGACACCTGGTACGTCCACCCCCAGCTCTGCGAGAAGTCGCTGGCCAGGTCGGTCACCCCCGCGCCCATCCCCACGGCGGCAAAGAGCGACGACTTCACGCCGATAAACGCCGCCCCCTCGCCGCCGTAGCTGTGCCCGTGCACGCCGATGCGCTTGGGGTCCACGTAGCCCATGGCGATGACCTTGCGCGTGGCCGCCTCCACCGCGTCCAGCATGTCGCTGTGCGACGACCCCGTGTGGAAGTGCACGTCGGGGAGCATGGTGGCGTAGCCGCGGCTCACCGCCTCCACGGGCATCCCCCCCATGCCGGTGAGCAGGCTGGGGGTGGGGTAGCGGTGCATGGTCTGCGAGTTCTTCTCGTAGAACGTCACCAGCATGGGGAGCTTCTGCCCGGGCTGGTAGTCGTCGGGGAGCGCCAGCACCCCCTGCAGCTTCACGCCGCGGCGCGTGACGTAGTCGAACAGCAGCCGATTCCCCCAGCGGTACTCGGCCTGCTGCGGGTTGGCGTTGCTGATCGGCGTGGCGTCGGCCAGCGACGGCCCCGCCACGCGCAGGTCGGGGAACTCGCGGAAGGTCTGCCGCGTGAACAGCAGCACGTCGGCGTCGCGCGCCTTGAGGGGCGCGGAGAACGACGCGTCCTCGTACACCAGCGGGGTGAGCGTGCCGCCGTCCAGCCGGTAGAAGCCCCCCTTCTTGGTCCACTCGCCGTACGCCGACAGCAGCAGCGGCCGGTCCAGCGCCAGCTCTCGGCGCACGCGGTCGGCGGGGAGAGCGGTGCTGTCGATGGGCTGCGCGCGCACCGGACGAAAGACGATCTGCTGCCGCGTGCCGGTGCCACCGGTGAGGTTGACCGCCGCGGCGCCACTCAGCGGCACGCGCCACAGGTCGAAACGCCCGGGGATGATGGCCGACGCGCCATCGGGGGTGTACCCCAGCACGCCGTAGGCGGGCTTCTCGAAGGGGTAGTCGTACTCGGTGTTGAGGAAGCTGGGGGCGCCGGGGGCCAGCGGCTGGGCGCGCGCCGAGTCCAGCTGGAGGGCGTACCATCGCGCGCCCTGCCAGTACAGCCAGTGGCGGCCGTCGGGGGAGAGCCCGCCCACGTGCGGCCCGGTGAGCTGCGCGGTGAGCAGCCGCGTGCGCGCGCCGGTGCGCAGGTTGACGCGGTACACGTCGGCGCGCGGCCGCTTCCAGTCGTTCAGGTAGGGGCGCTCGTCCAGCCCCACCGCCCAGTCGCCGGCGGCGGGGACGTCCACGTCGCGCAGCGTGGAATCGGCGATGGCCACCAGCGCGCCCGTGCCCACATGGAACACGTGCGCAAAGGTGCGGTTGCGGTCGCGCTCGGCTTCAATCATCTGCTGCGACTGGATGCGCTCGTCCTGCGTGCGCCACACGTCCACGTCGGGGAGCGAGTCGGTGCTGCGG
>JBILED010000166.1:0-6192 GCA_044352305.1 Gemmatimonas sp.
CCGCGGGCAGCTGGGGATGGTGGCCAACCCCGCCGCGCCGTACGACATCGTGGTGCAGATGGACTCCGCGTACCGCCGCATCACCGCCGCGCTGCCGGACTGCGCCGGCGACGTGGCGCAGCTGCGGCAGAACGAGGTGTGGCTGGCCAACACGCAGGCGGCGCTGGCGGCGTCGAGCAGCGGGCAGCTGGACTCCGCGGAGTACTACGCCAAGCGGTCGATGACGGTGAGCGAGGGGAACCCGTACCCCTACTATGTGCTGGCCAACGTGGCCAATTCGCGGAACAACCGCCCCGAGGCGATCCGCAACTGGCAGCAGGTGGTGGAGCGCGCGGGGAGCGACAGCAACTACCGCGACCTCAAGCAGAGCAGCATGTACTACGTGGGGATGAGCCAGCTGGAGATGGCAGGCGGGCAGCAGGGGGCGGAGCAGGCGGCCACGGCCAAGGCGGCGGCGGCCTCGTTGCAGGCGCTGCTGACGGCGGCCCCCGACCACCCCGACGCGGCCAACCTCATGAACGGCTGGGCCGACGCGCTCACGCTGGCCAAGGACACGGCGGCCATCCCGCAGGTGTATGCGCCGCTCCTGGCGGACCCGGCCAAGGCCTCCGACCTCAAGTTCATCGTGGGCGGGGTGATCGCCTCGCGCATCAATCGCGCGGACGACGCGCTGAAGCTGTTCGAGGGGGCCGTGGCGGCCAACCCCTTCGCCCGCGACGCCCTGCGCAACGTGGCGGCCACCTACTACGGCCGCGACCAGTTCGACAAGATGTTCGAGCCCACGCGCAAGCTGCTGGCGGTGGACCCCAACAACTTCGACGCCTGGATGTTCAACGCCTACGCGGCGCAGGGGCTGATGAAGGCGGTGAAGATGCCCGCCGCCAAGAAGGTGATGACCCCCGCCGACCAGAAGGCGATGGCCGAGGCGCGCGCCCAGCAGAAGGCGTGGGGGGACACGCTGGTCAAGTACCAGACGATCGCCGACGGGCTCCCCGTGAAGGTGGACATCGTGGAGTTCTCGCGCCGCAACACCGAGGCGACGGTGTCGATCTCGGTGGAGGAGATGGGCGCCGCCGGCGGCACGCACGAGGTGGTGATGGAGTTCGTGGACCGCGCGGGCACCGTGGTGGCCACCGACAAGCAGAGCACCGGCCCGCTCAAGAAGGGCGAGGTGAAGCAGCTGCAGTTCAAGGGGACGGGGGAGAAGATCCTGGCCTTCCGCTACCAGCCGGTCAAGTAAGGCGCGGGGACGCCGCGGGGCGGCCACAGACGCGGGGGGCGGCGCCGGCATCCGGCACCGCCCCCCGCGTGCGTCGTCCCTCCGGCGGCGCGGGCTACTTGAGCCGCGCCTGCATCTCGCTGATGAGGTCCTTGTAGCTGTTGAGCAGGCGGTCCCACGCCTCGAAGTTCTCGTCGTCGCGCGCGGACTTGAGCGGGTCGCGGTTCTGCTCCGACTCGATCTTCACGGCGTAGCGCAGCGGCGACTCCCCCTGCCGCTTGACGATGACGCGGGTGCGCACCACACGCCCCGTCTCCTTCCAGGTGCGCACCTCCCAGGCGGTGCGCAGGTAGCCGGTCTGGCTGTCGGAGTTCTCCAGCACGTCGAAGGCGGAGAGGACGATGCTGGAGAGCAGCTTCCACGCCTGCTCGTCAGCCAGCTTGGGGGTGACCTCGACGGTGATGTTCATGTTGGCCTGGTCGCTGGCCACCGAGGCGGCGTACGACTCGTCGGCCGAGAGCTCCACGGCGGTCTCCTGCGGCGGCGCGGGGGCGTTGTCCTGCGCGCAGTACTCCTGCAGCCACGGCATGAAGCCCGGCTGCTCCACCCGCACCCGGGTGCAGCCGCCGTCGGGGATCCGCACCGCAAAGGAGCCCTGCCCGGCCTGCTTGTTGTTCACGTAGATGCGCGCGCCCTGCGGCGCGTTCACCTGCACCACGCGCCCGGCCAGCGCCACCTGGTCGGCCATGGGCGGCGGCGGGAACCCCTCCTTGTTGCAGTACTGCCGCTCGGCGGGGGCCCACCCGGCCTTCTGCACGCGGATGGTGGTGCACCCCCCGTTGGGGACCACCACGTCGGCCACGCCGTCGCCCAGCTTGGTGTCCCCCACGAACACCTCCGCGCCGGTGACGGCGGCGGTCACCGCCACGCGCCGGTCCACCAGCTCCAGCTTGTCGGCGCTGACGGGGTACTGCGTGGAGCCCTTGTCCCACTGGTACACGCGGCGCACCGGCGCATAGCCCGGCTTGCGCAGCTCCACCGTGGCCGAGCTCCCCTCCTCCACCTCCACCTCGGCCCGCCGCTGCCCGCTGGGGACGCCGTTGATGTGAATGGTGGCGTCAAAGGGGAGCGCGCTCACCTCGACCACCCGACGGTCGAGGAAGAGGGTGATCTTCTTGTCCTTGTAGTCGGGACCCTTGGGGAAGGAGCGGCGCACCTCCCGGAACCCGTCCAGCCGAACCACAACGGTGTTGGACTCTTTCTTATCCAATTTGAGCTTGGCCGCGCCCACCCCGATGCGGACCAGCGAGCGGTCCAGATCCTTGCGAAGGTAGATGGTGGCCGTGGCCGGGGAGGCGGTGAGCTCCAGCGTCTGGGCTACGAGGGGCGCAGCGCCGGCCAGGGCGCCGACCACGACCCCGAGCAGTGGCAGGGGAGAACGGAAAGGCATGGGGGAACGGGGCAAGAAGGTGGGCCGCGACCGGGCTGATGCGTGAAGAATACGGGACGCATGGGCCCGGGGGAACATTGCGGGTGTCGGGCGTTACCAGTTCCGGGCATGCCGCGCGCGCTCCCTCCCCGACGCCGTTCCCTGGCCGTTCCGCCGGTGTTCCCGCCGCGGGGTGCGACCGGGGCGGCGGTGTTCGGGGCCGCGGTGCGGAGGGGGCTGGTGGGGCTGTGGGGGGGGCTGCTGGCCCCGATGACCGTCCATGCTCAGGGGGGGGGCACCACGGGGCGCCCCGCCACCGAGGGGTATCTCACCCAGCCGGCGGTGCAGGGAGCCGCATGGCGCGGCCCGTGGCGCGCGCTGGTGACGGTGAACCTGGAGGGGCTCACGCTGTCCCGCGGGGAGCTCACGCCGGGGAGCTACGGCGAAGGATTCGTGGACCGTCGCCACCCCCACACCCTGGTGCACGAGGCGATGGGCGCCGTCGTCTCGGCGCCCGGGCGGGCGTGGCAGGCGTCGCTGGCTGCCGGGAAGGGGTTTGTCCCCTTCGGCACCGACGACCCCATGATGCGCCCGTTCGTGAAGTTCCCGGTGAACCATCATCACGCCCAGCTCCCCGAGCGGGTCCAGGGGGTGGCGGCGGTGCGGCTGGCACGGGGCGCCCACGCCCTTGTGGCGGAACAGGGGTGGTTCAACGGGGATGAGCCTACCGGCCCGTGGGCGCCGCCGCAGTGGCAGCGCCTGGGGGACTCGCGCGCCACGCGCCTGACAGCGGAGCGCCGCACCGGCCAGGGCGCCTGGGAGTTGCAGGGGAGCCGCGCGTTCGTGCGCTCGCCGGGGATCATCCAGGGAGGCGCCTTCGACCATCACCAGCACAGCGTGTCGCTGCGGTTTGCGCGGGGAGAGGACGGGCGGGCGCCAGCCGGAGCGCAGGCCACGGCACCGGACGCCGCGCCCGCCTCCCCCCACGGCGCCGGGCACGCGCCCCACGGCGCCCCGGGCGACGGCCTGCGCTACCTGCTGGTGGAGGGTGCCCGCACCGACGAGGGCGCCGACGGCGTCCGCGCCTTCCGCTACGAAACCCTGCTGCTGGAGGGCGCCTGGGCGCGCCGCGGGTGGCAGCTGGCGGTGCGCGCCGAACGCACCGACCGCCCCGAGCCGGAGCGGCTGCTCAACCTGTACCGCACCCCGGCGGGGCACATCGATTTTCAGGTGGTGGGCATCACGCGCTTCGACGTGCTCACCGCGCAGCTGGCGGCCCCCCGCTGGCGCCTGCACCGCGCGGGGGCGGTGCTCCCCTTCGTCGAGGTGGCCGCCGCCCGCCCCGTGGCGCGCCGCCGTCCCGCGGTGTTTGATCCGCCCGCCTTCTACGGCGCGCGCACCCCCTGGACACTGTCCCTGGGAGTGCGTTGGCACGCGGGGCCCATGCGTGCGCGCATGGGCCGCTACGGGGTCCTGGCGCCCTGACTGTCCACCTTCTAGCCCTGCGCCCATGTCCATCACCGCATCCCCCATGGGGTGGTCCCCGGCCCTCCGCGCGCCCGCGCGCCCAGTCCCCGGCCGCCGGCGCGCCCTGGTGATGGCGGCGGGGATGGCCCTGGCGGTGGCCTGCGGCGGCGAGGCCCCCGTGGCGGCGGCCCCGGTGTTGCCCACACCTCCCCCCCCGCCCCCGACCGGGCCGGCTACGCTGGCGGCGCTGGGGCTGGGGGCCGTCCCCGCCCGGTACACCAGCGAGCTGTGGGTGCAGGGGGGGCTGGCTTACCTGGGCAGCTGGGGGCAGCGCAATGGGGTGCGCGGCAACGCCGTCACCGTGTGGGACGTGGGTGGGGCGGTGCCGCGGCTGCTGGACTCGGTGCTGGTGGCCAACGCCACCACCACCGGCGACGTGCAGGTGAGCGACGACGGGCGGCTGCTGGTGGTGGCGGTCGAGTCCAACCCCAACGGCGGACTGGCCGTGTACAGCCTGGCCGCGCCCCGCGCGCCGCAGCTGCTGGTGCGCACCACCGGGGGCGTGCTGCAGTACGGCGTGCACACCGCCGAGGTGGCGCGGGTGAACGGCACGCTGTACGCGTTCTGCGCCGTGGATCCGGCCAACGGCGTCCCGGCACGGCTGGCCATCGTGAGCCTGGCCGACCCCGCGGCGCCACAGGTGGTGTGGTCGGAGGTGATGGGGGCGCCGAACCTCCACGACGTGTTCGTGCGTGACGGGTACCTGTTCACGGCCGAGTGGAACGACGGGGTGGGGATCTGGGACATCGGCGCGCAAGGCGGGTCGCCCTCGGCGCCGCGGCGGCTGGGGCGCGCCGCCACGGTGGGGGGGCGGGCGCACAACGTGTGGTGGTACCACGACGCGGCCGGCGGGAAACGGTGGATGTTCGTGGGGGAGGAGGGGCCCGGGAGCATCGGGTCCTCGTCGGTGGGGGACCTGCACGTGGTGGACGTGTCGTCGTTCGCGGCGCCGCGCGAGGTGGCGCGCTTCACGGTGCCGGGGGCGGGGGTGCACAACGTGAGCGTGGACGAGCGCGCGGGGCGCCTGTATGCGGCGTACTACAACGCCGGGGTGCGGGTGCTGGACGTGACCGGGGACCTGGCGGGGTGCACGGCGGCCCAGCGCACCGCCGACGGCCGGTGCGAGCTGGGGCTCATGGGGCGCGAGGTGGCGCGCTTCACCGGGTCCGGCGCCCCCGTATACGTGTGGGGGGTGCACTGGAGCAGCGCGGGGCTGTTCGCCTCGGACATGCTGAACGGGCTGTGGCGCCTCACCCCGCCATAGGGCGGCCGGCGCGGGGGGCGGGCACGCGGGCGGCCCCGGGGGGCCCGCGGCTTCCCCCGTCCAGCCCCCCCCGGTAGCTTCCCCCCGTGCGTCGCCCCCTCCTCCTGCTTGTCGCGCTGCTCCTGACCCATGGGGCGCTGCTGCTGGTGCGCCCTCCCGGCGCCACGGTGGCGGACACTTCCGAGGGGCTGGACATCGGCGTGGTGTTCGACGTGGGCGGCCGGGGCGACAAGTCGTTCAACGACGGCGCGTACCTGGGGGGGATGCGCGCGGCGCGCGACCTGGGCGCGCGGGTGCGGTTCATCGAGCCCGGCGAGGGCTCCGACCGCGAGGCCGGGCTGCGGTCGCTGGCGGCGCAGGGGATGGACCTGGTCATCGGCGTGGGGTTCATCTTCACCGATGACATCCTGGCGCTGGCGCGCGAGTACCCCGGCACCCGCTTCGCCGACGTGGACATGGCGGTGGCCGCCGACTCGACCGGGCGCCCCCTTCCCCTCCCCGCCAACCTGGTGGCGCTCAAGTTCCGCGAGGAGGAGGGTTCCTTCCTGGTGGGCGCGCTGGCCGCGCGGGTGGGGGGGAGCAAGACCGTCGGCTTCGTGGGGGGGATGGACATCGACCTGATCCACAAGTTCGAGGCGGGGTTTCGGGCCGGGGTGCGCCACGAGTGCCCCGACTGCCGCGTGCTGGTGAGCTACGCGGGGGTCACCCCCGAGGCGTTCCGCAATCCCGGGCGCGGCAAGGAGCTGGCGCTGG
>JBILED010000039.1:0-18502 GCA_044352305.1 Gemmatimonas sp.
GAGCGTGCTGCTGAGCAGCGACGGGTCGGCGCGGCGGAGGCGCCCGAAGCGGTCGGAGTCGGCCAGCTGCCCCTGGATGCGCTTGAGCACCTGCTGGGTCTTGATGCCGCCGAAGGCCTTCTCGAGGACGTCCTTGGCGTACTCCAGGCCGCCCATGCTGATGGAGTCCACGCCGATGGTCATCTCGAGCCACTCGGTGAGGACGGCGTCGGTGGTGCGCTGCGGGACGCGGTCCAGCTGGGCCATCTCGAGCGCCACGATCTCGGCCTCGCCGGGGGTGAGGCCGGCGGTGATCTTGGCGGCGCACTCGGCGCCGACGGCGGTGCAGAGGATGGCGGCCTTCTGGCGCCCGGTGAGGCGCTCGGGGGACCAGCGGTCCTGCAGGGACTTGCTGAGGGCGATCATGGACGAGGGCGGGGCGAGGCGGTCAGGACCGGAGCCAGCTGCGGATCACGCGGATCGCGGCGTCCGGGCGCTGTTCGATGGTGGCGATGGCCTGGTCCCGCTCGGGGGTGGAGGCCTGCGGCGGGAGCACCAGCGGCTGGCGCGGCATCGGCGGGGGCGCGGGCATGGCGGCGCTGCCGCCCTGCTGGGCGGCGTCCATCCACTCGGGGGCGGGGGCGCCCTCCATGCCGGGGAAGCCGGGGAAGCCCCCGGTGCCGGCGCCCAGTTGCGGCGGCGCCATGGCCGACGGCTGCGGGAAGGCGGGCATCTGCCCGGCGACCGCCGCGAGCGCCGCCGGATCGGCGGGCACCTGGAAGGCGTCGTAGGTGGGGGCCGGCGGGAGGGCCAGCGCGGCCGACCCCTCGGCAATCGCGGCGGCGGCGGTGCCAGCCGGGAGCGCGGGGCGGCCGCGCAGCATCCGCATCACCACCAGCCCGAACACCAGCAGCACCACGAGCGCGGCCACGGCCACCACCGGCTTGGGATTGGCCTGCAGCTGGCTGACGAAGTCCTGCGGCGCCGGCACCGAGTCCCGCACGATGGGCGCGGGCATGTCGAAGGGGGCGCTGACCACCGACACCACGTCGCCGCGGGTGGAGTCCACCCCCAGCGCGGTCTTCACGAGCGTCTCGATGCGCGCCAGCTCCTCGGGGGTGCGCACCGTCACCAGCGGCACCAGCGGGGCCGGGGCGCGCGCCGCGCTCGAGTCGGCGGTGGAGTCGCCGGCCGCACCGGCCGCACCGGCCGCACCGGCCGCAGTGGAGTCGCCCGCGGCGGCGGTATCGGGCACCCAGGTGACCTTGTCGGCCACCAGCACCGCCACCGTGAGGCGCGTGACGTTGCCGATGGCGCCGGTGAAGTTCTCGACGCTCCGCGTGTTCTCGTAGGCGGTGGTGGAGGTGGCGTACCCCGCGCCCTGCTGCGGCGTGCTGGGGGTGACCTCCGCCTTCTGCTCGCTGGCCATCGCCTGGCGCTCGGGGTCCACCGCCTGGGTGGTGCGCTCGACCTTGTTGAAGTTGACCGAGGCCGCCACCTGCACGCGCGCATTCCCCGCGCCCACGAGGCTGGAGAGGAGCTTGTCGGCCTTGGCCTCCAGGTACCCCTCCACCTCGCGCTGCACCGACAGCTGGCGGCTGGTGAGCCCGCTGGGGGAGCCGTCGTCGGCGGTGGTGAGCGCCTGCCCGCGCGCGTCCACCACGGTCACGTGCTCGGGCTGCAGCCCGCCCACGCTGCCGGCCACCAGGCTGGCGATGCCGCGCACCGTCTCCGCGGCGGGCTGGCGGCCGCCCAGCATGCGCAGCGTGACCGAGGCCTTGGAGGGGCGCTCGGTCTCGCGGAACATGGGGGTCTCCTCGAGGGCCAGGTGCACCTGCACCGCCTCGACGTCCTGCATCTTGCCGATGGTGCGCTCGAGCTCTCCCTCCAGCGCGCGGCGGTAGTTGACCTTCTGGGTGAAGTCCGTCATCCCCCACGACGGCTTGTCGAACAGCTCGAGCCCGGGGCGGGTGGCGCTGGGCATCACCTCGGCGGCGAGGTCGACGCGCGCGCGCGCCAGGTCGCCGCTGGCGACGAGGATGGTGCTCCCCGCCGCGTCCAGCTCGTAGGCGATCCCCGACTCGGCGAGCTTGTCGGTCATGGGCTTGACCTGCTCCACCGGGATGTCGGCGAAGAGCGGGACCATGGTGGGGCGGGTGGCCCAGCGGGAGACGCCGAACACCAGCGCGGTGACGGCCACGCCCACGGCGATGATCGCCGCCTGGCGGGGGCCGCCCACGCGGGCGAAGAGGGGGGCAAGGAACGACTCGTTCATCGTGCGCTACGACTGCATGCTGATGACGTTCCGATAGGCCTCGACGAGCTTGTTGCGCAGCTCGACGAGCAGGTCAAGGGCGATCCCGGCCTCTTCCCCGGCGGCCATCACCTGGTGCAGCTCGACGTTTTCGCCGGCCGCAAAGCGGCGGGTGAGGTCGCCGGCGTGTTCGCGAGTATCGGAGACTTCATTGAGCACGCGGGTGAAGGTCTCGCCGAAGCCGCCGCCGGCCCCCACCTGCAGGGGGCGGGCGCTGTCGCGCCCGGCGAGGTCGGGGAAGCCGCGGGAGAGGAGGTCGGGACGGATCTGCATGGCCGTGGACCGGATCAGGCGCGGACGTCGAGGCGCACGCCGCGCGCCGAGGGGGGCACGGGGGCGGTGGCTTCCTTGAGGCGGCCGTAGGTGAGCGGTCCCATGGCGGCGGTCTTCGCGAAGAACTGGCGCTCCTCGGTGGTGAGCACGCTCCACAGCGCCGGGTCGGTCCCCTTGGGCGCCTCGGCCGGGACGGCCCCCTGCGCACTGGCCCCGCCGGCGATCGGCGCCTGCGGCCGCAGCGCGGCCGCGGTGGTCGGCGCCGGTGCGGCGCGTCCGGCCCCGGCGGCCGGCGTGCCGGCGCGCTCGCTCCCGGGGGCGGGGGTCCCGGGGCGCTCCATCCCGCCCGGGGTGCGGCGCGGGTCGGGGCGCAGGGGGGAACCCAGCGGCGACGAGAGGGAAGGGTTGAGGCCGGGGATGCTCATGGACGGTGGCTCAGAAGGAAGGCGGGGGCGGCCGGTCGGCTCAGATGTCGAGCGAGGCGCGGAGGATCGACTTGGCGGTCTGGAAGACGGCCGCGTTGGCTTCGTAGATGCGCTTGGCGTCGAGGAGCTTCACGAGCTCCTGCGTGGAGTCCACGTCGGGGTAGCGCACGTAGCCGTTGGCATCGGCATCGGGGTGCCCGGGCTCGTACGCCAGGCGCCCTTCCCCCTGATCCTGGGCGATGCCGGCCACGCGCACCCCGTACTGGCCACCGGCGGCCATGGCCGAGGTGCCCTGCGTGGCGGCGTCGAGCACGGGCACCGTCACGGCGCCTGCGGCGTCTCCGGCGGTCGCCAGGGGAGGCGCCACCGGGACGACGCCGCCGGCGACGGGGGCGACCGGGAGTCCGGGTGCTCCCACCTGAAAGGCGGCGGTCTGGGCGGTGGCGGCCTCGAGCACCAGTTCCTGCCGGCGATACGGGGCGCCATCGGGGCCGCGCGTCACGTCGGCGTTGGCGATGTTGTGGGCAATGACATCCATCCGCTTCCGCTGGGCGGAGAGGCCGCTGGCGGCGATGCCCAGGGAACGGAACATGGGGCGCACCGAGGTCTGCCCGGGGACGGGGAGCATCGGCAGGGCGCGGATCGGTCCGACGGGCATCAGCCGTTCCCGCCCTTGATGGCGTTGCGGAGGCTGCTGTAGGTCTTTTCGAGGAGGCGCGAGGTGGCCAGAAAGCGCAGCTGCTCATCGGCCAGCGCCATCATCTCGCCTTCCACATCCACCGGGGCGTCCTGGGCCGCGGCCGCTTCCCCTTGCACGGGGAGGGCAAACTGGGCACCGGGGAGCGAGGCCTTGGACACCCGGTCCGCAATGCCGCGCGAGCGCTCGACACTGCGGTCGAGCGTCGTCTTCAGCATCGGTGCGGCGGTCACTCGATCGATGAGTCCGAAGAGCATCAGGGGGTCCCGGGTGGAGAGAGGGCACGGTGGTCCGCCCCGGGGAAAAGCAATGGCCGGGCCACACGGGCCCAGCGGTATGCGCGGCGGTGGTGCTATGCGCGCAACTGCTGTATATTCAATGGGTTACCGCAAAAACACACGCCGGGCGTTCAGTCGAACGCCCGGCGTGGTGACCCCGGAAGAAGCGGGAGGGACGGCAAATCCTGCCGAGTAGCGTGGGGCGAATCCTGCCGAGGAGCCGCAGATCCTCGCTGCTGCAGGGTCACCCCGGGTCGTCGTCGGCGTCCGGGTCCTTCCCAGGGCCGTTCAGCTTGTTGCGCAGGGTCCTGACGCTGATCCCGAGCAACTCGGCTGCCTTCGTTCGGTTGTTGTCGGCCGCGGTCAGCGCATGTTGAATGAGGACGCGTTCGGCATCAGCGACATTGAGGGAGGCCAGCTGGATGCGGCCGTCGGCGGCGTTGCCGGCCTGGTCGGCGCCCGGGGGTGGGGTGGCGCCCCCCTTGCCGATGGTCTTGGCGCGAATGGCACTGCTGCCCATGGAGTGGGTGAGGCCGAAGCGGGTGCCTTCGAGGCAGTGGGGCTGGATGAGGGGGTCTGGGGTGAGGATGACGGCGCGCTCGATGACGTGCTGGAGCTCGCGGACGTTTCCAGGCCACGGAAAACGCTGCAGCGTCTCCAGCGACTCCGGGGCGAACCCATCAATCTTCTTCCCCAACTCGGCGGCGCACCGCATGGCGAACCGCAGTGCCAGCAGCGGGACATCCTCCGGGCGCTCCCGCAGCGGCGGGATCAGGACCGGGATGGTGGACAACCTATAGTAGAGGTCGTGACGGAACCCTCCCTGGTCGGCCTCCACCGCCAAGTCGCGGTTGGTGGTGGCGATGATCCGCACATCCACCTTGATGGGGGAGGTCCCCCCCACCCGCTCGAACTCCTGCTCCTGCAGCACGCGCAGCAGCTTGGCCTGCAGGTCGAGGCGCATCTCCGACACTTCGTCCAGCAGCAGCGTCCCCCGGTGCGCCCGCTCAAAGGCCCCCTCCACCCGCTTGATGGCGCCGGTGAAGGCCCCTTTCTCGTGCCCAAACAGCGCCGACTCCACCAGCCCCTCGGGGAGCGCCGCGCAGTTGAGCTTGATGAACGGCTTGTCCCGCCGCTCGCTCTGGTCATGGATGGCCCGGGCAAACAGCTCCTTGCCGGTCCCCGACTCCCCCTGCAACAGCACCGTGGCCCGCGTGGGGGCTGCCATGGACACCGTCTGCAGGATGCGCCGGATCACCGGCGAGTCGCCGATGATCTGCTTTTCATTGCGGAACTGCTGGACCTCCTTGCGGAGCGCCTCGTTCTCCCGCCGGAGCCGGACGAACTCCAGCGCCTGGTCCACCGCCAGCTCCAACTGCTGCGGCCGCACCGGCTTGGTGATGTAGTCGATGGCGCCAGCCTTGATCGACATCACCGCGTGCTCGATGGACGCGTGCCCCGTGAGCATGATGAGGGGGACGTCATGCCCCTCACTGGCCAGCATCTGCAGGAACTCCAGCCCGCTGATCCCCGGCATCCGGTAGTCGGAGATGATCAGATCGACCGCCGACTGTTCCAGCGCCATGAGCGCTTCCGGCACGTTCCTTGCGCCTAGCGGGCTGTGCCCTGAGCGCGCCAAGGTCTCCTCAAGGACCAGCCCGACGCTCGGATCGTCATCCACGTACAGGATCGTGGCCATGGCGGTGCGGGAAGGAGGCGGCGCGATAAAGGGCCAAACGCTTGAAAAACAACAGCTTGACGGATCGCAGCCCGGCCGGCTGCGTCGTTGGTTCCTGCAAGGGCCCACGCGCCATCGGCACGAGTTGCCTGTGACCTACCCGGCAAATTTCGCCGAGTACGCACGAATCCGCTACCGCTGTCCTGACGATTTCCCCCCGGGCGCCGTCCCGGGGTCCGCCGCCATTTCCCTCGCCGTCCTCCTCTCCGTTTCCGTCCCCCGCCATGCGAGTCAGCAACCTCGACATCCTGCGCAACAGCCAAGCCCGGATGCAGACGACCCTGGCGGGGATCGACAAACTGCGCGAGGACATCGCGTCGGGGGTGACGATCCGGCGCATGTCCGACGCCCCCAACCGGGCCAGTGAGGTCTCCCGCACCGGGAGCTCGTTGCGCGCCATCACCCAGTTCCGCCGCAACATCGACCGGGGGGTGGCCAAGGCGCAGGCGGAGGAGTCGGCGCTGGATACCATGGGCGACCTCCTCACCCGCGCCATCGAGCTGGGGGTGGCGCAGGCCAATGCCACGGCGAGCACCGCCACCCGTACCATGGTCAAGGGGGAGGTGGACCAACTCCTGGCCACCGCCGTCATCACCGGCAACAGCCAGTTCGGCGACGAGTTCATCTTCGGCGGCACCCGGTCGGGGGAAAAGCCGTTCCGCGTGCCGCCCACCCCCGCCGACGGCTTCTCCAACCTCACGCTCGGGGGCGTCCCCGTGAATCCCTCGGGGAGCCCCGTGGTGGAGATCGGCATCGGCCGCCACCTGGCCCCCAATCGCAACGGCACCGAGCTGTTCCTCGACTCCGACATCTTCGAGGCGTTGCGCGCGCTCTCGACAGCCTTGGGGAACGACGATCGCGACGCGATCGCGCAGGCGACGACCCGCCTGTCCTCCGCCAACGACGCCCTGCAGGCGCACGTGGCGGAAGTCGGCGCCCGCGTCGATGAATTCGAGGGGGCGCAGCGCGCCCTCGACACCACCGAGCAGCAGCTCATCGTCTACCGCTCCGACCTCCGCGACACCGAGGTGGACAAGGCGATTGCCGAGCTCGTGGGCAAGCAGACGCTGTACCAGGCCGCGATGAGTGCGACCTCCCGCATTCTGGGCATGAGCCTGGTGAACTACCTCTAGTCCCGCACATGAGCCCCTTCGTCATGGACCTGCCGCCCGCCCCCCTCCCCGCCATGGTCGTGCCCGCCACGTCCTCGGCCGCCGCGCGCGGCGAAGAGCCCGCCGGGGAGCATACGCTCCTCTCCAGCGCCTTCGGCACGCTGATGGTCCCCGAGGGGGCGATGATGCACTTCGTCGCGCCCCTGTGGGGCTTCCCCGACCACGACACCTTCGCGCTGCTCCCCGCGGCGCGCGAGGGGCTGTGGTGGCTGCTCTCGGCCAACGATCCGGCGCTCACCTTCCTGCTGGCCGATCCGTTCGTCACCGATCCCAGCTATGCGCTGGACATCAGCGACAGCGACGAGCGGACCCTCGGGCTGGAGAGCCCCACCGAGGCGCTGGCGCTGGTGCTGGTGGCGTTCCCCAGCAGCGCCGACGAGGGGATCACGGCGAACTTCCGCGCGCCGATCATCTTCAACCTGGCGGAGCGCACGGTGCTGCAGGTGGTGAGCCGCAACGACTCGCACGACATGCGGCACCCGATGGAGCTGGCCAGCTATCCGCTGCAGGAAGGCGGTCTCTCGCTGGACTGACGGGCCGGTGGGCACGGCCGCGTCCAGGCGACGCGAGGCGGAGGCGGGGTTTCAGGAGGCCCTGGCGCGCGCGCGCGGGGGGGATCCGCGCGGCGCCCTGCGTCTGCTGGAGCAGGCGCACGCCCTCGACGCGCAGCACGGCGGCATCCGCAACGCGCTCGGCGTGCTCCGACTGGAGACCGGGGACGCGGGCGGGGCCGTGGCCGTGCTGCGTCCGCTGGCGCAGGCGCACCCGCGTGAGGGGGCGATCCAGCTGAACCTGGGGAACGCCCTGGTGGCCGCCGGCCGGGCGGACGAGTCGCTGGCGCCGTTGGCGGCGGCGACGCGCTGCGCCGCCAACGATCCGCTGGCATGGTACGGGTACGCGCGCGCGCTGCACACCGCGGGGCGTCCGGTGGAGGCGGCCGCGGCGTACGCGCGCACGCTGGCGCTGGACCCGGCGCACGTGGAAGCGCGCGCCAGCCTGGCGTCGGCGTGGTACCTGGCGGGGCGGCCGGAGGACGCTGAGGCGGAGGCGAGCCTGGTGCTGGCGGCGCACCCGGGGCACGCGGGGGCCCGCTTCAACCGCGCGGTGGTCCGGCTCGCGTGCCGGCGGTGGCGCGACGGCTGGGCCGACTACGAGGCGCGCACCAAGACGGAGTTGCTGGACGCGGGGCGGCGGCACTGGGCGCAACCGGCATGGACCACGCAGCCGCTGGCGGGACGCACGCTGCTGGTGCACGCGGAACAGGGCTTTGGCGACACGCTGCAGTATGCGCGGTGGCTGCCCCGGGTGCGCGCCCGGCGGGCGCGGGTGGTCCTGGTGGTCCCGGCGCCGCTGGAGACGCTGCTGCGGGCCAGCGGGCTGGCCGACCAGGTGTGCGCCTTTGGCGATCCGCTGCCGCCGCACGACCTGCAGCTGCCGCTCCCGTCGCTGCCGTACCGCCTGGGGCTGGTGACCGACCGGGAGGTGATGGGCAACGGGGCCCCGTACCTGACCGTGCCCGCGGGGACGCCGCCACCGGTGGGCGCATGGGTGGGAGCGACCGCTCCGCGGGTGGGGGTGGTGTGGGCCGGGCATGGCACGCACGTGAACGACCGGCACCGGTCAGTGGGGCTGGCGGCCATGACGCCGCTGCTGTCGCACCCGGGAGTGACGTGGGTGTCACTGCAACATGGCCCGCGCGCAGCGGAACTCGCGGAGGCGCCACCGACGGTTTCGGTGCACGACCACGGCCCGGCGCTGCGCACGTTCGCCGACACGGCGGCGGCGCTGGCGGCGCTGGATCTGGTGATCACGGTGGACAGCGCGGTGGCGCACCTGGCGGGGGCGATGGGACGCCCCTGCTGGCTGCTGCTGCCGCGTATCGGCGCCGACTGGCGGTGGCTGGCCGAGTCGGAGTCGACGCGGTGGTACGCCAGCGTCACCGTGATCCGTCAGGCGACGCCGGGGAGCTGGGCGCTGGAGATGGCGGCGCTGCGGGAGGGGCTGGCGGGGTTCGTCGGGGCTGACTGAGGCGAGACCCTTGGGGTGTCTCGCGACCGTCTCCTGCGTCAGGGGAGAGGGGCCCTGGGGATGAGGGGGAGGTGCGAGGGGGTAGGGGCGAGGATGTCCGTGCTGGCGTCGATTCCCTGCCTCAGGGGAGAGGGGCCCTGGGGATGAGGGGGAGGTGCGAGGGGGTAGGGGCGAGGATGTCCGTGCTGGGGTCGATTCCCTGCGTCAGGGGTGAGGGGCCCAGGGGATGAGGGGGAGGTGCGAGGGGGTAGGGGCGAGGATGTCGGTGCTGGGGTCGATTCCCTGCGTCAGGGGAGAGGGGCCCTGGGGATGAGTGAAAGAGGGTGAGGGTCTAGGTGCCACATGGGCAACCAACCGCACCGATGGCCTCGTCCACTCTGCCTCTTGCCTAGGGCCCCTCGGCGCAGCCTGAGGCAGCACAAGCCAGAGGCATGCACCAAGGGCCCTCTTACCCCCCGATCACCGTCTGGATGCCGCGCAGCAGCGCGTCGGCCGCGTCCTCCCACTGGTGCCGCTCGGCGGTGGCGATCCCCTCCCGGTTCACCGGCAGCGCCCCCTCGCGCCGCGCCGTGTGCACCGCGCGCAGCTGCGTCACCAGCTGCTCGTGCTGCGACGGGCCCCACGCCGCCCATCGCCCCGGTGCGCGCCCGCCATGCGCCACCTCCAGCTGGTCCACCTGGATCAGCCGCGCATTGGCCGGCGACAGGTAGGCCGTGTGCGCCGTGCAGTGCGTGGCAATCACCGCCTTCCCCATCGACAGCATCTCCAGCGCCTCCAGGTTCCACCCCTCCGCCCGCACCGGAAACACGCCGCAGTCGGCGCCCGCCATCAGCGCGGCCACGTCGCGCAGCGTGGCCAGCTCCGACGTGATGAGCGTGATGCGCGCCGCCATCGGCGACTGCCGGAAGGGGCGCAGCTGCGCGTCCAGCGTCTCGCGCGGGATGAACGGGTTGCCGCACGCCAGCACCAGCCGCACCGGGTCCTTCGGGGTGAACGCCGCCTCGAAGGCGCGCAGCAGCTCCAGCTGCCCCTTGCGGGCCTCCAGCTTCCCCACCTGCAGGAACACCGTGTCCGGCCAGCGGCGCGCCGGCGTCACCTGCTCGTGGAACACCGTGCGGTCCACCCCCAGCGGCACCACGTCGATCGGGACGTCGGTGAGCCCGTTCTGCCGGCACACCTGCCGCGCCCACTCGGTGCACACCAGCACGCCATCCTGCTGCCGCAGGTGGTGCAGCTCGCGGGCGGTGAAGGTGTCCAGTTCGAAGATGGGGAAGGCCACGCGCGGGCCGCGCCCCACGTGCTGCGCCAGGTCGAACGCCTGCGCGATGCGCACCGAGGGGAGGTCGCCGCGGAAGCGGTCCTGCCGGGCGATCGCCTCCCCCAACCGCGGATTCTCGGTGAGCGACGGGTCCACGGCGCCCAGCGGGAAGAGGGTGACCGGCACCTCGCGCCGCTGCAGCGCGGCCAGCAGGTGGCTGCCGGCCACGCCGTAGCCGGTGCGCGAATGGGAGGTCTGCAACAGCAACCCGTCGCGCGCGGCCACCCAGGTGGGGCGCTCCGAGGCGGCGGCCGGGAAGACACGGGGAGACGCGGCCTGCGGGGGGGCAGCCACACTCCCGCCGATCACGGTGGCGGTGGCCGCCGTGGTGCCGGTCGGGGCGCTCCCGGTCTCGGCCGGGACGGTCCCAGCGCCCAACGTCGCCGGCGCCGTCGCCCCCCCCGCTGGCGGGTCGAGCACCTCGCCCTCCATGGCGTGGACCACGCCGGCCGGAATCGCGATGACGGCGCCGTCGGGGCGCGCCTCCACCGGCACGAGCAGCGCCTCTTCCCCACGCATCGTCATCACCGCTGGCGTCAGCCCCAACACCCGCAGGAACGCCACCAGCGCATCCCAGTCGTCGCACCAGGCGGCATCGCGCACGCACATGGCCACCAGCGCCTCATCCCGCACCAGTGCCGCCAGCGCCTCGGCGACCACGGGGAGCTGCGCGGCGGAGGCCTGCACCAGCACCCGCCCGCCCCCAGCGCGATGGGCCTCCACGGCTGCCCGCAGGGAGGCGTGGTCCGTGGGGGCACACCACTCCAGCCACCCCCCCACCTCCACGGCCGCGTCCTGCAGGCGCGCACGCACCGCCTCGTCGGACTCGCTCACCAGCACGGTCACGATACCCCCCGGAGCGGTGGCGGCACCCAGCGCCACGAAGCCCAATCCCGGGTCGAGGTCCACGAACAGGTCGCCCTCCTCCAGCTGGGCGTCCAGGAACGCCCGCACGTCGGCATCCACCCCACCGGTCGATTCCGCCGCCTCCACGGCGTCCGCCTCCTCGTCCGAGAGCGCCACCGGCACGCGAAAGCGGGGGAGGTCATGGGACACCCGCTGAACGCTGGGGATCTGACGCACGGAAGGCAGGGAAGCGGACATGGGAGGAGTCGCGGGGGAGGGAAGTCAGCGCCCGTCCGGCGCCGGAACGAGGGAGGTGCTGGCCAGCGCCGCGGCCAGCGGCGGCACGACGGACGCCCAATCGCGCCACCGCGCCTGACGCAGCAGCTGCATGGTGGGATACCAGGGGGTGCGGTCCCCCGAGAGCCCCCAGCGCCACTCGGCGACATGGGGAAGGAGCAACCAGGTGGGACGCCCCATGGCGCCCGCCAGATGGGCGATGCCGGAGTCGATCGTGACCAACCCGTCCAGCTGCGCCAGCCATTGGGCCGTGCCGGCCCAGCTGGCGGGGAGGGGAGGGCGATGCATGGACGCCGGTGCCTGCCGCGCCGACTCCCCGTGCTGCAGCACCACCCACTCCACCCCCGGGATCTCCGCAAGGGCGGGGAGGCACGCGGGGTCGAAGTCGCGCGTGGCGGTGGACGGGAAGAGCGGGTTGCCGGCCCAGACGATCCCCAGACGACGGACACCGGGGCGGGAGGGCGGAAGGGGGAGTGGCTCCATGGGGGCCGGTGCCCGAAGGTAGGGGACCAACTCGCCCCCCAGGGCATTCCCGATGCGCAAGGCATGCGGCAGCGACAGCAGGGGAATGCACCAGTCGGCCACGGGGTGCAGCCCGCTCGGGACGGCCTCGAACCCGTTGGCCGCCAGCAGGGTGACGGTCTCCGCCGGGGCTTCCACCAGCACGCGCCCCGCCCCCGCCGCATGGAGCGCGGGGAGGAAGCGCACGAATTGCATCAGGTCGCCGATCCCCTGCTCTCCCTGCACGAACACGGTGCCGCCGCTGAGGGGCTCGCCCTTCCAGCGTCGGGCCACATTGGGGGCGACCGGGGTGGGACGCGCCTCGTACGCCTGCCATCCGTGCGCGAAATCACCGCGCAGCAGCAGCGTGAAGGCGCGTTCAAACTCGCCGCGCCACTCCGCGGGAGCCTGGCGCGCCAGCCGCGTGGTCCACTGCAGCGATCCCTCGAGGTCCCCCAGCGCCCGCCGCACCATGGAGCCGGCCAGCAGGAGGTTGATGGTGACGCGGGGCTGCCGCAGCAGCGGCTCCAGCAGCGGCCATGCCTCCTCGGCACGCCCCACCTGAGTGAGGGCGCCGGCCAGTCGCGCGGTGACGGTGGGATCGCCCGGCGTGGCCGCCAGGATGGCCCGGAAGCACGCGATGGCCTGGGTTGCCGCGCCAAACTCCATCAAGGCCGTGCCCAACGGGTGCGCCACGGCGGGGGCCTCCCAGTCGCCGCCGGCAAACCGCTCCAGCGCCACCTCCCGCGCCCGCCCGCGCCATCCCCGACGCCGGAGCACGTCCAGCAGCGCCAGCAGCGCGTCGAGGTCGCGAGGAGCGGCCTTGTGGCGCGCCTCGGCCGTGGTCACTGCCTCGGGTGGCGGCGGCGCGGGCGACCGACCCACGAGTGCCTGTGGGAGCGCCACCACGGCGCCAGGGTGCGGGAGCGACACCGGGTGCGGCGCAAGCGGAGCATCGCCGGGGGCGATGGCACAGGGGGTGAGGGCAAGCGCCGAGAGGACGAGGGCTGCACCATCCCACCCCGCAGCGTCAGGCGCGGCGGCCAGGCAGATGCCCTCCAGCTGCCGACGCGCCGCGCACGGGGCCAATCCCAACAGCAGCTCGGGGAGTTGCCCGGGCGCCGCATGCACGACCACCCGGGTGGATGGCGGGAGTGCCCCAAGAAAGCCGCGGAGCGACGCCGGGTCATTGATCGGGGCGGGGAGAATGGCGGCGATGGCCCGCGCGCCCAACCGGGCGGTAACGCGCTGCCCCAACCGGGTCACCCCTTCCGGGGAGACCCCAACCACGAACACGGCCGCCACGTGCGCGGCGG
Organism: Gemmatimonas sp.; assembly: GCA_044352305.1. GTDB lineage: Bacteria > Gemmatimonadota > Gemmatimonadetes > Gemmatimonadales > Gemmatimonadaceae > Gemmatimonas. Next base: position 13,183 of record JBILED010000039.1, read on the forward strand.
CCTCCAGTACCACCTCCCCGTTGCCCGGGGCGAAGTCCAGGACGATGTCCGCCCCGGAAAGCCGCCCCAACACCATGGTGCGCAACAGCGCCCCCGTCTCCGGCACGGCGCTGCTGGCCAGTCCGGGGGTGATCGCATGGTCGGGGATGGTGGATACTGTCACGCCCTCGGCAGCTATCACAAACCGTGCCAGAGGATAAGATGCTGCAATGCAATGTTTTACAGAGTATTCGCCCGTGCCGCCGGGGTGGCGGGTCTACCAAGAATGCAACCTGTTCGGCAAGAATTGCCGGGCAGGCGTGGTCAGGCGGCCCGTCGTGGGGCCGCAGCAGAACGACGAGTGCGAACCATGAACCCCGGGGCGGTATCCCCGCCGCTCACCGGCCGTTGCGCCACTCGTCAATCTCCCGCACGAGAGCGGCCAGTGCCCCGTCCCACTCCCCGGGGTGGGGTTGACGCACGAGCCGGACGGAGGGATACCACGGGGTCGTGGTCCCCCCAAGCCCCCATCGCCAATCGGGATCGTGCGGCAGGAGCACCCAGGTGCGTACCCCGAGGGCGCCTGCGAGGTGGGCAATGCCGGTGTCCACCGTGACCAGCCCGTCGAGTGCGGTGAGCCAGTGGGCGGTATCCCCCCAGCTCGTGGGGGGAGGGGCCGGGAAGAACTCGGCGGGGGCATGGCTGGCGTCGTCCCCCTGTTGGAGGGTGATCCAGCTGACGCCAGCCACCGCGCGCAGCGGCTGCAGGTGCGCATGGCGCAGGTCGCGCAGGTGGGTGTTGGCGAAGGCCGGATTCCCGGCCCAGGTGATGCCCAGTCGGCGGGTGTCGCGGGGGAGGGGCGGGAGGGGCGGGGGGTCAGCGTCCCCGGGGGGCTTCAGGTAGGGCACCCGGCTGCCGAGGAGGTCCGCATCCATCCCCAGCCGATGCGGGAGTGACAGCAGCGGCACGAACCAGTCGGTCACCGGGCGGCTCCCGCGGGGAACGGTCCGGAACCCGCTGGCCGTGAGGAGGGCGGTAGTGCCGGCCGGGGCTTCCACCAGCAGCTCACCCGCGCCCCGGTCGGTGAGGAGGGGGACGAAGCGGAGAAACTGGAACAGGTCTCCCATGCCCTGTTCCACGACCACCAGCATGCTGCCACCGTCCAGCGGCCCGCCGAGCCATGGGCGCGCGCCAGTGGCGGGGTCGGGAAGCGGGCGGCTCTCGTAGGCGGCCCATCCGGCAGCCGAGGCCCCTTGCAGCAGGGTGGTATAGGCGCGCTGGACGCGGGTGGGGGCGTGTCCGGGGCGCATCTGCTCACAGCGGTCCAACCAGCGGTGCGCGCCGGGGAGGTCGCCCAGCGAGTGGCGGATCTGGGCGGCCGTCAGCAGCAGCGCCGGCGACGAGGGCGCCAGGCGCAGGGCGCGCTGGATGAGGGACCAGGCCGCCCCGGGATCGCCGGCGCCCCGGGTGGCCGCCGCCAGCGCGCCGATCCCTGCCGGATCGTGCGGGCGGCAGTGCACCACATGGGCGAAGCAGCGCACCGCCTCCCGTGGATCGCCGACCTCCAGCAAGGCTCCCCCCAGCGCATGGGCCGCCTCGGGGGCCTCCCACCCTCCTCGTGCCACGGCCGTGCGCAGCACTTCCCGGGCGCCCAACGCGTCCCCGGCCAACCGGTGGGCATTGGCCACCAGCTGGGCCACCGCCGGATCCGTTGGATGGTGCTCCCATACCCCGCGGAAGGCGGTCATGGCGGCGGGGAAGTCCTGCGCTTCCAGCGCCGCCTGGGCGCGGGCCAGTTGCGCCACGTGTGCGTGCGTCAGGGGCATGGTGTCTCCGTGCGCGGTCCCCCGCGGGCCACCAGCGTGACCCTTCGGGGCGCCGCCGTCCGGGGGAGTGCCGCCGGTGTGACAGATGGGGCCCGCCATCGGTGCCGGCCGGGCGGGCGGTCAAGTCGCGACGGCCACCGGTCGACACTGCCCTCTTGCCCGAGCCACATCCGCGCTCGGGTGGGGCTCGGATGCCCCGATTGCACCATCACGGAGGATAGCAGCATGCGGATCAACACCAACGTGAGTGCGCTGACGTCCAGCCGGAACGTGTTCATCAACAACATGAACGCCCGTTCCAGCATGGGAAAGCTCAGTTCCGGTCTCCGGATCAGCCAGGCAGCTGACGATGCCGCTGGTCTGTCGATCGCGAACCGGCTGCGCACGCAGGCCCGATCGCTGAACCAGGCGGCCACCAACGCGGAGCAGGGGCGGGCGATGCTCCAGATCGCCGAGGGCGCGGCCCAGACGATCCAGGGGTTCATCGAGCGGCAGAAGGAGCTGATGGTCCAGCGCGACCAGACGGCCACCAACAGCTCGGTGACGGCCACGCTGCAGACGGAAATCAACCAGCTGCAGACCGAGGCCACCCGGGTGCGGGCCGACGCCAACTTCCAGGGGACGTCGGTGTTCCAGTCGCTGACCTTCCAGGTCTCCGACCAGACCACCAACGGGACGCTGACCGTCGATGCCTCGCTGACGCTGACGGCGCTCACCGGGACGTCGACGCTGGCCAACGCCGACTCGGCGCTGGACGCGGTGAACTCGGCGCTGGCGCGGATCGGCGTGGGGCAGAACGTGCTGGACTTCACCACGCGCAACCTGAAGAGCGCGGTGGTGAACGTGCGGGCGGCGGAGTCGACGATCCGCGACGTGGACATGGCGGAGGAGATGGCAAACTTCACGCGCAGCAACATCCTGATGCAGGCGGCGCAAAGCATGCTCTCGCAGGCCAACCAGTCCAGCCAGAGCGTCCTGAGCATCCTGCGGTAGGCGCGCAGGGCGGCCTCCCCGCCGCCGCCTGATCACCGGCGGCGGGGCGCGACACCGGCGGCATCCCGCCCGGGGCGGCGCACCCAGCGCCGTGTCCCGGGCCGGGGCCGGCCGCAGAACCCGGGAAGGCGGCCGCGAGGCCGGTCATCCCACATCCAGGCGGTGGTCAGGGAAGCCCACCGAGACGTTCAGGGAGGAGGACGCGGTGCGCATCAACACGAACGTGAGTGCCCTCACGTCCGGGCGGAACGTGTTCCTCAACAACATGAACGCCCGCGCCAGCATGGGGAAGCTGAGCTCGGGGCTCCGGATCTCGCAGGCGTCGGACGACGCGGCGGGGCTGTCGATCGCCAACAAGCTGCGGACGCAGGCCCGGTCGCTGAACCAGGCGGCCACCAACGCGGAGCAGGGGCGGGCGATGCTCCAGATCGCCGAGGGCGCGGCCCAGACGATCCAGGGGTTCATCGAGCGGCAGAAGGAGCTGATGGTCCAGCGCGACCAGTCGGCCACCAACAGCTCGGTGACGCAAACGCTGAACGGGGAGATCAAGAGACTGCGGTGGGAGTCCGACCGCATCGCGGCGGAGGCCAACTACCAGGGGACGTCGGTGTTCCAGTCGCTGGTGTTCCAGGTGTCCGACCAGACCAGCAACGGCACGCTCACGGTGGACGCGTCGCTGACGCTGACGCCTCTCACCGGGACCTCGACGCTGGCCGACTTCGACGAGGCGCTGAACGCGGTGAACTCGGTGCTGGCGCGGATCGGCGTGGGGCAGAACGTGCTGGACTTCACCACGCGCAACCTGAAGAGCGCAGTGGTGAACGTGCGGGCGGCGGAGTCGACGATCCGCGACGTGGACATGGCGGAGGAGATGGCGACGTTCACCCGCAGCAACATCCTGATGCAGGCGGCGCAAAGCATGCTCTCGCAGGCCAACCAGTCCAGCCAGAGCGTCCTGAACATCCTGCGGTAGTCCCTCCGGACTTCGCAGGCGCAGCACCCGCCCGGCCGCCGGCCGTGGCGGCGCCCCCGGTCGTGCTCGCGCGGGAACTCTCCCGGCGGCGCGGCGGGCGGGCACCCACCGGGGAGTAAGGACGCTCCCCACACCATCACGGAGGATGTGAATCATGCGCATCAACACGAATGTGAGCGCCCTGACCTCCAGCCGGAACGTGTTCCTCAACAACATGAACGCGCGTTCCAGCATGGGGAAGCTGAGCTCCGGGCTCCGGATCTCCCAGGCGGCCGACGACGCGGCCGGCCTGACGATCGCGAACCGGCTGCGCACGCAGGCCCGCTCGCTGAACCAGGCGGCCACCAACGCGGAGCAGGGGCGGGCGATGCTCCAGATCGCCGAGGGCGCGGCCCAGACGATCCAGGGGTTCATCGAGCGGCAGAAGGAGCTGATGGTCCAGCGCGACCAGACGGCCACCAACAGCTCGGTGACGGCCACGCTGCACACGGAAATCAACCAGCTGCAGACCGAGTCCACCCGGGTGCGGGCCGACGCCAACTTCCAGGGGACGTCGGTGTTCCAGTCGCTGACCTTCCAGGTCTCCGACCAGACCACCAACGGGACGCTGACCGTCGACGCCACCCTCTCGCTGACGGCGCTCACCGGGACGTCGACGCTGGCCGACGCCGACGCGGCGCTGAACGCGGTGAACTCCTCGCTGGCGCGGATCGGCGTGGGGCAGAACGTGCTGGACTTCACCACGCGCAACCTGAAGAGCGCGGTGGTGAACGTGCGGGCGGCGGAATCCACCATCCGCGACGTGGACATGGCGGAGGAGATGGCGACCTTCACGCGCAGCAACATCCTGATGCAGGCGGCGCAAAGCATGCTCTCGCAGGCCAACCAGTCCAGCCAGAGCGTCCTGAACATCCTGCGGTGACGGCGGCGCCAGGGGCGTAGCCGCCGGGGGCGGGGGGGCGGGGTAGCCCGCCGTCCCCCGTCGGCCCGACGTCGCCCGGGCTCCGGGACCCCCGGGTCTCCCTCTGCGTGGGGGGGAGGCCCGGGGCGTGGGCCGTTTCGCGCAGGGGCGCTCAAGTTTTTCCGGGTGGGGCCGAGAATTCGTGGTGTCCGCCGGAAGCTGAGGCCCGGCGGAGCTGGGGCATGGATGCCCCACTTACACACCACGGAGGGTGGGTCCGATGCGCATCAACACCAACGTCAGCGCGCTGACGTCGTCCCGCAATGTGTTCCTCAACAACATGAATGCGCGGTCCAGCATGGCCAAGCTGAGCTCCGGGCTCCGGATCTCGCAGGCGTCGGACGACGCGGCCGGGCTGTCGATTGCCAACAAGCTGCGCACGCAGGCCCGCTCGCTGAACCAGGCGGCCACCAACGCGGAGCAGGGGCGGGCGATGCTCCAGATCGCCGAGGGCGCGGCCCAGACGATCCAGGCGTTCGTGGAGCGGCAGAAGGAGCTGATGGTCCAGCGCGACCAGACGGCCACCAACAGCTCGGTGACCGCCACGCTGGCCGCGGAAATCACCTCCCTGCAGGCCGAATCCTCTCG
>JBILED010000167.1:0-6176 GCA_044352305.1 Gemmatimonas sp.
CATCATGCCCGGGGTGCTGATCATCGAATCGCTGGCGCAGGTCGGGGGGATGCTGCTGATGCGGACCGTGGAGGATCCGGCCAGCAAGGTGGTGTATTTCATGTCCTTGGAGCACGTGAAATTCCGGCGTCCCGTGCGCCCCGGCGACCAGCTGCGCCTGGAGGTCGAGGTGCTGCAACTGCGGGGGAAGACGTGCCGCATGCGGGGGGTGGCCACCGTGGACGGACAGGTGGCGACGGAGGCGGAGATGGCCGCCATGGTGCGCGACCGGTGAGCGCGCGGATCCACCCCACGGCGCTCGTGGATCCCTCGGCCGAGCTGGGGAACGACGTCGAGATCGGCCCCTGGGCCATCGTGGGGCCGCGGTGCACGCTGGGGGACGGGGTGCAGGTCGGGGCCCGAGCCACGCTGGAGCGCAACGTGCGCCTCGGAGCCCGGGTGCGCGTGGGGACCGGTGCGGTCCTGGGGGGGGATCCGCAGGACCTCAAGTACCGGGGCGAAGAGACCTGGGTGGAGGTCGGCGAGGACAGCGTGGTGCGCGAGTACGCCACCATCAATCGCGGGACGTCGCATTCGGTCACCACCAAGGTGGGGCGGCACTGCTTCCTCATGAGCTACGTCCACCTGGCCCATGACTGCCAGGTGGGCGACCATGTGATCATCTCCAACGGGACGCAGCTGGCGGGGCACGTGCTGGTGGAGGATCGGGCGACGATTTCCGGGCTGTGCGCGGTGCACCAGTTCACGCGCGTGGGGCGTCACGCCTTCATTGGCGGGTGCTCCCGGGTGGTGCAGGACGTGCCGCCATTCGTGCGCGCCGTGGGGAACCCCATCAAGTTGTTCGGGCTCAATTCGGTGGGGCTGCAGCGCAATGGCTTCACGCCCGAGCTGGTGGCCGCGCTCAAGCGCGCCTACCGCTGGTGTTTCCGGTCGGAGCTCAACCTGTCGCAGGGGGTGGAACGCGCCCGACAGGATGCTGATCTCCCCCCGGAGGTGAGCCACTTCCTGGACTTCATCGAGGCGAGTCGTCGCGGGGTGGGGTTCTGAGCCCCCGGCGCGGTGCCGGCGCGCCGTTTGCGCAGCCGGGGGCGCCTCGGGTGGGGGTGGTGGGCGCGGGGGGGCTCGGGGTGCATCATGTCCGGCTGCTGAAGGCGCTGTGCGGCCCCAACTTCGCCGGGTTCACCGACGACAACCCCGCCCGGGCCGCCGAGGTGGCCGCGCAACATGGGGTCCCCGTGTTCCCGTCGCTCGGGGCGCTTTTGGAGGCGGTGGACGCGGTGTCCATTGTGGTTCCCACCACGGCGCACCATGCCGTGGCGGCGCGCGCGCTGGACGCGGGGCGGCACATTTTCGTGGAGAAGCCTTTCACGGCCACGCTTGAGGAGGCCGACGACCTGCTGGCGCGGGCCCGCACCGCCGGCGTGGTGGTGCAGGTGGGGCATGTGGAGCGGTTCAACCGGGCGGTTCGCGCGGCGATGCCGCACGTGGACCAGCCGTTGTTCATCGAAAGCGACCGGTTGGCCCCGTTCAATCCGCGCGGGTCGGACGTGGCGGTGGTCCTCGACCTCATGATCCACGACCTGGACCTGGTGCTCACGCTGGTGGGGGCCCCGTGCCTCGATGTGCAGGCGATGGGGATCCCGGTGCTGACGCCGTCGGTGGACATTGCCAATGCGCGCCTCACCTTCGCCAACGGCGCCGTGGCGAACATCACGGCCAGCCGCGTGTCGCGGGAGCGGCTGCGCAAGCTCCGGCTGTTCCAGCGCAGCGGCTACCTGTCGCTGGACCTCGCCACGGGGACCGGGGAGTTCTTCCGGCTGCGCGGTGACATGGACCCGGCGCGGTTGGCGCGGGCGCCGCGGGCATTGGAGGAGTTTGTGGAGCGCATTCCGCTGGAGGCGCCCGAGGCCGAGCCGCTGGGGCTCGAACTGGCGCAGTTCCTGGGCGCGGTCGTCGGGGAGCATCCGGTGGCCGTGACGGGGGAAGCGGGACGCGAGGCCTTGCGCGCGGCGTTGCAGGTGACGGCCGCCATTGAGCGGGCCCGGGCGGCGCTGCCGGGGGACCTCGCCTCCCGTGCGTGAAGTCCTGTTTGTCGTCGGGGAGGCCTCCGGCGACCTGCATGCGGGGAAGGTGGCGGAGGCGTTGCGGGCGGTCGAGCCCGCGCTGCCGATGGCCGCAGTGGGCGGCGGCCACCTGCGCCGGGCTGGGGCCTCGATCCTGGTGGATGTGGCCGAGCTGGCCGTCATGGGGTTCACCGAGGTGTTGGCGCACATCCCGCGCCACGCCCGGCTGCTGCGCCAGCTCACGGCGCGCCTGCAGTCGGGGCGGGTGGGGTTGGTGATCCTGCTGGATTACCCCGGCTTCAACCTCAAGGTGGCGGCGGCCGCGCGGGCCGCCGGCGTGCCCGTGTTGTACTACATCACGCCGCAGGTGTGGGCGTGGGGGGCGGGGCGCCTGGCGACCTTGTCCTCGCGCATCACCCAGGCCGCGCCGATCCTTCCGTTCGAGGAGCCGCTGCTGCGGGCGCACGGGGTGGACGCCACGTTCGTTGGGCATCCGCTGCTGGACCGGGTGGCGGGGATGCCCTCCCCCGAGGAGGCGCGGAGCCGGTTGGGGCTTGATCCCGTGGCTCCGGTGCTGGCGGTGTTCCCGGGCAGTCGCCGCGCGGAGCTTGCCCGGCATCTGGAGCCGTTTCTGGCGGTGGCCACGCGCCTGCAAGGGATCATTCCCGGACTGCAGGTCGTGGTCAGCGTGGCCCCCACGGTGGAGATTCCCGCGGCGCACTGTCCCTTCCCGCTGGTGCGGGAGGCGTCGTTCACCGTGCTGCGGGCCGCGACGGCCGGGTTGCTCAAGAGCGGCACGACCACGCTCGAGGCGGCCGTGGCCGGGCTGCCACATGTGATCGGGTATCGCACCAGCGCGATCACGTATGCCATCGCCAAGCGGGTGGTCACCATCCCCCACATCGGCTTGGTGAATGTGGTCGCGGGACGGGCGGTCTCCCAGGAGTTCGTGCAGGGCGCCTTCCGTCCTGATCGCGTGGCCTCAGCGCTGCTGCCCCTGCTGGACGTTGCGTCGCCCGAGCGGGCCGCCGCGGTGCAGGAGCTGGCCGCCGTGCGGGACCGGCTCGGGACCCCCGGTGCCGCCCAGCGTGTCGCGGAGATGGCCCTGGGGCTGTGGCGACGGGCGGGGCAGTGACCGCCGAGTCGGCGCAGGCGGACGTGGCAGCGGACGCCCCTCCGGTCGGGCCCGCGCGCGGGGCGCGCGCACCGACGGCCCTGGACTGGCGGCGCCGCCTGGCCGTGGTGGTGGGCGGCCTCCTGCTTCGGGTGCTGGGGTGGAGTTGGCGGGTGCGGGTGCACGGCCGGGACTGGCTGCTGGCGCGGCCGGACGACGCCCCCCGCGTGGTGGTCCTCCTGTGGCACGGCCAGTTGCTCCCCCTTCTGTGGGCGCATCGCCAGCGCACCGGGGTGCTCATCAGCGAGCATGCGGATGGCGAGGTGATCGCGCGCATCGTGGCCTCGTTCGGCTTCTTTGCCGTGCGCGGGTCGTCGTCGCGCGGGGGGGCGCGCGCCCTGCTGGAAGCGGCGCACCAGCTAACGGCGGGGGCCGACATCGCCATCACCCCGGACGGCCCGCGCGGACCGCGGCACAGCTTCGCACCGGGTGCGTTGATGCTGGCCCACCGCACGGGGGCGGCGATGGTCCCGCTGGTGGCGCATGCCGACCGGGTGTGGCGGTTGGGCAGCTGGGATCGATTCGAGATCCCCAAGCCGTTCGCGCGGATCACGGTGCTGTACGATGCGCCGCTCACGGTGGGGGAGGGGCCGGTGCGCGCGCTGGCGGCGCAGACCGACGTGTTTGGTGCGCGCATGCACGAGGCGATGGACCGGGTGCAGCGACTGGCCGAGGCGCGGCGCTGACGTGCCACGCTCCGTCGACCTGGCGGCGTGGGTGGAGGGGGTGTGGTATGGCGATGGCGTGGGGGCTCGGCTCGGCCGTGCCATGCTCGCGCCGGCGTCGTGGGGCTACCTCCGGGTGGCCCGCCATCGGGGTGAGCGAGCCGCCGCGGCGGCGATGGCGGGGGGCGTCCCGGCCATCCCCGCCCTCTCGATCGGCAACCTGACCGTGGGGGGAACCGGCAAGACTCCGGTGGCATCGTGGGCAGTGAGCCGGCTGCAGGGCGCCGGCGCCTCTCCGGCCATCCTGTTGCGTGGCTATGGCGATGACGAATGGCGGGTGCACCAGCAGTTGACGCCCGGGGTACCGGTGCTCACCGGCGCCGATCGGCGCGCGAGTGCTCAGGTCGCGGAGGCGCGCGGTTGTGACTGCGTGGTAATGGATGATGCCTTCCAGCACCGGCAGGCCCCGCGGGTGGCGGACTGGGTATTGGTGAGTGCCGACCGCTGGCCGGCTGCGGTACGGGTGCTGCCGCAAGGGCCTTTCCGGGAGCCGCTGACCGCGCTGCAGCGCGCGTCGGCGGTGGTCATCACCACGAAAGCGGCCGGGGCGGGGGCGGTGGAGGTGGTCCGCTCTGCCGTGGCCATGGTCGCCCCTGACGTGCCCGTGGCGGTCCTTCACCTGCGGCTGGACGGGGTGCGCCATGCGGGGGGATGCGTCCCCGCCGTGGCCGGGGTGCCGTCGCTCACCTCTTTGGGCTCGGTACTGGCCGTGTCCGCCATCGGGAACCCGGAGGCATTCGAGCGGCAGCTGGAGGCCGCCGGGGTGGTTATCCGTCACCGCGAGCGGTTTCGCGATCACCACACGTTTCGGGACGGTGAGGTGGACCGTCTGGTCCAAATGGGGCGAGGGTGTGATGGGGTGGTATGCACCCTCAAGGACGCGGTCAAGCTGGCACCGCGGTGGCCTGCCACCGCGGTGCCCCTCTGGTATGTTTCGCAGACGGTGCAGGTCGTGTCGGGCCGCGAGGGGCTGGACGGTGACATCGCCCGGCTACTGGCGGCGCGTCCTGCGGCCGTTCCCACCGCGGGCTAGTCCCGCCCAATCCTTTTTTCGCCATGGCTATCGACCTCCTCCGCCTGCCGACGGACAGCATTGTCCGGCCGGACAAGGATCGGTTCCTCAACGAGGAAAACCCCTTCGAGGCGATGATGTCCCGGTTCGACCGGGCCGCCGAGCTGCTGGACCTGGAGCCCGGCATTTACAAGATCCTGCGCAATCCTGAAAAGCAGTTGATTGTCTCGATCCCCGTGCCGATGGACAATGGGGACGTGGAGGTGTTCACCGGCTATCGGGTGCTGTACAACACGTCGCGCGGTCCGGCGAAGGGTGGCATTCGCTTCGACATGAATGTCACGCTGGAGGAGGTGAAGGCGCTGGCCGCGTGGATGACGTGGAAGTGCGCGGTGGTCAACCTGCCATTCGGCGGGGCCAAGGGGGGCGTGATCTGCGACCCGTTGGCCATGAGCGTGGGGGAGCTGGAGCGGGTGACCCGGCGCTACACCAAGGGGATCATCTCGCTGTTGGGTCCCGACACCGATGTGCCGGCCCCGGATGTGAACACCAATGAGCGGGTGATGGCGTGGGTGATGGACACCTACTCCATGCATGTCGGGCGCACGGAGAATGCGGTGGTCACCGGGAAGCCGGTGGAGATGGGCGGGTCGCTGGGACGGCGCGAGGCGACGGGCCGCGGGTGCATGCTGGTGACACGGGAGGCGCTGGCGCACCTGGGGATGGAGATGAGGGGCGCCACGGTGGCCGTGCAGGGGTTTGGCAACGTGGGGGCCACGGCGGCCAAGCTGCTGGCGGCGCAGGGGTGCAAGGTGATCGGAATCAGCGACCGCTTTGGCGCGTTTGCCAATGCCGGCGGGATCGACGTGGACGCGGCCATCGCGTACGTCCAGCAGCACCGTTCGCTGGAGGGGTTCACGGGCGGCGATGCCATCGATCCCGAGGAGCTGCTGACGATGGAGGTGGACGTGCTGGTGCCGGCGGCGCTCGAGAACGTGATCACCACGAAGAATGCGCCGCGGATCCGCGCCAAGGTGATTTGCGAGGGGGCGAACGGCCCCACCACGGCGGCGGCCGACCCGATCCTGGATGAGAAGGGGATATTCGTGATCCCGGACATCCTGGCCAACGCCGGCGGGGTGACGGTGTCGTACTTCGAGTGGGTCCAGGACCGCATGGGGTACTTCTGGAGCGAGGCCGAC
>JBILED010000168.1:0-6133 GCA_044352305.1 Gemmatimonas sp.
AGTGCGGCGCGGCGGTTCGCCGAAGGCTTCACCTGGGCGGGCGCTGCCGATGCGACCGAAGCTCACCTCCGCGAGGTGGTGGGCCACACGGGAGGTGGGTGATGGAGATTGTCCTGCACGCACACCACGCCGAAGTGCCCGACTCCGTCCGCGCGGCCGCCATGGCCGCCCTGCGCCGTCTGGGTGAGCGACGGCGGCGCCTCGTGAACGCGCTGGTCCGCTTCGTGTCGGACGGCCCCCAGCGCCGCGTGGAGATCGTCCTGCAGGGTGCGCACCATCGCGTGCTGTTCGCCTCCGCCGATCATGCAGCCTTTGCGCCGGCCCTGGCCGTGGCGCTGGACCGCCTGGAGGCGCAGCTGGCGCACACCCGGCGGCCGCGGCGCGGGACGCTGCGGGGGCAGCCCCCCCGGTGAGCCAGCGCCTGACCGTGGGGATGCTGGTCGAGCGGATGGCCGAGCCGCTCGCCCTGGAGATCCTGGGTCCCCCGGTCGGGCTGGACCGCGAGGTGACGAGCCCTGAGGCCTCCAGCCCGGGGCTCGTCTTGGCCGGCTACGTGAACCGGTTCCCCTGGCAGCGGATCCAGGTGCTGGGGGAAACCGAGGTCACCTACCTGCAGGCCCTCGATCCGGCGCAGCGGGACGCCAACTTGGCGCAGTTCTTCGGCTTTCCGCTCCCCTGCATCTTCATCACCAAGTCGCTCGACCCGCCGGCGCCGTTCCTGCGCCTGGCCGAGGAGGCCGGGGTGGCGGTGGTCCGATCCCGCCTCAAGACCGCGGAGTTCTACCGGCTCATCAAGCCGTACCTCGCCGAGCAGTTTGCCCCCACCACCACCCTCCACGGGTCGCTGGCGGACGTCTACGGCGTCGGGCTCTTCTTCACCGGCAAGAGCGGCATCGGCAAGTCGGAGTGTGTCCTGGATCTCGTCGAGCGCGGTCACCGACGACCTGGTCTTCGTGGCCCGCCGGGGCAACGACATCCTCATCGGCCGGGGCCACGAGTTGCAGCGGCACCACATGGAGATCCGGGGCGTGGGGCTCATCGATGTCCCTGCCATCTTCGGCATCCACGCGGTCCGGCAGCAGAAGCGCATCGAGGTGGTGGTGACGCTCGAGGAGTGGGACGGCGCCGCCCACGTGGAGCGCACCGGGCTCGATGTCCAGGCCACCACCATCCTGGGCGTCGAGATCCCCCGCATCACCGTGCACCTCAACCCCGGCAAGAACATCACGGTCATCGCTGAGGTCATCGCGATGAACCATCTCCTGCGCTACTATCGCGGGGTGGACAGCGCCACGGCGTTCAACGAACGGCTGATGGCCCGGATGAGCCGGCGCGATGACGCCCGGCGTTACCTGCAGGAGGACGTCGAGTAGTGGTACATGTGGTGGCGGGGCATGGCACCTTTGCCGCGGGGATCGTCTCGGCCGTGCACCAGATCACCGGTCGGGGCGACCGGTTCGTGGCCGTGTCGAACGAGGGGCAGGGGGGGGCGGAGCTGGAGGAGCGGCTGGCCGAGCTGGTCGAGGCCGTCGGCGCCAGCGTGGTCTTCACCGACCTCCCCGCCGGGAGCTGTTCCCTGGCCGCGCGCCGCCTGCAACGCCGCCGTCCGGGGATGCTCCTGGTCACCGGCGTCAACCTGCCACTGCTGCTCGACGTGGCCATGGCGGACGGGGGCGACCCTGCGGAGGTGGTGCGGGCCGCCCTCGAGCGGGGCCGCCAGGCCATGCACGCCACGCCGTCGCTGGCCGTCACCGGAGGCTGAGTCGCCATGCCTGTCGTGTTGCACCGCATTGATGACCGCCTGATCCACGGCCAGGTGGTGGTCGGATGGGGCCAGCCGTTGTCGCTGCGCTTCATCGTGCTGGTGGACGATGAGGTGGCCGCCAGTGAGTGGGAGCAGGAGTTGTACCGCATGGCCGTCCCTCCCGAGATGACGGTGCGTTTCCTCTCGGTGGTCGAGGCGGCCGAGGCGCTCCCCGCGCTGGAGGCGCGCCCCGAGCCCGGCATCGTGTTGGTGGCCGACGTGGGCACGATGCAGCGGCTGGTGGACCTGCGCCCGGGCGCCATTGCGGCCGTCAACGTGGGGGGCGTGCACCATGCCGTGGGGCGGACGGCGCGGCTCCGGTACGTGTTCCTCACCCCCGGCGAAGAGGCCGGACTGCGGGCCATGGCGGCCCGCGGCGTGGCGGTGTCGGCGCAGGATGTCCCCGGGGCGCGCCCGGTGCCGCTGGACGAGCTGCTCGCCTCTTCGGCCGAGGTGTAGCGCACATGCCCCTGGAGCAGCTGCTGGCGCTGGCGCTGCTCGCCGGCGTGGTGGGGCTCGATGTGGTGAGCTTCCCGCAGGCCATGGTCTCCCGCCCCATCGTGGCGGCCACGTTGGGAGGGGCGTTCCTCGGCGATGCCATGGCCGGGTTGGTCACGGGGGCGGCGTTGGAGTGCCTGGCCCTGGAGTCGCTCCCCGTGGGCGCTTCGCGGTATCCCGAATGGGGGAGTGCCTCGGTGGTCGCCGGTGCCGTGGCCACGCGCGGGGTGGCCGACGGGGCGCTCCCCACCCCTGGGGCCTTTGCCGTGGCCGTCGTGGTGGGCATTGCCACCGCCTCGCTGGCGGGGTGGACCGTGGTCAAGCAGCGGCAGCGGATCGCGGCGTATGCACGGCCGCGCATCGGTCGCCTGGCCGAAGGGGATCGTGACACGGTGGTATCCATCCAGTTGGTGGGGATGACCATCGACCTGGCCCGGGGCACCGGCCTCGGGCTGCTGGTCGCCCCCCCCGCCTGGTGGCTGGCCGGTCTGGTGGAGGCGCGCTGGACCCTCCCGGAACCGCTGTCGCGCGCCCTGGTGGTCACGGCCGTGGCCGCCGTCGCCGCTGCCGCCGTGTGGAAGGACTTCCACGCCATCAGCGGCACGCGGCGCCTGTTCCTGCTGTCCCTCGCGCTGGGCACCGCCCTGGTGATCCTTGGCGCCTGACCCGCTGGCCCCGGCCGCCGACGCGCCCGAGTTGGTCCCGCCGCTCCCGGCACGGGTGCAGGCCGATGTGTTCCTCCGGCTCCTCGCCATCCAGGGCTCGTGGAACTACGAGCTGCTGGTGGGCAACGGCATCGCCTTCTGCGTGGAGCCGCTGTTGCGCCGCCTGCCGGGAGGGGCCGAGGGGGCGCCGTACCGCGCCGCGCTCGCACGGCAGTCGGTCTATTTCAACACCCATCCCTACCTCGCGGGGCTTGCCGTGGGGGCGCTGGGGCGTGCGGAGTGTGACGGCGTGCCGGCCGCTCGCATCGAACGGTTTCGCACCGCCCTGTGCGGCCCCCTGGGGAGCGTGGGCGACCGGTTGGTGTGGGCGGCGTGGCTGCCGGCGTGCTCGTTGGTGGCGCTGCTGCTGTTCGGAATGGGTGGCTCGCCGCGTGGTGTCGCGCTCGGCTTTCTGATACTCTACAACGTGCCGCACCTGTTGCTGCGCCTGTGGGCCCTGCGGGCGGGCTGGCGGTACGGCATGCGGGTGGCGACGGCGCTTGGGCATCCGGTGTTGCAGCATGGCCCGCGCTATCTGGGCCGCGTTTCGGCGGTGATCGGGGGGCTGGCGCTGCCGTTGGCCGTGCACCGGGCCATCGGGGGGGGCGACCCGCTGGCCCCCATCCCCGTGGCCGTCGCCGTGGTTACCCCGCTGCTGGCGGGGGGGTTGGTGTGGTCGCAGGCGCGCGTGGCCGGCTGGCGCGCGGCTCTCGTCCTGCTTGGGCTCCTCGTCCTCTTCGCGGTGGTGCGCTGATGGTGGAACGCTCCGTCCAGATCGTCAACAAGCATGGCCTGCACGCTCGTCCCGCGGCGGAAGTCGTCAAGGTGGCCTCCCGCTTCGCCAGCGAGATCACCATCGTGCGCGATGACCTCGAGGTCAACGGCAAGAGCATCATGGGGGTGATGATGCTGGCGGCCGAGTTCGGGGCCACCATCACGCTCCGGGCCGACGGGACCGACGCGGAGGCCGCCCTCGAGGCCTTGGCCGCCCTCGTCGCCGCGCGCTTCGGGGAGGGGTAGTGCAGGCGCTGCTGCGCGGCATCCCGGCCTCGCCGGGCATCGTCGTGGGGCCCGTCCACATCCTGCGGTGGGAGGTCCCTGCGGTCGCGCCGCGCGTCATTGCCGATGAGGCCATCCCGGGCGAGTTGGCGCGCCTGGACGAGGCGCTCGCCCGCGCGCGGGATCGTCTCACCCGCCTGGCGGAGCGCGCCGAGGAAAAGGTGGGGTCCACCGAGGCGGCCATCTTCATCGCCCAACGCACCATCCTGGAGGATCCCGAGTTGGCCGCCAGCGCCGGGACGCTCATCCGGCAGCATCTGGGGGCCGAGAAAGCGGTGGACGTGGTGCTCGGTGATTGGCGGCAGCGCTTCGCCCGGCACCCCTCGCCCATGCTCCGGGAAAAGGTCGGCGACCTCACGGACATCCACATCCGCGTGCTGTCGCTGTTGATGGACCTCCCCGACCACGACCCCGTGGACGTGCCGGCGGGGGCCGGGGCGGTGCTGGTCACCCACGACCTGACCCCGTCCCTCACGCTGCAGCTCGACCGGTCGCGGATCGCGGCGCTGGCCACGGAGGAGGGGACCAACACGGCCCATGTCGCCATTCTGGCGCGGTCCCTGGGCATCCCTGCCGTCGTCGGGCTGCGCACGGCGCTGGGCGCCCTGCGGGCAGGCGAGGAGGTCGTGCTCGACGGGACGGCGGGGACGATCATGGCCTCGCCGTCGCCGCAGGAGGTGGACGAGGCGCGGGCGCGCATGGCCGAGGAGGCCGGTCGTGCCGAGGTGCTGCGCCCGCTGGCTCTCAGCGAGCCGGTCACTCGGGACGGCGTGCGCTTGGTGGTCCGCGCCAACGTGGACCTTGCCGAGGAGGCGGAGGCGGCGGCGACGTCGGGCGCCGAGGGGGTGGGGCTCATGCGTACCGAGTTCCTCGTCGTGGGCAGGTCCAGCATGCCCGACGAGGATGAGCAGGAGCGCACCTACCGGCGCATCCTTGGGCACTTCCCCCGCACCGCGGTGACCATTCGCACCTTCGACGTGGGGGGCGACAAGCTCCCGGTGGGCGGCTATCCCGCCGAGGACAACCCCTTTCTGGGGTGGCGGGCCATCCGCATGTGCCTCGACCTTCCGGAGCTGTTCAGCGTGCAGCTGCGCGCGCTCATGCGCGCCGCCGTGCATGGCGACCTGCGCATCATGCTCCCGCTGGTCACCACGGTCGACGAGGTCCGCGAGACCCGCCAGCTGCTGCAAGAGGCGGCGCGCGAGCTGGCGGCGCGTCGCCTCCCCTTCCGCGCGGACATCCCGCTGGGGGTCATGGTGGAGACCCCTGCGGCGGCGGTCGCGTGTGACACCCTCGTGCGCGATGTGGACTTCTTCAGCATCGGGTCCAACGACCTCGTGCAGTACACGCTCGCGGTCGACCGGGGGAACGTGAACCTGGCCCCCCGCTTCACCCCCCTGCACCCGGCGGTGCTCCGGCTCATCGCGCAGGTGCAGGCCACCGCGCAAGCGCACGGGATCGAGGTGTGCGTCTGCGGGGAGATGGCTTCGCAGCCGCTGGCCGCCTTCGCGCTGCTGGGGCTCGGCATCCGGGAGCTCAGCGTGTCACCCCGGGCGGTCCCCCACGTCAAGCGCGTGATCCGCGGGGTGCGGGCGCAGGCCGCCGCCGAGGTGGCGCTGGCCGCGCTGGGGGCGGGCACGGCACGCGAGGTGGAGATCCTCCTCCGGCGCCGACTCCGGCAGGAGCTGGAGGGCGCTGGCCCGCTGGCCGACGGGTTGCCCCTGCCCTAGTGGCGGGGTAGTGTACGGGCAGTGTATGAGGCGCCCCCGTCGCGGCAGAGCCCGTGGCGGGGGCGCCGGGCGCACCGGCCCCTCCTGCCCCGCGCGCCTCGCCCCTGACTTCCACCTCCGCGAGTCACCCGTGGCCGACCGCCATCTCTTCACCTCGGAATCCGTCACTGAAGGGCACCCGGACAAGATCGCCGATCAGATCTCCGACGCGGTGCTCGACGCCATCCTGGCCGAGGACCCGGCGGCGCGCGTGGCGTGCGAGACGCTCGTCACCACCGGCTTGGCCGTGATCGCCGGCGAGATCACCACGTCGGCCTACGTCCATCTCCCCGAGGTGG
>JBILED010000169.1:0-6091 GCA_044352305.1 Gemmatimonas sp.
TCGCCACCCTCACCGCCGCGGACTTCAGCGCCAACGACCAGCTGGCCCGCCTCATCGGCGAGAGCGACTTCAGCGTGCTCTTCCACCAGGGGGAGCGCGAGTCGATGTACCTCGCCGACGTGGCGCGCCGCGTCATCCTCGTGGTGCTGTTCGACAACCGCACCACGCTCGGGCTCGTCCGCCTGCGCCTCAAGGTCGCGGTGGATGAGCTCGCCCGCATCTTCGCCGGCGTCTTCGCCCGCGGCACCGGACAGCACCCCGCGCCCCCGGGGTTCCTGGCCGGCGCCGAGGACGAGATCGACCGCCTGTTCCGCTGAGGCCCCCCCGATGTCGATGATCAACTACGCCTCGCGCGAGATCAACTGCAAGATCGTGTTCTACGGCCCGGGGCTGGGCGGCAAGACCACCAATCTCGAATACGTGTATGGCCGCGTCGCCCCCGAGACCCGCGGCAAGCTCATCTCCCTCGCCACCGAGACCGAGCGCACCCTCTTCTTCGACTTCCTCCCGGTCGACCTGGGCACCGTCCGCGGCTTCCGCACCCGCTTCCACCTGTACACGGTGCCGGGGCAGGTGTACTACAACGCCAGCCGCAAGCTGATCCTCAAGGGGGTCGACGGCGTCGTCTTCGTGGCCGACTCGCAGGTCGAGCGCGCCGAGGCCAACGTGGAGTCGATGCAGAACCTGTATGACAACATGGCCGCGTACGGCTACGACCTCACGCGCCTGCCGTTCGTCATCCAGTACAACAAGCGCGACCTCCCCAACGCCGCCCCCCTCGAGGAGCTGCAGGCCATGCTCAACCCCGGGTGGGAGGTCACCGACCCGGCGCGCATGCGCGACACCGAGAATCCCTTCCGTCCCGGCGAATGGCTGGTCACGCGCCATCCG
The DNA here is from genome assembly GCA_044352305.1 of Gemmatimonas sp. GTDB lineage: Bacteria > Gemmatimonadota > Gemmatimonadetes > Gemmatimonadales > Gemmatimonadaceae > Gemmatimonas. Next base: position 892 of record JBILED010000169.1, read on the forward strand.
TCGGGCGACTGGATCGAACGCGTCCCCGCCTTCGAGGCCGTGGCGGTCGCCGGTGACGGGGTCTTCGAGACGCTCAAGGCGGTCTCGAAGCTGGTTCTCAAGACGCTCGCCTGACGGCGCCCGCCGCGCCGCCCCGACGCCGTGAACCTTCCCAACGCCATCACCGTGGGGCGCATCGCCCTCACCCCGCTCATCGCGTGGCTCCCGTTCGTGGCCACCTGGGAGGCGCGGCTCGCGGCGTTCCTGCTGTTCCTGGTGGCGGCCATCACCGACTACTGGGACGGCCACCTCGCGCGCTCCCGCAACCTGGTCACCGATCTGGGGCGCCTGCTGGATCCGCTGGCCGACAAGCTCCTCCTGCTCGCCACCCTCGTCCCGATGTTCCTGCTGCAGCGCCCCGGCGGGCTGCTGGCGCAGGCGCCGGTCACCGAGGCGCCGGCCCGGTTCCCGTTCGAGACGCCGCTGGGGCTGGTGGCGTTGCCACTCTGGATCGTCGCCGTGGTCCTCGGCCGCGAGGCGTTCATGACCGCGTTTCGCGAGGTGGCCAAGCGGCGGGGGCTCGTCATCGCCGCCATCGGGCCGGCCAAGTGGAAGACCACCTTCCAGAGCATCTGGCTGGGCGCCGCCTACTTCTGGTTCTTCGCCGCCACCCTCGCCCGGCATCAGGGGTGGGAAGGGCACCAGGCCTGGGGCGCCTTCGCCGGCTTCAACGGGTTCGTGGGCGTGGCCAGCATGGTCGGCGCCGTCATCCTCACCCTGTACAGCCTCTGGCTGTACCTGCGGCGCTACGGACGCCATGTGCTCGGTGCGCCCTGACCGCGCCGGGGGGCCCTCCGACGACGGGCTGGCCGTCGAGCTCATCACCATCGGGGATGAGCTGCTCCTCGGGTTCACCGTCGACACCAACGCGGCGCACCTCGCCCGCACCCTGGCCGCCGTGGGGGGGCGCATCGTCCGACGGGCGTCGGTGGGCGACGACGCCACCGCCATCGCCGACGCCGTGCGCGAGGCCCTCGACCGGACCGGCGCGGTCATCACCACCGGGGGCTTGGGTCCCACCGCCGACGACCTCACCAAGCAGGCCATCGGCGCGCTCTTCGGGCGCGCGCTGGCGCTGGACGAAGCGCTGCTCGCCGATCTCGAGGCGCGCTGGCAGGCACGATTCAATCACCCGTTGCCGCCCAGCAACCGGCAGCAGGTGATGATCCCTGAGGGGGCGGTGGTGCTCCCCAACCGACATGGGTCCGCCCCCGGGATCTGGCTGGAGGACGAGCGCGGCCGCTGGGTGGCCATGCTCCCGGGGGTCCCCCGCGAGATGCGCGGCATGCTGGCCGATACCCTCCTGCCGCGCCTTGCGGCGCGCATGCCGGGCGGCGCGCGCGTGATCCGTTCGCGCACGCTGCGCACGGTGGGGATCGCCGAGTCGGCGCTGGCCGATCGCCTGGGTGACCTGGCGCGCGGCGTGGCGGGGCTCCCGCTGGCATACCTGCCGGGCGCGGAAGGGGTGGACCTGCGCGTGACCGCCCGCAACCTCCCCCCCGACGAGGCCGACCACCGCCTAGGGGAGGCTGTCGAGGCGCTCCGCGCGCGCGTGGGGGCGCATGTGTACGGCGAGGACGACGCCGACCTGGCGGCCTTGGCGGTGCAGGGGTGCCGGGTGCGCGGCTGGACGGTGGCGGTGGCGGAAAGCTGCACCGGCGGCATGCTGGGGATGCGCCTGACCGCCGTCCCCGGGGCCAGTGACGTGGTGCTGGGGGGCGTCATCGCCTACGCCAACGCCGTGAAGGTGCACGACCTGCAGGTGCCGCTGGCGCTGCTGGAGGCGGAGGGGGCGGTCAGCGAGGGGGTGGCCCGCGCCATGGCGTCCGGGGTGCGCGCCCGCTGTCAGGCGGCCGTCGGCATCGGCATCACCGGTATCGCCGGCCCCGGAGGTGGCACGCCGGAGAAACCCGTGGGTACGGTGTGGGTGGCGGTGGACATCAACGGCACCGTGCAGGCGGCTCGTGCCGTGTTCCCCGGCGATCGGCACGAAATCCGCTTCCGGGCTGCGCAGGCGGCATTGGATCGGCTGCGCCGAGCCATGGAGGGGACGGAGCCCCTTCCGCCTTGGACCACGCGCGCGTAACCGGTCGGTTCGCCGCTAAACTTCTGCCGGGGGGCCGACGTATCCATGGGAGCCCCCCGGCTTCGCCTGTGACCCGTTTCCCCTCTGCCCATGACTGATCCCCGCACTGGCGCGCCAGCGGACGACCTGGACGCGATGTTGGAAGACGCTGCACGCGCCGAGACCGCCGACCTGCCATTCACCGGCGACGACCGCCAGCGCGAGCTGGAGACCCTCAAGGACCAGCATCTCCGGCTGGCCGCCGAGTTCGACAACTTCCGGCGCCGGTCGGCCCGCGAGCGACAGGAGGCGGGGTGGCGTGCGCAGGGGGAGCTGGTGCGCAGCTGCCTCGACGCGTTGGATGACCTCGCCCGCTTTGGCGCCGTCAATCCGGACGCGGTGGACGCGCGCACCGTGGTGGACGGCATCCAGCTCGTCGAGCGCAAGCTGCAGAAGGCACTGAGCGGCCACGGCTTCGAGGTGGTCGACCCTACCGGCGCCCCGTTTGATCCGGCGCGCCATGAGGCCGTCAGCACCGCCCCGGCCGCCAGTGCGGAGGAGGACGGCGTGGTGGCGGTGTGCTTCCAGGCCGGCTACGTCATCAACGGCGTGGTCCTCCGCCCCGCGCGGGTGATCGTCAAGCAGTGGGCCAGCTGACCGCGCGCTGACTCATGGCCAACGGAACCGACTTCTACGCGGTCCTCGGGGTGGCCTCGTCGGCCACCGCCGACGAGATCAAGAAGCAGTACCGGCGGTTGGCCAAGCAGTACCACCCCGACGCCAATCCCAACGACCCCAAGGCCGCCGAACGCTTCAAGGAGATCTCCGAGGCGTACACCGTCCTGGGTGACGCGGAGAAGCGCAAGCAGTACGACGACATGCGCCGCCTTGGCGCCTTCGGCCCGTCCATGGGTGGGTTTGGCGCGGGGCGTGGTCCGCGTCCCGGGGGCGGTGCACCCGGCACGGGAGGCCCCGGAGCCGGGGCCCCCGGCACTGGCGCCCCCGGCAGCGGGCCGTTCGTCGACTTCGACGTGGGCGGGCTCGGCGGTCTGGGGGACATCTTCTCGTCCATGTTCGGCGGCGCCCGGGGCCGCAACGCGCGCACGCCCGAGCGGGGACAGACCGTGGAGCGCACGGTCGAGGTGCCCTTTCGCGAGGCGGCCGCCGGTGGCAAGGTGCCGGTGGAGCTGGAGGTCACCGAGGAGTGCGCCGGCTGTCGCGGATCGGGCGCTGCGCCCGGCGCGCAGATGCGCACCTGCAGCGAGTGCACCGGGCGCGGGGTGATCTCCTTCGGCCAGGGCAGTTTCGCCGTCAACCGCCCGTGCCCGGTGTGTCAGGGACGCGGCCAGGTCCCCTCCGAGCGGTGCGTCGAGTGCCGAGGGTCCGGCGAGGTGCGCGCCCGCCGCAAGGTGCTCATCAGCGTGCCCGCGGGTGCCGAGTCGGGCACCAAGGTCCGCCTGCGCGGCCAGGGCGGCAAGGGATCGGCCGGGGCGCCGGCCGGTGACCTGCTCATCACCTTTGCGGTGCTCCCCGACCGGTTCTACTCTCGCGATGGGCTTGACCTGATCGCCACGGTCCCCATCAACGTGGCGCAGGCCACGCTGGGGTCGCGCATCAGCGTGCGCACGCTGGACGGGCGCAAGGTGGCCATTCGCATCCCGCCCGGGACCAGCAGTGGCCGGCGGTTCAAGGTGGCGGGGCAGGGGATCAGCAAGGACGGCAGCACGGGCGACCTGCTGGTCGAAGTGGCCATCAAGGTGCCGGAGGCGCTCACCGACGCGCAGGAACGCGCCATGCGGGAATTCGCCGAGGCGGCAGGACTCAAGTACTGACGCGGTCAGGCGGCCAGGATGGGGAGCCCCGCCCGTCGCTGGCCGCCGCGCGCTCCCGTCCCCGAGACCTGGGGAGGGTCATCCCCCTGCTCGATGACTCCGCCCCCCAGCACCACAGGGCCGTCAAAGACCACCAACGACTGTCCGGGCGCCACCGCCATCACCGGCTCGTCCAGCGTCAGCAGCAGGCGGTCGGCGGCCGCCTCCACCACGGTGGCGGCCGTCGCGCGTGCGCGGTGCCGCAGCTGCACCTGCACCGCATCCCCGGCAGCCGGGGCGTCGGCCAGCCAGTTGAGTGACCGGGCCTCCACCGCCCGCCCCATCAGCGCGTCGCGCGGACCGATCACCACGGCGCGCTCCGCCGGATGGATCGCCACCACGAACATCGGCTCGGCAAAGCCCCCGGGCAGCCCCTTGCGCTGGCCGATGGTGTAGCGCGCAAAGCCGCCGTGCTCGCCCACCACCGTGCCGTCCTGCAGCCGCAACGGGCCGGGGCGCAGCGCGGGCGCCTCCGGCCCCAGGCGCTCCTCCAGCACGCGCACATGGTCGCCGTCGGGCACGAAGCAGATGTCCTGGCTTTCGGGCTTCTCCGCGGTGCGCACCCCCAACCGGCGCGCCATGGCGCGCGTCTCGGCCTTGCTGAGCCCTCCCACCGGGAGCACCAGCCGCGGCAGCACCGCACGGTCCATCCCCCAGAGGAAGTACCCCTGGTCCTTGGCCGCGTCGGCGCCGCGCAGCAGCGCCCGTGCGCCCCGGTGCCACCCCATCTGCGCATAGTGCCCCGTGGCCAGCCACCGCGCGTCGATCTCGTCAGCCGTGCGCAGCAGGTCCCGGAACTTGGTGAAGGTGTTGCACCGCACGCAGGGGATCGGCGTGCGCCCGCGCGCATACTCGGCCACGAAGTCCGCCAGCACGTCCTCGGAGAATCGGTCCACGAGGTTGGCCACGTAGTGCGGGATCCCCAACGCCTGGCACACGCGGCGCGCATCGCTGGTGGCGTCCAGCGAGCAGCAGGGACGGTCGGGGAGGTCGCTGCCGTCCTGATGCAGCTTCATGGTCACCCCCACCACGTCGCACCCGGCCTCCACCAGCAGGGCGGCAGCCACCGAGGAATCCACGCCCCCGGACATCGCCACCAGGACCCGCTCAGCAGGCGCCGGCCCCCACGGGGGTGCGTCGGTCATGCGCCCGGCCTCCCGCTCAGGACGCGCCGCGCGCCTTCCGCGCCAGCATCCCCAGCACCTCGACGGCCCGGTCCACCCCG
>JBILED010000170.1:0-6056 GCA_044352305.1 Gemmatimonas sp.
ATGAAGATGACGTTGTCGATGCCGAGGACGATCTCGAGCACCGTGAGGGTCAGGAGCGCGATCCACGCGTCCGGGGAGGCGAGCCAGTCGAGGGTCATGGCATGAAGAATAGGGGAGGCGCGCGGGAGGCGCCCCCCCTCCCGCCCACTGGTAGCTTTCCCCCCATGGAACACCCGGCGATCCCCTCCCCCCACGATCCCGCCCCCGGCCCCCGCCCGGCGGTGGTGCTGCTCTCCGGCGGGCTGGACTCGGCCACGGCGCTGGCGGTGGCCCGGCGCGACGGCTTTGCCCCCTGCGCCATGACCTTCCGCTACGGGCAGCGGCACGCCGTGGAGATCGAGGCGGCGCGTCGGGTGGCGGCGGCCCAGGGGGTGGCGCAGCACGTGGTGGTGGACATCGACCTGCGCCAGTGGGGCGGGTCGGCGCTCACGGATGCCGTGGCGGTCCCCAAGGATCGCGACGTGGCCACCGCGGACGACATCCCGGTCACCTACGTGCCGGCGCGGAACACGATTTTCCTGTCGTTCGCGCTGGCCTGGGCCGAGGTGCTGGGGGCCCCGGTCATCTACGTGGGGGTGAACGCGCTGGACTACTCGGGATACCCCGACTGCCGCCCGGAGTACATCGCCGCCTTCGAGACGATGGCCAACCTGGCCACCAAGGCCGGCGTGGAGGGGACGGCGCGGCTGCGGATTGCGGCTCCGCTGCAGCAGCTCACCAAGGCGGAGATCATCCGCCTCGGGACCGCGCTGGGGGTGGACTACGGGCTCACCACCAGCTGCTACGACCCCGCCGCCGACGGGGCGGCGTGCGGGCGGTGCGACAGCTGCCAGCTGCGGCGGCGCGGGTTTGCGCAGGCGGGCCGCACCGACCCCATCCGCTACGCCGACGCCCCGGGAACCGGGTGACCCATGGCATACACCGTCAAGGAGTGCTTCTACACCCTGCAGGGGGAGGGGGTGCAGGCCGGCCGGCCGGCCGTATTCTGCCGCTTTGCCGGGTGCAACCTGTGGACCGGGCGGGAAGCCGATCGCGCCAGCGCGGTGTGCACCTTCTGCGACACCGACTTCGTGGGGGTGGGCCCCGACGGGGGGAAATTCGCCACCCCGGAGGCGCTGGCCGCCTTCGTCCGCAGCCGCTGGCCTGCCGATGCCCCCCCAGACGTGCGCCCCTTCGTGGTGTGCACCGGGGGGGAGCCGCTGCTGCAGCTGGACGCCCCGGCGGTGGCGGCGCTGCACGCCGAGGGGTTCGAGGTGGCCGTGGAGACCAATGGCACCCAGCCCGCCCCCCCGGGGCTGGATTGGGTGTGCGTGAGCCCCAAGGCCGACGCCCCCCTGGTCCTCACGCAGGGGGATGAGTTGAAGCTGGTGTTCCCCCAGCCGCTGGCCCCCCCGGAGCGGTTTGCGGGGCTCCCGTTCCGGCACTTCCTGCTGCAGCCCATGGACGGCCCCCATCGGGAGGCCAATACCGCCGCCGCCGTGGCGTACTGCCTCCGTCACCCCCGGTGGCGACTGTCCGTGCAGACGCACAAGGCGCTGGGGGTGCGCTGAACCGCCAGGGCCCAAGGCCACGCGCCCGTGGGGTGGCGTGGTCCGGACCGCCTGGCTAGGTTTTTGCTCCCCGCCGCACGTCACCACCCCTCCACCAGCGCTCCGCACGTGCCCCTGCCCGTCGTCACCCCCCGCGCGCTGCGCTCCGCCCTCTCGGCGGGAGCGCTGTCCGTGGTGGTCGGGGTGGGGGGGATGCTGGTGCCTGGCACGGCGGCGGCACAGGCGGCGTCCAAAGGGGAGCCCCCCCGCCCCTTCGCCCGGTTCAGCGCCTCGGCGCAGGCGCTGCGCGACTCGGTGGTGGCCATCGCCCGGTCGCAGCTGGGCACCCGCTACAAGCTGGGGGGGACCACCCCGAACGTGGCGCTCGACTGCAGCGCGCTGGTGCGCCACGTCATGGCGGCCTTCGACCTGCCGCTCCCGCGCACCGCGCAGCAGCAGGCGGCCACCGGCATCGAGGTGCCGCGGCAGCTGGACGCCCTCAAGCCCGGCGACCTGCTCACCTTCGGGCGCGGCACGCGCATCTCCCACGTGGGGATCTACGTGGGGGAGGGGCGCATGGTGCACGCCAGCACCTCCCGCCGGCGCGTGGTGGAGACCGCGCTCACCCCCCGCTCGCCGCTGGTGCGCCAGTGGAAGGGGGTGCGGCGCCTCATCCCGGCCGATTCGGTCCTCCGCGACAGCCTGCTGGCCCTCGCCGACTCGCTGTCGCGCTAACCGCGTGGTTGCGCGGAGCGCGCCGCGCTGCAAGTTGGGGCCGGACCTTTTCCGGAGCCCCCATGATCCACCCCAGTCCCCTGCGCCCCCGCCGGTCGGCCGCTCTCCGCGCGCTGGTCGTCCTTGTGCCGGCGCTGGCCCTCCCCGCCACGCTCTCCGCCCAAGCGGGGGGCGCGCCCCCGCGTGACCGGCTCACCATCGCCGACTACTTCAACTGGGAGGAGGTGAGCGCCCCCGCGCTCTCCCCCGATGGTCGGCAGCTGCTGTACACGCGCACCTGGATCGACCAGCTCAACGACCGGCGTGAGTCGGCCATCTGGCTCATGAACGCCGACGGCACGAAGAACCGCTTCCTGGTGAAGGGCGCGGGGGCCCGGTGGAGCCCCGACGGCTCGCGCATCGTGTACGTGGCGCCCGGCGAGCCAGGGGGCGCGCAGCTGTGGGTGCGCTACATGGACGCCGAGGGCGCCACCACGCAGGTCACGCGGCTCACCGAGGCCCCGGGCGGCGTGGAGTGGTCCCCAGACGGGAAGACGCTGGCCTTCGGCATGCTGGTGCGCGGCGGCGACCCGTGGCGCATCGCCATGCCCGCCGCGCCGCGCGGCGCCAAGTGGGTGGAGCCGCCGCGGGTGGTCACCGCAGTCAAGTATCGCGCCGACCGGCAGGGATTCCTCGAGGAAGGCGTCCAGCAGCTGTTCGTCGTCCCCGCCGACGGGGGCACCCCGCGGCAGGTCACCACGGGCGCGTGGAACGCCAACGGCGGCACCTGGACCCCCGACGGCAAGGCACTGCTGTTCACCTCCAACCGGGTGGCCGACGCCGAGTATGCGTGGCGGCAGTCGGACATCTACCGCGTGGAGGTGGCCACCGGCGCCATCGCGCAGCTCACGCGGCGCAACGGCCCCGACAACGGCCCCGTCCCCTCCCCCGACGGCCGCCTGATCGCCTACACGGGGTACGACAGCACCGACGCCACCTGGCAGGACGCCGCGCTGTACGTGATGGACGCCGACGGGCGCAACCCGCGCGCGCTCACCGCCCAGCTCGACCGCTCCCCGGGTGAGCTGTTCTGGGCCCCCGACGGCAGCGGCGTCTATTTCAACGTCGAGAACGAGGGGTCCCGCAACCTGTACCTCGCCACCCTCAAGGGGGAGGTGCGGCCGGTCACCCGCGGGGCGCAGCTGCTCACCGTCACCGACATCAGCCGCGCGGGGCTGGCGGTGGGGACGCACAGCACGCCGTCGCAGCCCACCGACGTGGTGGCGTTCGACCTGCGCACCCCCGCCGCCGTCACCCGCCTCACGGACGTCAACGGCGACGTGCTGGCCGGCAAGCAGCTGGCCACCACCGAGGAGGTGTGGTACCGCTCCGCCGACGGGCTCCGCATCCAGGGGTGGATCGTGAAGCCGGCGGGCTTCGACCCGGCCAGGAAGTACCCGCTCATGCTGGAGATCCACGGCGGTCCGCACTCGATGTACAACGTGGGCTTCAGCTTCGCGCGGCAGGACCACGCGGCCCACGGCTACGTCATCCTCTACACCAATCCGCGCGGCTCCACCGGCTACGGCTCGGCGTTCGGCAACGCCATCAAGAACGCCTACCCCGGGAAGGACTACGACGACCTCATGGCCGGCGTGGACACCTTGCTGGGACGCGGCTACGTGGATGCCAACCGCCTGTACGTCTTCGGCTGCTCCGGCGGCGGCGTGCTCACGTCGTGGATCGTGGGGCACACCAGCCGCTTTGCCGCGGCCAGCGCCAACTGCCCGGTGACCAACTGGCTGAGCTTCGTGGGCACCACCGACGGCGCCAGCTGGTACCGCAACTTCGCGAAGCTGCCGTGGGAGGATCCCAGCGAGCACCTGCGCCGCTCCCCGCTGATGTACGTGGGGAACGTGCGCACCCCCACCATGCTCATGACGGGGGTGAACGACCTGCGCACCCCCATGGGGCAGACGGAGGAGTACTACGAGGCGCTCAAGATGCTGAAGGTCCCCACGGCGATGGTGCGCTTCAACAACGAGTGGCACGGCACCAGCTCCACACCGTCCAACTTCCTGCGCACGCAGCTCTACCTGCGCAGCTGGTTCGACACGTACCGGCAGCCGCCCGCCACGCGCGTCACCCCCGAGGACGCGCCCTGACGCGGCGGCCCGGTGGCTGACCTGCTGTTCCGGGGGCGCGGGGCCGAGGTGGGCACCCGCGCCCCCGTGTGGCGCGTGCGGGGGTGCGGGGCGCTGCTGGGGGTGGCGGCCGTGGAAGTGGCCCGCACCCTGGACCTCTGGAACACCGCCGGGGTGGAGGTGGCCACGGCGCACGGCGTGGCACTCCTGGCCGGGTGGCTGCTGGCGCCGTCGGTGCTGGGGGCGTGGCTGTGGGTCGCGCTGGCCGGGCTCTCGGCGCTCCTCCTGGTGGCCACCTACACCCCGCTGGTGGTGCCGCTGGTCCCCCGCTTCATCCGCGCCGACCCTCCGACCGCCGCCGGCCCGGTGGACGCCGTGGTGGTCCTCTCCGCCAGCGTGAACACGGCCGGGCTGGTGCGCGACCAGGGAATCGACCGGCTCCTCACCGGGCTGGCGCTGGCGGCGCAGGGGCGCATCCCCACCGTGGCCCTATCGGTGGTGGCCCACGAAGGCGACGCGCGCCCGGTGAGCTCGGAAGCCGACCAGCGCCGACTGGCGGCGCTGATGGCCCCGGGGTCCACGGTACGGTTTGTGCGCAACGTGCACAGCACGCGTGACGAGGCGCTGGCCTTCGCCGCCATGGCGCGCACGCACGGGTGGCGACGGGTGGCGCTGGTCACCTCGCCCATGCATTCGCGGCGGGCCTGCGCCACGATCGAGCGGGCCGGGTTGGCAGTGGTATGCCGGCCGGCGGCACCGCGCACCTACGACGCCAACCGGCTGGATCAGCCGTTCAACCGGCGGATGGCGTTCCAGGATGTGCTCTACGAGACGATGGCGTCGGCACTCTATCGCCTGCGCGGCTGGCTCTAGCCGTCGGCGACGGCGGGCGGAACGGAGCCGCCCGCCCCGGGTACTCTCATGGCTCCGTCCGCCAGACCATGGGCATTGCCTTCGGTGCCGGTGTCCGTAGCTTTCGTCGGTTCGTCCCACCCTTCACCCACGCCTCCATGTTCCTGTTCCGTTCGCCGGTCGCTCGCGCCCTGCTGCTCGCCCTTCCCGCCGCGCTGCTGGGCGGATGCACCGACAAGGCAGCCGTGGCCCGGGCCGACTCCCTGGCGGCGCAGCTGGTCGCCGCGTCGGCGGCCCGCGACTCGCTGCAGGCGCTCATGAGCGGCGCCTCTGCCGACCGGGACCGTGCCCTGACCGAGGTGGTGGAAGCGTCCAAGTTCGCCGACGCGGTGGACGCCGAGCTGCGGCAGGTGCGCGGCCTCTCCTCGAAGGTGGGGATCACCCCGGGCGACGAGACCGGCAAGGCTGGGGCGGCCGCGGCCCGCGCCGACCTCCTGGACCGGCTGACCCAGCTGCGGCAGCGGCTGGCCGCGCGGCAGGCGCAGGTGCGCTCGCTGCTGGACACGCTCACCACCCTGCGCGCCGACTCGTCGGCGGCGGCGGCGCTGCTGGCCGACCTCAACACGCGCCTCTCGGCGCGCGCGCAGGAGATCGCCGAGGTGCAGGCGCAGCTGCAGCAGCTGCGCGCCGAGAACGCGCAGCTGACCACTGACAAGGCGGTGCTCACCGACACCGTCAAGGCGATGGACGTGCGCGAGAACCGCGTGTTCTACGCGGTGGGCGCGCGCCGGCAGCTGCTGGCCGACGGCGTCGTGGC
>JBILED010000040.1:0-18175 GCA_044352305.1 Gemmatimonas sp.
CCGACGGTGCCGGGTGGCCCCTGGACCTGGCGGCATTGGCCGCGCAGGGGGAGCGCCTGTTGGAGGGGAGCGCGGAGGCGGTGCTGCCGCAGCTGGCGGCGGCGGGGGGATCTCCCGGCGGGGCGCGCCCCAAGGTGTTGGCCGGGGTGTCGGGCGATGGTCGTGTCATGGCCGGCGTGTCACCCGCCATGGCTGCCGGCCGGGAGCCTGCGCTTCCGGACGCCTTCACGCCATACCTCATCAAGTTTGCCGCGCGGGATGATATTGCCGCGTACGGCCGCGACGTGGGCGCCATGGAGCTGGCGTATTGGGAGCTGGCGCGGCGCGCTGGCATCGACGTGCCGCCGGCCACGCTGTTTCCCGCGGCGGACGGCCAGCGCTGGTTTGGCGTGCAGCGCTTTGACCGGCACGGGCCCGGGGGGCGTGGCCGGCTGCACCTGCACACGCTGGGTGGACTGCTGCATGCGAGCCATCGGCTGCCGTCGCTGGATTACGCGGCGTTCCTGGCCGTCACCGGGGCGCTCACGCGCGACCTGCGGCAGGTGGAGCAGGCGGTGCGGCGCATGGCGTTCAACGTGTTCGCGCACAACCGCGACGACCACGCCCGGAACTTCGCGTACCTGATGGACGCCGGTGGCACGTGGCGGCTGGCCCCGGCGTATGACCTCACCTTCAGTGCCGGGATGGGGGGGCAGCACACCACCGCGATTGGCGGGGAGACGATGGCGCCGACGGTGCGGGCCATGTATCGCGCGGCACGCGACGCGGGGCTGGACGGCGGGCAGGCCATGCGGGCGATTGCCCACGTTGAGGAGGCCGTGGCACAGTGGCCCGCCGTGGCCGATGCCCTGGCGATCCGTCCGGCGATTACGCAGCGCGTCCGTGCGGTGCTGGACGCCACCCGCGCCGCGGCGCACAGGGCCTCCGGCGGGGCCCCGCGCGGTGCGCCCCCGCGTCGGGCGCGGTAACCCTCACCGCCGGATCGGGACCTCCCGCACTTCGAAGGCCTTCGCTCCGCCGGCCAGCGGCAGCACCTCGTGCACCAGCGTCAGCAGGAAGCGCCCGGGCTCCTCCACCATCAGGAAGTGGGCGCTGCGCTCGAAGGTGACGAACCGCTTGTGCGGCGCCTCGATGCGGTCGAAGAGCGCCTTGGCGGAGGCGTACGGGGTGTGCAGGTCGTAGCGTCCCATGAGGAAGAGCATGGGCACCTGATATCGCAGCGACGGCGCGCCCCCGCCGGACGGGGCGCCCACGAGGGCGCGCGCCCCCCACTGGGTGGCGGGGACCAGCGCCTGCGCCTCGCCCGCAGTGTACTCGGGGCCCCAGTCGGAGAGCGAGAAGAACAGGTCGAGGGTGGGCTTGCCGTACCAGCCGCCGTCGTAGAGGCGCGCCCACTTGCGCAGCGCCAGCGCGCGGTCGATCCCCGTGGGGCCCCCCACGGCCCCGGGGGCCAGCGCGGTGAGCTCGCGCACGGCCTGCGTGTCGGCGGCCGCCCGCGCGATCTCCATGAGCCGCTCGTGCAGCACGTCGCGCCCGGGGGCCGCTCCCGCCGCCGCCCCCCCGCCGGCCACTCCCATCCCCACCCACGCGTGGAACAGCTCGGGGTGCTGCTGCACCAGCGCGGGGGTGAACATGGTCCCCCACGACCACCCCAGCAGCACGAGCTTGTCCTGCCCCAGCGTCTTCAGCACGTGGCGCACCACCACCTCGGCGTCGCGCACATGCTGCTGCGGCGTCATGGTGGGGCGCAGGCGCCCGGTGTCGGCGGGGTTCCAGTTCTTCCCCACGCCGCGCTGGTCCCAGTTGACCACGGTGAAGAAGTCCTCCCACGGCTTCTGGTACGCCCAGGTGGAGGCCAGCATGGGGCTCCCGGGGCCGCCGTGCACCACCAGCAGGATGGGGTTGCGGCGGTTGAGGCCGCGGATGCTGATCCACTGCGTGCTGCCGTTCACGTCGAGCGGCTCGAGGCGCTCGATCCCCTCGGGGGTGTGGATGCGCTGGAGGTCGGCGATGCGCCCCACGATGGTGTCGCGGCTCATGGGGAAGGCGGTGCCGGGCGGGTAGCTCCCCTGGGCGCGCGCGGCTGCGGCGCACGCGGGGAGGAGGGCGGCGAGGAGGAGGGCGCGACGGCCGCGGGACATGCTCATGGCAGGGTGAGGAGCGAGGACGCGGCGGAGGCTGCGTGACGGGACCGGCATGGGGCCAGGGACGCGCCAGTGGTCACGGCAGCGGAACCGGCGCCAGCACCACCCCGGCCCGCTCCGCCTTCTGCTGCAGGGTGGTGAAGGATCCGGACAGCAGCGCATTGAGCGCGGCCAGGTCGGTCCTGAGCCGGGCGCCCAGCTGCGCAAGGGTGCGCTCCTGCGCCACGGTCGGACCCGTGGACGACGCCTGCATTGCGCCGTCCAGGTCGAGGAAGCCGAACTTGGGACCGCCGAAGCCGGCGCCGAAGCGCCGCCCCAATGCCTCCAGCCGTTGCTTCACCTCCTCCCTCAGCGCGGCCAGCGAGTCGCGCCTGGCGACGTTCCCCGACAGCGCCGTTTCGAGCCGCTCGCGCTCGACGGCCATGCGTCGGTGCAGCTCGACCCCGTCATTGAACGAGTGCTGCAGGGCGGCGAGCCTGGCCGAGGCGGTGGCCCGCGCCGCGAGGGCCCCGTCGGCAATCTCCAGGCGCGTGTCGGCCAGCACCTCGACCGGCTGCGACACGCGCATGCCGCGCGCGGCCAGGGTGACGGTGTAGCGCCCGGGGACCACCCACGCCCCCGTCGGCGCGCCGAACCACCCCTCGTCGGCGTCGGTCACCCCGGGGGCGCGGTCGCGGTGCAGGTCCCACCCGGTGCGATGGATGCCGGGGGTGGCGTCGGCTTTCATGGTGCGCACCACCGTGCCGTTGGCGTCGGTGATGGTGAGCGTGGCGAGGGTGTCACCGGCCGACGCGGGGGCGCCCAAGGCGTAGGTGAGGATGGCCCCGGACGGCGGGTTGGGCGCCTGGAACGCGCGGGCGCCGGGGGTGGGCAGGACGCGCGCAATGAAGCGCTGCACTGACGGCCGGATGGGATAGAGCTGCGCCGCCCCCGCGGCGACCACCGGCGCCCCCAGGTCGAAGAGGGCGATGTCATCGAGGACGATGAGGCTGCGCCCGTGCGTCCCCAGCACGAGGTCGCGGTGCGTCGGGTGGATGGCGATGTCGTCCACCCGGACGCGGGGCAGCGACCCGCCGGCGTGCGTCCAGGACTGCCCGCCATCGAAGGTGACGTACAGCCCGAACTCCGTCCCGGCGAAGACGACGTTCCGGTTCCCGGGGTGCTCGGCGATCGTCTTCACCGGGTGGCCGGCGGGGAGGTTGCCGGCGGCGGAGCGCCACGTGGCGCCGCCGTCGCCGGTGCGGAACACCAGGGGCGTCATGTCGTCATCGTAGTGCCCGTCGAAGGCGACCCAGGCGGTGCGGGCGTCGTGCTGCGACCAGAGGACCTTGCTCACCCACCGGGGCCCCGGGAGGCGGAAGCGGGCCGTCAGGTTGGCCCAGGTCGCCCCGCCGTCAGTGGTCAGCTGCACCTGGCCGTCGTCGGTGCCCACCAGCAGCGTCCCGCGCCCGGCGGGGGACTCACTGAGCGTCGTGATGGTGCCGTAGTCGCTCACGCCGTCGTCGCGCGACAGCGTGGCGGAGTCGCGCAGCATCCCCATGATGGGGAGCGTCTTCCACGGCTGGTTCCGCGTGAGGTCGGGGGAGACGACGTCCCAGGACTGCCCGCCGTCGCGGGTGCGGAACAGCCTGTTGGCACCGTAGTACACCGTGCGCGGGTCGTGCGGTGAGCGGAGCATGGGGGTGCTCCAGTTGAAGCGCAGCGTGTCGGCGGCGTCGGCCATCACCGGGCGGATCCCCCGCTCCTCGCGGGTGGCCAGATGCACGCGGTAGGCGCGCCCGCCCTGCGAGTTGGCGTACAGGTAGCGCGGATCGGCCGGGTCGGTGACGGTGAAGAAGCCGTCGCCGTAGGCGATGTTGAGGACGTCGGCGTTGGTGATCCCCACGCCGTTCCAGGTGCGCACCGGCACCCCCCAGGTGCCGTTGTCCTGCGTCCCGCCATAGATGACGTACGGGTCGCGGTCGTCCACGTCGATGTCGTAGAACTGCCCGATGGGGAGGTTGTCGACGAAGTCCCACGCGCGGGCGCCGTCGTACGTGAAGTACAGCCCGCCATCGTTCCCCAGCAGCATGTGGCTCCCGTCGGCCGGGTCGAGCCAGAGCGCGTGATGGTCCACGTGGATGCGCTCGCCGGTCTTCTCCGTGGTGAAGGTCCGCCCGCCGTCGATCGACTTGTGCAATTCGGTCCCCAGGACCCAGACGCGGTCGGGGTGCCGCGGATCGACGCGGATCTGGGAGTAGTACATGGGGCGCGGGTTGAGTGACGACTGCCGCGTCCACGTGGTCCCCCGGTCGTCCGACCGGAAGACGCCGCCGTCCTTTGCCTCGATGATGGCATACACGGTGGTCGGCTGGCTGGGGGCGATGGCGATGCCGATGCGCCCCTGCACGCCGGCCGGGAGGCCGGTGGTCAGCCGCTCCCAGCTCTCGCCGCCGTCGCGCGAGCGAAAGAGCCCGCTCCCCGGCCCCCCGCCGACGAAGCCGAAGCCACGGCGCTGGCGCTGGTACAGCGCCGCGTACACGGTGCGCCCGTCGGGGTCGAGCGCCACGTCGATGGCACCGGTCACGCTGTCGCCGGCGAGGACCTTCCGCCAGCTCTGGCCGCCGTCGGTGGTGCGATACACCCCGCGCTCCGCATTGGGGCCGAACAGGTGCCCGACCGCCGCCACGAACACGATGCCGGGGTTGCGCGGATGGATCACGACGCGCCCGATGTGGTGCGTGTCCCGGAGCCCCATGTGCGCCCAGCTGTCGCCGCCGTCGAGCGAGCGATACACGCCGTCGCCCCAGGTGCTGCTCTGCCGGTTGTTGGGCTCCCCGGTCCCCACCCAGATGATCTCCGGGTCACTGGGCGCGATGGCGAGGTCGCCGATGGACGTCGTGCGCCCGTCGCGGTCGAACACCGGCGTCCACGTCGTCCCGTTGTTCGTCGTGCGGAAGACCCCGCCCCCCGCGGTCCCGACGAAGATGGTCGATGGCTTCCCGGGGACCGCTTCGATGTCGTCGATGCGCCCGCCGAAGGCGGCGGGGCCGATGTGGCGCCAGGGGAGCGCGGCGAGGTCCTGCGCGGGGAGGCGCTGGGCGCCGAGGGCGGCGGCGGCGAGCGAGGCGAGGGCGCCGGTGGTGGCCAGGCGGCGGGCGCTCGGCGCGACGTGGCGGAACAGGGGGTGTGGCATGGACGGCTCGAGGGGGGGAGGGGCCATCGGGGTGCGGCCGAACATAGGCTGCGGCTTCCGGCGACGCGAGCCGCGGGGAGCGGGCGGCGAGGGTTCATCGCGGGCGGGTTCCCCCCTTGCCGCCGGGGTGGAGCAAGGTATACGTTTATGCATATACCAACATACACTTCGCCCCCCTCGCCCATGCCTTCCTTCCGCGGCAAGCCCATCGACGCCATCATCGACGTGCGCACCACCCTCGAGTTCTGGCTGGGGCACCTGGACGGCGCGGTGCACATCCCGGTGCAGGATCTTCCCGAGGCGCTGGAGGGGCGCGCGGGGATCACGCGCAGCTCGCGCCTGGTGGTGTACTGCGCCAGCGGCGGGCGGTCGGCGCATGCGGCGGCGGCGCTGACGGCGGCGGGCTACACGCAGGTGGTGGACGGGGGCGGCATGGGGGACGCCAAGCCGCACTACACGGCATAAGTCCGGCGGACGGGCGCCGCGGGGGGCGCCGCGGGGTTCCCCCCGGCGCCGAGGCTTGTCGTCATCGGTGCCGGGGGCTACGATTGGCGCGGCTCTGTATACAGTCCCGTGTACCAGACCCGCGGCCCTCTTCCCGCCCCGCCGTGACCCGCCTCCCCGCACACCCCCCAGCCCCACGCCGCCGCGCCCTCCGCCGCGTGGCCGCCGCCCTCCCCCTCCTCGCCGGCGCAGCCGCCGCCGCCCGCGCCCAGCCCCCCGCGCGCGAACCCTTCCCCGGACTCGACGCCTACATCACCCAGGCGCTCGCCGACTGGAAGGTCCCCGGCCTCGGCCTCGCCATCGTGCGCAACGACTCGGTCCTGTACCTCAAGGGGTACGGCGTCCGCCACACCGGCACCCGCCAGCCGGTCGACGCGCAGACGGTGTTCGCCATCGGCAGCGCGTCCAAGGCCTTCACCACGGCCGCGCTGGCCATGCTCGCCGACTCGGGACGGCTCGCCTTCGACGCCCCCGTCACCACCTACCTGCCGGGGCTCCAGCTGTACGACCCGGCCGTCACCCGCGAACTCACCGTCCGCGACATCGTCTCCCACCGCAGCGGCCTCGCCCGCGGTGACCAGGTGTGGTACGCCTCCGGGCTCACCCCCGCCGAGATCCTGCGGCGCGTGCGGCACCTGCGCCCCTCGTGGAGCGTCCGCTCGCAGTTCGGCTACCAGAACATCATGTACATCGCCGCCGGCGAGGTGCTGGCCACCGTGGCCGGCATGCGCTGGGAGGAGTTCGTCGCCACCCGCTTCTTCGCGCCGCTGGGGATGACCGCCTCCACCACCACCACGCGCGGCATCGAGCAGCGTCCCGAGGCGGCCACGCCCCACGCCGAGGTGGACGGCACCGTGCGCCCCATCCCGTGGCGCCACATCGACAACGCCGGCCCCGCCGGCTCCATCAACTCCACGGTCACCGACATGGCGCAGTGGGTTCGCCTGCAGCTGGGGCAGGGGACCATCGGCGGCCGCGCGCTCTACAGCCGCCGCATGGCCGACGACATGCACAGCCCCAGCACCATCATCCGGCTGGACTCGGCGGCGCGGGCCTTCAACCCGCACACGCACTTCGCGTCGTACGGGCTGGGGTGGTTCCTGGAGGACTACCGCGGGCGCGCCGTGGTGCACCATGGCGGCAACATCGACGGCTTCTCCGCGCTGGTGGCGATGCTCCCCGAGGAGCGGTTCGGCGTGGTGCTGCTGACCAACATGAACGCCACCGGGCTCCCGACGGCGCTCATGCGGAAGCTGTTCGACCTGCAGCTCAAGGCGCCGGCGCGCGACTGGTCGGCCGACGCGCTGGCGCGCACGCAGGCACAGCTGGACCGGGCCCGCGAGGCGCAGCGCCGCGCCGACTCGCTGCGCCCCCCCGCCGGTGCGCCGTCGCTGCCGCTGGCGCGCTATGCCGGCACCTACGTGGACAGCCTGTACGGCACCATGGTGGTGACCGAGGCGGGGGGCGCGCTGCGGCTGGCGTACGGCCCCAACTTCGCCAGCGCGCTGGAGCACTGGAACGGCGACAACTTCCGCGCCAAGTACGACAGCCCGGTGCTCCCGGCGTTCTTCGTGAGCTTCCGCGTGACCCCCACCGGCACCGTGAGCGAGCTCGTGGCCGACATGGCGGGGACACCGGCCACCTTCACCCGCGCCGCGCCCCCCGCCGGGGCGGCGCCCCCCCGCTGAGGACCCGCCATGGCTGATGCACTGACGACGATCACCCGGCGCGCCCTGCTGGCGCAGGCCGCCGTGGCCGGGGCCGCCACGCTGGGCGCCCCCATGCTCAACCTCGGGCGCTACCAGCTGTTCGGGCAGGGGACGCCCCAGTACTCGGCGCGTGCCGTGGCGCTGATGGAGCGCGCCCTCGTGATCGACATGCTGGGGCTGCTCACCCTCGACTTCGGGCAGCAGGGGCAGTGGGCGGCCAACCCGGAGTCGCTCCCCGAGGCGCACATGCAGCTCCTGCGCCGCTCGGGGATCCACGTGTTCCATCCGGCGGTGGGGCTGGGGGGCCCCGACGCGCATCAGCAGGCGCTGCTGTTCTTCTCGCAGTGGAACAGCCTGCTGGCGGGGAGCGACACGCGCTTCATGCGCATCGACAGTGCCGGGGATTTCGCGCGGGTGAAGGCGTCGGGGAAGGTGGGGGTGCTGCTGGGGCTGCAGAACAGCGAGCACTTCCGGCGCCCCGACGACGTGACCCTGTTCCACGCGCTGGGGCAGCGGGTGTCGCAGCTGACCTACAACAGCCGCAACCTCATCGGCAACGGCTCCACCGAGCGGCGCGACGAGGGGATCAGCGACTTCGGGGCGGCGATCATCGAGCGGATGAACGCGGTGGGGATGGCGGTGGACGTGTCGCACTGCGGCGACCGCACCACGCTGGACGCCTTCGAGCTCTCGAAGCGGCCCGTGCTCATCACGCACTCCAACTGCCGGGCGCTGGCCAGCGGGCACCCGCGCGACAAGGCGGACGAGGCGATCCTGGCGGTGAAGCGGAGCGGCGGCGTGATGGGGATCACGGGGGTGCGGATGTTCGTGCGCGACCGCGAGCCCACGACCATCGAGCATGCGCTGGACCACTTCGACCATGTGCGGAAGCTCATTGGCTCCGAGCACCTGGGGGTGGGGAGCGACATCGACCTGCACGGCTACGACGACATGGCCCCCGACCAGAACGCGCGGCTGCGCGCCGGCTACAAGGGGAGCTACGGCTTCCGTGAGAAGATCGACATTGAGGGGCTGGACCACCCGCAGCGGATGTTCGACCTGACGGAGGGGCTGATCCGGCGGAAGTACAGCGACGCCGAGATCGAGGGGATCCTGGGGGGGAACTTCCGGCGGGTGCTGTCGGCGATCTGGTCGGTGTAGGCGGTCGCGCCGCCCGCCGTCGGGACCGGGGCCCCCACGCGGGGGCCTTTGTTCTTGACAACAGGTGTTGCAACACCAATAATCGTCGTACCTCTTTCGCCGGAGACGTCCGATGTCCGTTGCCACCCACGATCTCTTTGGTGCGTCGCCCGACGTGCATGCCGCCACCGTTGGCAGCTACGGCGAGCCCCCGGCCGGGTACCGTCTCCCCGACGCCACCCGGTTGGGCGCCGTGCGCCTGCAGGTGGCGCAGCTGCCGCGCACGCTGGCGTTCTACCAGCAGGTACTGGGGTTGCGGGTGCTGTCGCAGGAGCCCGGCGTGGCCACGCTGGGGGCGGTTGGCGATGACGAGCCGCTGGTGGTGCTGGTGGAGCACCCGGGTGCCCGCCCCTCGGGGCACGGCCGGCTGGGGCTGTACCATTTTGCCCTCCGGCTTCCCGCGCGTGGTGACCTGGGGCGCTTCGTGCGGCATCTGGGGGCGCTGGGCGTGCGCGCCGGGGCGGGGGACCACTTGGTGAGCGAGGCGTTCTACCTGACCGATCCGGACGGTTTGGGCATCGAGGTGTACGCCGACCGGCCGCGCGACCAGTGGCAGCGGCAGGGGCGCGAGTTGATGCTGGCCACCGACCCGGTGGATGTGCACGGGCTGCTGGCCGTCGCGGGCGAGGCACCGTGGGCGGGGATGCCGGCGGGGACGCGCATGGGACACGTGCACCTGCACGTAGGGGGGCTGGCGGGGGCCGCGGGGTTTTACGGCGAAGGGCTGGGGTTTGACCGCATGACGTGGCGGTACCCCGGGGCGCTGTTCCTTGGGGCCGGTGGGTACCACCACCATGTGGGGACCAACACGTGGGCGGGCGCCGGGGCGCGCCCGCCCGCGGCGGACGACGCGCAGCTGCTGGCGTGGACGCTGGTGCTTCCAGATGCCGCCGAGGTGGACGCGGTGGCGGCGTCGCTGACGGCGCAGGGCGCACCGGTGGCGTGGGCGGGACGGAACGATCTGCTGGCACGGGACCCGTGGGGGACGGCGGTGCGGGTGGTGGCGGGAGGCGCATAGGCTACTGGTGTCGCGCGCATCCCCATGGCAGACTTCGCCCCGCTGGCGGGTTGCGCCTTGCGGGCGCGTCCTATCGCCGTGACACCTCCACGTTCTCCCCCCCGATCATGTCCCGCATGCGCCCTCTCGCACGCAGGCTCCTCGCCGGACTCGCCGCGCTGGTCGCAGCGGCGCCGCTGGGAGCCCAGACCACCGGCGGCGTCGCCGGCCGCATCACGGACGCCGCGACCGGTCTGCCGATCGGGTCGGCCCAGGTCAGCATCGTCGGCTCCACGGCTGGCGCCCTCACCGGCACCGACGGTGCCTACGCCATCCGCGGGCTCGCGCCGGGGGCGGTGACCGTGCGCGTCCTGCGCCTGGGCTTCGCCGAGGCGCGCCAGCCGGCGACCATCGTCGCCGGTCAGGTCGCCACGGTGAACATCACGTTGACCGCCGTGCCCATCTCGCTCAGCCCCGTGGTGTCCACCGCCACCGGCAACCAGCGGCGCGTCGAGGTCGGCAACGCCATCGCGCAGGTGAGCGCGGCCGAGCTCACCGAGAAGCTCCCGGTCACGAACATGGGCGACCTGCTGCAGGGGCGCGCCGCCGGCGTCACGGTGTTCGGGGGCATGCAGCCCGGCGCGGGCATCCGCATCCGCATCCGCGGCACCAGCTCGCTCTCGCTGACGAACAACCCCATCTACATCATCGACGGCATCCGCATGGAGGGGGCCACCGGGTCCTCCACGGTGAGCGTCGGCGGCACGACCCCGAGCCGCATCGGCGACCTGAACCCGGAGGAGATCGAGAACATCGAGATCGTCCGCGGTCCCTCGGCGGCCACCCTGTACGGCACCGACGCGGCGAACGGCGTGGTCGTGATCACGACCAAGAAGGGCGTCGCCGGCCGCCCCCAGTGGACGTACTACACCGAGCAGTCGGCGGTGCAGGACCGCAACAACTATCCGACGGCCTACACCGGGTGGCGCACCGGCACCACCGCCGGGACGACCACCACCCGCAGCAACGCGCTGGCGGCGTTCTGCACCATCACCCAGGTGGCCGGGGGGGCCTGCGCGCAGGACTCGGTCACCTCGTACGACCTGACCCGCGACCGGCAGGCGACGCCCTTCGGGACGGGGTATCGGTACCAGCACGGCCTGCAGGTCCGCGGCGGCTCCGAGGCGGTCCGGTACTTCCTGCACACCGAGTACGAGGACGAGGACGGCGTGACCATGGTGCCGCAGTTCGACCGGGCCTTCATGGCGTCACGCAACCGGTCGCTCTCGGCGGCCCAGAGCAATCCGGGCGGCATGGCCAAGTTCACCACCCGCGCCAACCTCAACGTCACCCTGTCCCCGAAGGCCGAGGTGGCCGTCAGCTCAGGGTACATCTCGCAGGACATCTCGTTCCCGCGCTCGGACGACTCGGGGACCCCCGGCATCGCCGCCAACATCTACGGCGGCCCGGGCTTCCGCCTCAACACCACCGCGGCGGGGGACACGCTCTTCGGCTGGCGGGAGTTCACGCCGCGCGACATCTACCAGGGCGAGACCACGCAGCAGGTGGAGCGCTTCATCACCTCCATGTCGGGCAACTTCCGTCCGGCCTCGTGGCTCAGCGGCCGGGCCAATCTGGGCGTGGATTACATCAGCCGCACCGACCAGCAGCTGTGCCGCTTCCAGGCCTGCCCGAACATCGGCCAGGACCGGCTGGGCTTCAAGATCGACAACCGCACCAACTTCTTCACCTACACGGTCGACGTGGGCGCGACCGCCACGCGGAGCCTGGGCGCGACGCTCGAGTCGAAGACCACCGCCGGCGTCCAGTACATCCGGAACACCTTTGACCGGAACGGGGTGACCGGGCGCCAGCTCCCCCCCGGGGGCGTGCAGATCTCCGCCGCCGCCGTCGTCACGGGGGACGAGGCCACGTCCGAGAGCCGCACGCTGGGCGCGTTCGTCGAGCAGAACGTCGCGTGGCGCGACCGGCTGTTCCTCACCGGTGCCATCCGCTCGGACCGCAACAGTGCGTTCGGCGCGGACTTCAAGACGGTGTTCTACCCCAAGCTGTCCGCCTCGTGGGTGCTCTCCGACGAGGACTTCTTCCCCAAGCCCGACTGGGTGAACCAGCTGCGGCTGCGCTCGGCCTACGGCGCGTCCGGCGTGCAGCCGGGCACCACCGACGCCGTGCAGTTCTACTCGGCCACGACGTTCCGCGGCGAGGCCGGCGACGTGCCCGCCGTGGTCTACACCACCCTGGGCAACCGGAACCTGCGCCCCGAGCTGTCGGCCGAGACCGAAGTCGGCTTCGACGGCACCTTCTGGGACAGCCGCGTCACCGCCGAGTTCACCTACTACAGCAAGATCTCGCGGGACGCGCTGATCAGCCGCGTGCTCCCGCCCTCGATCGGCACCGGGGCCACCGCGCGCCTGGAGAACGTGGGCCGCGTCAAGAACGCCGGCGTCGAGGCCCTGCTGACCATCCAGGCCATCAAGGGCGAGAACTTCGGGTGGGACATGTCCTTCAACGGGACCACCACCGCGAACAAGCTGCTGACGCTGAGCGACCTCCCCAGCATCGTCACCTCGTCGACGCTGCAGCAGCGCGCCGGGTACCCGCTCAACGGCTGGTGGTCGCGCGGGCTCCTCGGCTTCCAGGACAAGGACGGCAACGGCATCATCACCTACAATGCCGACCAGAACCTCAGCGAGATCACGGTTTCCGACACCAACGTGTACCTCGGCAACCCCCTCCCGCGCCGCGAGCTGGTCATGACGCAGGGGTTCGAGTTCTGGAAGCGGCGCCTGCGCGTCAGCGCCCAGCTGGACTACAAGGGCGGCTTCCAGGTGTACAACAACACCGAGCGGATCCGCTGCGCCAGCCGCAACAACTGCCAGGCGATGTTCGACCGCAACGCCCCGCTGTTCGACCAGGCCCGCAACGTCATGGTCCGCGAGCATCCGAGCCGCTCGGTCGCCGGGTTCATCGAGGACGGCGACTTCCTCCGCTTCCGCGAGCTGGCGCTCAACGCCACCCTCCCGACCGAGTGGGCCCGCGCGCTCCGCTCCCGTTCGCTGGGGGTGACCGCGGCCGTCCGGAACGTCGGCATCCTGTGGACCAAGTTCTCGGGCGTGGACCCGGAGGCGTTCGGCACCACCGGTGACGCGCCGTCGTCGTTCCAGGCCTTCGGTCCGCCGACGTACTTCACCTTCCGCTTCACCTTCGGCTTCTAATCGGAGAGCGCCCAGAATGCCCGTTCAGACCATGCTTCGCGCGCTCCGGTCCCGCCTCCCGCAGGTCGCGGGACGGACCATGGCGCCCGTCGCGGCCGCCCTGCTGCTCGCCGCGTGCAACCCCTCCGAGTTCCTCGTCGTCACCGACCCGGACCTCGTCAACCCGGCGGACGTCCAGTCCGCGGCCGGGGCCGATGCCGTCCGCCTCGGCGCCCTCCGCCGCTTCAACGCCGCCACCTCGGGCGGCGAGAGCTTCCTCGTCCTCGGCGGCCTCTTCGCCGACGAGTGGATCAACGGCGACTCGTTCATCGCCCGGCAGGAGATCGACCAGCGCGTCGTGACGATCGAGAACTCCTTCGTCCTCGGCGCCTCGCGCGACCTGCACCGGGCCGCGGTCGCCGCGCAGCAGGCCATCCCGCTCATCCAGCAGTACGTGCCGGGGGCGCCGGGGTGGCAGGTGGCGGAGATGTACCTGGTGCAGGCCTACCTCGAGAACCTCGCCGCCGACGTGTTCTGCAGCGGCGTCGTGTTCAGCACCGTCGAGGCCGGGGCGGAGCGCTACGGCGGTCCGCTCACGACCGCGCAGGTGTACGCCCGCGCGCTCGCGCACGCCGACTCGGGGCTGGCGCTCGTCACGGGCACGACGACGAACGACGTGCGGGTCCGCTCGGCGCTGCAGCTGGTGCGGGGGCGCATCCTGCTGAACCAGAACCAGCCCGCGTTGGCGGCGCAGGCGGTGGCCGCGGTGCCCACCACCTACCAGTACCTCCAGTTCCACGCCCTCACCGCCAGCAGCAACAACTTCTGGAACTGGAGCAACAACACGGCCCGCTACAGCGTGGGCAACACGGAGGGGCAGAACGGCCTGAACTTCGCCACGGCCAACGACCCCCGCCTGCCCACCTGCCAGGGGGGCGATGCGCTCTGCCGGGCCATCAGCGTCACCCGCTCCAACCGGGACGACCTGGGCACCCCCTTCTGGGCGCAGCGGCTCTGGACGGGTCCCGAGACGTCGTTCTCGGTCCTCATTGGCGCCGAGGCGCGGCTGATCGAGGCGGAGGCGCAGCTGCGGGCGGGGAACGCGGCGGGGGCGTTGGCGACGATCAACGCCTACCGCGCCACCGTCTCGGGGCTCACCCCCCTGACCGACGCGGGCGCTGACGCGGCGCGCGTCAGCCAGCTGTTCCGCGAGCGTGGCTTCGCCCTGTTCGGGCGCGGCACCCGCATGGGGGACCTGCGCCGCCTGGTCCGTCAGTACAGCCGCCCTGCCAACACGGTCTTCCCCACGGGCACCTGGCACAAGCCGGGCGGGTCGTACGGGGCGGACGTGAACTTCCCGGTCCCCTTCGCCGAGCAGAACAACCCGACGGCGGGCGCCGGGGTGTGCCTCGACCGGAACCCCTGATCCTGCGCTGATCCTGCGGGCCAGCGGGCCCCGCGCCAGATGGTGCGGGGCCCGTCGGCTGTCGTGGGGGGGGCGGTGACGTGGGGGGCGGGGCTCCCTGGAGGCCCGTCTCGGCCGAGTCGGCGCCGCTGCTTGGCGACGTAACCAAATGTGAGAGGTGTGTTTGTATCATAAGCGGCTTATGTTATCCGCATGTCCAAAATCACCCGGTATCTGGCGGACATCGGGGCTCGCGGCGGGCGGCGGAGTCGGCGCACACTGGACGCTGAGACGGCGCGCGCCATGGTGCGCGTACGGGAGGCGCGCCGCGCGTACCGGAGATTTCGGGCGCTGTGCTTCTGGTCGTATCGCCCCGACCTGGTGATTGGGCAGGCCGATGTGCCCTGGGTGGCCGAGCAGCTCATGACGCACGGCAATCGCGAGGCGTGGGAGGCCGGGGTGAAGCTGTGCCGTCCCGACCGTCCAGTGCCCTTTAGCTGATTGGGTGGGAGGGAGACCGTGGAGGGGCCGAAGGGCCGAATCCGTGTGACGCTGCGTTTCCGCTGGTGTACCGCGTGCACGACTGGGGTCGCGTCCCTTGGAGCTGGCGTTCAACAGACACCGGCGCCGGGAGGTTGGGTAGCGCGATTTCGTGGGCGCGCTCATCGAACATCAAGGCCCGTCGCCGTTGGTTCGTGTGGACAATGGGCCGCGAGGACGGCCCATGGCGTTAAGCCTTGTGCGGTGCCGTGCGCTGTGACGTGATGCCTAGCGGACACGCAGGGTCTCCCGAAAGCGCAGCGCCGTTCCGTGCTGTGGAAGTCCGCACTTCATCATTAAGGATCTTGGGGAATGAGGATCCTGTTCGGGCTTGACAACCGTTCCCCCGCGGGCACAGCATAGGCGCGACTTCCCTCCAGCAAACGCCTGGCCCGCGAGCGGCATGAGGGGTTCAGGGGCGTCGGATGCGACACGTCCGCCGTACCAGGCGGGTGGCGCGTGCGGGGGAACCGGGGTCTACATGGCGGCGCACCTTCCTTTCCGTGCCCATTGGGGAGCGGTACATGTCCATTCTTTCTCTCCCCGACGGGATCGCCGCCGGCACCGCCATTGGGCGGTACATTGTGGATCGACGCCTTGGCAGCGGCGGCATGGGAGTCGTGTACGCGGCCCGGGAGGTCGACGAGGGTCGACCGGTTGCGATCAAAGTGCTGGCCAATGGCCTGAACGACGAACGAGATCGGGCCCGATTCCTCCGGGAAGGGCGCACGGCCGCGGCGATAGATCATCCGAACGTGGTCTACGTGTACAACACGGAGGAACTCGACGGTCGCCAGGCCATCGTCATGGAACTGGTCACCGGGGGGACCCTCGAGGACAGGGTGGCGGCCCACGGGCCACTGCCGTGGCAGGACGCCGTCAGCGCCACGCTGGAGATCGTCGCGGGGCTCGAGGCGGCGGAACAACAGGGCATCCTTCATCGCGACATCAAGCCCGCCAACATCTTTGTCGGTTCAAGCGGCGAGATGAAGGTTGGGGACTTCGGGCTGTCGCGTCCGGTGGAACAAGCGGATCACCTGCGGCTCACGCAGACGGGCATGTTCATGGGCACTCCCGTGTGCTCATCGCCGGAACAGATGCTGGGTGAAGCGCTGGATGTCCGGTCGGACATCTATGCCGTCGGAGCTACCCTGTATTATCTCCTGACGGGTGGGTACCCGTTCAAGGCCGACAGCGCCGTCCAACTGATCAGCCAGGTGCTGCAGGGCGCACCGACGGCGGTCGATGCGAAGCGCGCCGATGTGCCGGCAAGCGTGTCGCTCGTGGTGATGCGCTGTCTTGCGCGCGAACGCACCCACCGGTACGCAACGTATCCTGCCCTCCGGGAGGCGTTGGAGGGCTGCCTGGATACGGCACTGCGACCAGCGACGCCGGGGCGTCGCGCCGCGGCGTTCCTCTTGGACGGCCTAGGGGTGGCTACCGTCGTCCTCCCCTTGGCCTGGCTGTTGGCGGGGGCGCCCCGGTCCTACACCTCGGAAGGGGATCGGGTGTTCGACCTGCTGGCCTTCCTTGGAATGCTCCTCCTCGGTGTCATGGAAGGCCGGTTGGGATTCTCCCCGGGCAAACGGCTGCTCGGGCTGCGTGTGTGCACGGTGTCCGGGCTGCCTGTGGGGGCGCGAAAGGGATTGGCGCGCGCCTTCGCTGCCAATCTCGACACCGCATGGACGGCGCTCCTGATCGCCCCCGGACTCGCCACTGCCACCACCGAGCGGATTGACCGCTGGCTCTGGGCGGTGCTGGCGGTTGCGCTGTTTGGACGTGCCCGGAAGGCCAACGGGTGGCTTGCGGAGCACGACCGTGTGACCAGCACGCGGGTGGTGCACCGAAGGGTCCGGAGGGGGCAGATGTCACCACGCGCGCTGCCGAAGGGCGGCATGCCCACGGACATCGCGGAGGTCGACCGGGTCGGCCCGTACCAGGTACTCGGGCGTGTTCGTGGCACCAGCGGCGTGCTGGTCGCGCGGGAACCTGAACTGGAACGGCGGATGTGGTTGGTCCCGCGAAACGCCTTGAGCGGATGGACGCGCGACCCGGGCACGGGGAAGTCTCGAGAGACCGCTCCTCGGTGGGTAGCCGAGATACGGACGGACGAGGGCCACTGGGAGGTATTCGCGGCCCTCGACGGGGAGCCACTCGCGAGCCGGCTACGCCGGGACTGTCCATGGCCCCAGGCGAGGCAATGGCTGGAAGATGTTGCGACGGAAGCCGACGAGCGGCGAGACGACCGGGAGACGTCGGCGCTGCGCGACTACTGGTACGTCTCCGCCGCCAATCGTCTCGTCTGGTTGCCCTTTCGGGTGGTGGACGAACTTGGCATGACCACGCCGGCATCGGCTGATTCAAGGTTTCCGGCACAGCAGCTTGCCACCGCACTGTTGGCGCGCCCGGCTGCATTGACGCTGCGGGACTATCCGATGAGTGCGCGCACGCACCTGGAGCGAATTGCATCGACTTCGGTGACGGGGGGGACTCTCGCCGATCTCCTGCGGGACGAGGCGCACCATTCCGGACAAGTCACGCGCCTCCGGCGTCTTGCATCCCTGAGCGTCCTGCCCGCCCTCATCTTGCTGCTGGGACTGACCACGGCCGGGGAGGTCAAGAGGGGCACCGAATTCTGGGAGAACGTATCGCTTGTCGAATGGGTCTCCGGGAGGTCCGCGAACCGCACCGGCGAGGAATCGGTTGCCACGCTCATCCGCGCCCGCCTGGCGCCACGGCACGAGCCCGGTGATACGTCGCGGGTGGCCCTGATAGCCAACCTGCGGGAGGAATTCTCCGAGCGAGAGAAGATCGTGTTGGATTCCCTCTTGGCCGGTGGGACCATACCCTCCTCGGTCGACAGCGCCCTGGCCTATGGACGGATTAGGAAACTGCGGGGAGGTTCGGCAATGGGATGGATCCATCCCTGGCTCCTGCAGGCCGCCCGGGTTCAAGTGGGTGCCGGGATTGCCTCGATGATCCTCGCCCTGATTGTCACTCTGCTGTTCGGTCGGGGAGCACTCCTCCGATTGACCGGACTCGGAGTCGCTGGCGTCGATGGCCGGCGCGCACCTCGGTGGAGGGTGGTGGCGCGAGCCGCGGTTCCCCTTGCCTATGTCCCGCTGGTCCTGGCGCAAGGGCAAATCTGGATGGTGGTGCGGCGGTTGGTGCCAGCCAGCCTTGACACCGCCGGGCCGCTCCTGCCATACCTCCTGCTCGTCGCAGGGGTCGTGCTCCACGGCATTTCGGCGTGGCGAGACCCCGGACGGAGCCTTCTGGAGCAGTT
>JBILED010000172.1:0-6002 GCA_044352305.1 Gemmatimonas sp.
CCAGCTTCCCCGCCACCACCCGCACGCAGCTGTCCCAGTCCACCACGCCCTGCGCCTCGTCGATGTCCAGGACCAGGTCGAACTGGTCCTCGATGGCGCCCACCAGCGTGACCTGCGCCATGGAATCCCAGGCGCTCCACCCCGGGCGCGCCACCCCCGCCACGCTCACGTCGTCGGGGACGCGCACGCAGTAGCGGAACAGCGCCTCCAGCTCCTCCCGCTGCGCCCCGGTCATGCGGTGGCGTCCTGCAACGCGCGCATCATGTGCTCCGCCAGTTCGTCGCGGCTGTCGCGCCGCGTGAAGGTATGGTCGGCGGCGGCCATCGTGCGCACGCGCACGGTGCGCGGCGCGGGCACCTCCGACAGCAGCGCCCCCGCCTCCAGCCGGATGGCCTGCACTCCGGGCTCGTGCGGATGGGTCACGAGGGCAATGTGCGTGCGCGCGTCCAGGAGCCAGCCCAGGTCACGCACCAGTTGCGGGGGCGGCACCACCCCCAGCCGGCGCCCGACGTCCACCGCGCGCCGCGACCCCCACCGCGCGGTGGCGCGCACCGCGCGGGCCGCCACCCGCCACACCCGCTGCGGATTGGCCAGCAGCGCCAGCCACTGGCGCCGGTCGCGGTGCCCCGACTGCAGCCACTGCGCATCAGCGCCCGGGCGCGCGGCGGCGGGCAGGAGGATGTCATCGCCCGGCCGGAAGTACAGCGTGAGCGGATTGAGGAGGATGAGCCCCCGCACGCTCCCCGCCCCCGCGGCCAGCGCGGTCTTGTACGCGTTGCGCGCCCCCGAGCAGAGGCCGGCCAGCACGAGGCGCCCCCCCGCCCCCCGCGCCAGCGGTGCCAGCACGCGCCACAGCATGGGGCCCACGTCGGCGGGGTAGGGGTGATGGGTCTCCCGCGCCACCGCGCGCGACGACTCCCCCAGCCCGGGGATGTCCAGTCGCAGGGTGGTCCACCCCTCCTGCGCCGCCCGGCGGCACAGCTGCGGGTGCATGCCGTTGGGCCCCACATGGTGCGCCGAGCCGGCGTTGAGCAGCACGAACAGCGGGCGCGGGGCGGGCGCGTCGGTGACGGGCTCGGTGAGGATGCCGAAGGCCCGCCGCTCGCCGGTCCCCAGCCACACGGGGCGCTCGCGCCACGCCCCGCCGTCCAGCTGCGCGGTGAGCACGGGGGGCGCGGTGGGCTCCGCGGGGAGCTCCTCCGCCTCGTCGCCGTCGCCCGCGGCGGGATCGCCGTGACCGCCCACCCGCTCGGGAAAGGCCGCCATCATCCACGTCACGATGGCCGCCACGTCGCCTTCGGGGACCTGCATCAGCTCGGCCTGCCGCATCATCTCGGGACGCCCACCCAGCGCCACCTCCCGCACCTCCGCCCCCGCCGACAGCAGCCGCTCGGCGAGCCGGGGATTGGGGGGGAGCCCCTGCTCATGGATGAGGAACGCCGCGCGCGGCTGCACGCCCAGCCCCCCCACGACGTCCAGCGCGCCCAGCCCCTCCTGCGTGGCCGCGCTCATGCTGTAGCCACCCGCCTCCAGGTGCGTGCCGTCGGTGGGGGGGAGCCCCAGCGCCGCGTCCAGCCGCTGCAGGTCGCGCACGAAGGCGCTGCCGCGCAGCACGGGATACCAGCACACCAGCCCGTCCACCGGCGGGAGCGCGGGGTGCGCCAGCAGCAGCGTGGAGGAGCGGAGGGTGACCAGCACCACGCGCTCCACGTCCGCCATGGCGCGGGCCACGCCGAGTGCGGTGGTCACCGCGTCCTGCCACCGCGGCACGGCGTCGGCGTCGCGCGGCACGTCGGTGGCGTCGCCGTAGCCGGGGTGGTCGTAGCGCACCACCGGATACCCCGCCCGCGCCAGTCGGCGCGCCAGGTGGCGCACGGCGCGGTGGCTGTGCAGGTACTCGGGGCCCAAGGGCGGCACGAGCACCACCGCCGTGGTGCGGGGCGCGGCCAGCGGCGGGTGCGTCCAGCCGAAGATCGCGCCGCCCTGGGTGGGCCACCACTGCGGGATGGCGTTCATGCGCTCACCGCCAGGCGGGGTGTCGCGGGCTCGTGCGCGGGCTCGTGCGCGGGCTCGTGCGCGAGATCCTGCGCGGGATCCACGGGCGCCTCCTCGAGGCGCACCCACGGCGCCTGCGTGCGGCCGGCGACGGCCAGCTGCGCCGGGACGATCGCCACCTCCACCCCGCCAGGCGCCTCGGCCTCCTGCGGCTCCGCCGTCACCCCAAGCTGCCGCAGGAACGTCTCCACCGGGGCGTTGCGCCCGGTGGCGCGGTACACCAGCCGCAGCGGCGCGCCCGACGGCAGCCACGGGGCCAGCTGCCCCCCCAGCCAGCCGGCAAAGGCGCACTCCACCCCGCGCTGCAGCACGCGGCAGGACATCACCAGCGACGTCACGCGGCCGTCGGCCTCCACCACGCACGCCAGCACCTCGCCGTGCGAGCCGTGGCGATCCTCCAGCGTGCCCACGAAGAGGCGCCCCCCCTGCGCCAACACGCGGTCCACCTCGTGGGCGGTGCGCCGCACGCCGTTGAGGGTGAACTGGTTGGTCTTGTTGATGAGCTGCACCGCGCGTTCGCGGCCGCCTCCCTCCCCCAGCCGGCGTTCCGCCACCACCAGCCGCATCTCCAGCGCGTGCAGGAACCGG
Organism: Gemmatimonas sp.; assembly: GCA_044352305.1. GTDB lineage: Bacteria > Gemmatimonadota > Gemmatimonadetes > Gemmatimonadales > Gemmatimonadaceae > Gemmatimonas. The sequence continues at coordinate 2,644 of JBILED010000172.1, forward strand.
GGGAGCGCGTCGGGGTCGCCCCCCGCGGGCGCCGCCGACGCCAGCCGCTGGCGATAGAGCGCGGTGCGGTGCCGGTCCTCGTGCGTGGTCACCGTGGCCGGGAACAGGTCGCGCAGCGCCTGCAGGAACGCCGGCAGCGCATCCACCGTGTCGGGGAACGGCAGCGTGCGCACCTCGGGGAGCGCGCCGGCCACCTCGGCCAGCTCCACGGGGTTGTCGTCGACGAACACCACCGCGTCGAGCCCCAGCGCCAGCTGCTGCGCCAGCGCGCGGATGCGCGCCGACTTGGCGCCGTACCCCGCGCACACGGCCACGAAGTCGTCCTCGCGCAGCACGCTGCCCGGCAGCCGGAAGGGCGCGCGCGCCAGGTCCTCGTCGTTGCGGCTGGCCACGGCCAGCAGCACGCCCTGCGTGCGCAGGCGCCGCAGCAGCGTCTGATACACGAAGTGGGGATACCCCGCGCCCTCGGCGTCGCGGCGCACGCCTTCGGGGCCGTCCTCGCCCACCACGCCGCGCCACATGACGCCATCCAGGTCGGTCACCAGCAGCTTGCGCGGCGGCGCGTCGGCAGGCGGCTGCGCGCGGCGGAGGCATGCGGCCACCAGCTGCGCGGCCACATCGCTGCAGGCGGCGGCGGCCACCGGGGTGCCATGCGCGAGGTAGCTGGTGAGCGAGAATGCCTCCGGCGGCAGCAGCGCCGCCCCCACGCGCAGCACCACGGCGTGGAGCTGCGCGTCCAGTCGCTCCTGCGCCTGCCGGGTGGCGGCCACCGGCGGGAGCGCGGCGGGGAGGTAGCAGAGGGGCACCCCCTGCGCCGCGAGCGGGGCCAGCAGCCGCTCGGCGTCGTCCAGCGCGGCGGTGACGGAGGCCTCGTCCAGGTGGTCGGCGGGGAGCCCCGTGCGCCAGTCCAGCGCCGGTAGCAGGTCCCAGGGGAGCAGCAGCAGCAGGTCGCGGGCGGGGTCGGCCTGCCCCGCGCGGAGCCACTGCTGCAGGGTGCCGAAGGGGAGCGTCTCCAGCTCCGCGCGCCAGCCGTGCCGCGCCAGGTGGGCGCGGAGGTAGAGGTCCAGCGGCGCGAGGGTGCCGGAGAGGGCCACGCGCAGCGGGAACGCGGGGAGGTGCGCCGCGCGATCCACCAGCTGGCGGGCTTCGAGAAACTTCATCGGGGCGCGTCCGGCCGGCCGGTGGCGCGGATGGGGACGCGGATGCGCGTGGTCTCCCAGTCGATGAGCAGCTCGGTGGTGGCCGCGTCGCGTCGCTGCGCCGACATGGTCAGCTGCTCGACGAAGGGGATGGTGTCGGTGGCCACGGGGGCGCGTCCCACCTCCTGGCGCCGCACCTTGTCGCTGTAGGCGCTGGTGTAGCGCTTGCCGTCGGGGCCCGTTTCGTCGGCGGTGATCCCCCACTGCGTGATGGAGCGGTTGACGATGAGGCGGAACGCCGAGGGGCTGGGGACCGAGTAGAGCGCGTAGCTCCCCGGGGGGACGGCGAGGCCGGCGATCTCCGCGGGGACGGTGAGGTGGAGCATCGTGGGCTCGTTGGCGCCGGTGCGCCAGAGCGTGTCGTAGGGCACGATGCCGCCGAACACCGTGCGGCCGCGCGCGGCGGGGCGCCCGTAGCAGACGCGCGCCTCCCCTTCGCCCACGGCGAAGGAGACCGAGTCCAGCGGGCTGGGGCGGCCGGCCAGCTCCTCCGGAGTGGCGTTGGTGCGGCACGCCAGGCGCACCTCGGCGGGGCGGCATCCGGCGGTGGCCAGCAGCAGGCTCCAGAGGGTGAGCAGGCGGGGGCGCATGGGGCGTGCGGGGGGGAGGAAGGCGGGCGCAGGTGGGGAGGGGATATGCCGCAGTAGTAGACGACTGCGGCGGCGGCAGGGCACGCCGGGGGGGTGAAGGCCGGAAACGACACGGGGCGCCCCCCCGGAAGGGGGCGCCCCGTGAGGCCCCGGCGCGAAGGGCCGGGGGGTGACGCCTTACTTGCTGGCCGCCGCCAGCCGCCGGATCTCGCCGGCCATGGTGCGCACGCGCGCGGCGTCCTTGGCGGTGCGGGCGTCACCATCCACCTGCGCCGCGAGGGTGGTGAGGGCCGCTGCGCGCGCCACGCCCTTCTTCATCTCCGCCAGGTCCAGCGCCGCGGCGATGGCCGTGGTGCGCTCGGCGGCCAGGCCGCTGCCGCGCACCAGCTGGTCCAGGTAGCTGCGCACCACCACGAAGGCGGGGGGCCAGGTCATGCGGGGCTGGCTCTGCGGGTTGTACTCGGAGAACTGCACCAGCTTGGCGGCGGCGATCTCGTTGGCCGAGAGCTGCGCGCTGGGGACGAGCTCCAGGATGTCCAGCCCGCGGTCCATCTCGGAGGAGACGATGAGGCCGTTCCAGTAGTACGCGCCCCACGAGCCGCCGATGGTGAGCCCGCCGCCGCGCGTGGCCAGCGTGCTCCCCTCCATCGGCGCCGGCACGTCCACCGGGCGCGGCGGGTTGATGGCGCCGCGGTCGAAGTAGCCGATCTCGAAGGCGTTGTCCGGGTCGGTGAAGTCCATGATGTTCACGCCCCCCTGGTACCACCCCTGCACGTACAGGTCGCGCCCCGGCACCGGGATGAGGCCGCCGTTGTGCGACACGCAGTTCTCCTCCGCGGCCTGCGCGGCGGGGAGCTTGAAGTAGGCGCGCTGCTTCTGCCGCTTCTTCGCGTCCAGCGTGATGACCGTGTTGCCGCCCAGCTCGATCATGCTGGAGGCCTGGCACATCGGGCCCGTGCCGCCGCCCCACTCGTCGGTCTGGATCAGCTTCATCCCGTCGTTGCTGAACGCCGCGGTGTGCCGCCCCTGGAAGTTGTTGCTGTCGGCCAGCGCGTCGATGCGGAACGGCTTCTCGGGGTTGGAGATGTCCACCAGGATGGAGTGGGTGGAGCAGGAGGCGGCGAGGAGCCCCTTGGCGGGGTAGGCCGTCACGTCATGGCAGTTGCGCGGTCCCTCGGGCATCTCGGGGTCGCGGGCCGGCCGGGCGCGGGCGGCGCCGGCGCGGCGCGGGTCCACCGGCGCGCAGAACTGCTTGCACTCGCCCCCGCCATCGAGGCCGGTGAAGATGCGGGCGCCGGGGATCACGCGCGCATTCTCGGGGCGGTTGAGCTCGACCTTGATGATGTCCAGCTGGAAGAGCGAGTTGGTGGGATCGGCGGGGTCGGTGCCGTTCTTGCAGCCGGCCAGCTCCGTCTCCGGGCGCGCGGCCTGCTGCCCCGACACGTACAGGTAGATGACGTTCGGGTCGGTGGGGCTGGGGACCACGGTGTGCGTGTGCGAGCCCTTGCAGGTCTGCACGTTCTTCACCAGCCGCGGCGCCTTGGGGTTGCTCACGTCGAAGATGCGCACG
>JBILED010000173.1:0-5989 GCA_044352305.1 Gemmatimonas sp.
ATCGTGCCGTGATAATCCAGGTGATCGCGCGTGAGGTTTGTGAACACGGCGGCGGCGAAGACCAGCCCCTCCACCCGCCGCTGGTCGAGCGCGTGTGACGACACCTCCATCGCCACGGTGCGCACTCCCGCGTCCACCAACTGTCGCAGCACGCGCTGCAACTCCACCGGCCCCGGGGTGGTGAGCCCCTGCCCCCCTGGCCACGCGACACCCGGGCTGCCCACCACGACCCCCAGCGTCCCGATGGAGGCGGCCGGCCCGTGGGGGTCGTGCAGCAGGTGGCGCACCAGGCCGACCGTCGTGGTCTTGCCGTTGGTGCCCGTCACCCCCACCAGTGTGAGCTCGCGCACCGGCCAGTGGTGGAACGCTGCGGCCACCACGGCGGCGGCGCGCCGGCCATCCCGGACCACCACCGCCGGAATCCCGGCGGCGACGGCGGCCTCCGCGTCCTCCACGATGGCCAGCCCCGCCCCCTGCCGCGCGGCCGCCGGGAGCCACTGATGGCCATCCAGCACATGGCCCCGCACCGCCACAAAGGCCGCACCGGGGGTCACCCGGCGGCTGTCATCCACCAGATCGGCCACCGCGTCCGGCAGGGGCGCGGTGCCCCCCTGCAGCAAGCCCATCTCGGCGAGCGCCGCGGTCAGGCGCGTCACCGGCACCCAGCGCTCCGGCATCATCGAGGCCCCTTCCGCGTGGTCATCGAGGCACCTCCAGCGTGATCATGGTGCCAGAGGGGAGCAACGTACCGGCGGTTGGCCGGGTGCGCACCGCGCCGCCCCGCTCCACCCGCACCAGGAACCCAGCGCGCGCGAGCACGCGCGTGGCCTGCCGCACATCCAACCCTCCCACGGGGGGCACCAGGGTGGAATCCGCCGTGGCGCCCCGGGGGGGGGAAGCGGTCCCCACCGGCTGCAGCGGGAGGCGGACCACAATGCGCGCGGCCTGGACAACCGGCTCATGGGGCGGGGCGGCGCCAGCGGTCTGCTCGGCCATGGCGTCCCCACCGTCGGCATGGCGCTCCCCGGCGCCTGCGGCACGGTCGTCGGCGGCGGTCCCCGGCGCCCCGCGCGCGACGGGGCGCTCGGCAAGGCGGACCGCCGCGGCCAGTTGTTGCCAATCGAGCCCGGCCGCGCGCGACGCCAGCGCGCGCTGCAGCAGGTCGTTGACCAGGGCACCGGCTACGGTCCCACCATAGTACGTGCCCTTGGGGCCGACCAGGCGCGCCACCAGGACCAGTTGCGGGTCGTCCGCCGGGAAGAGCCCCGCGAAGGTGGCGTCAAATTCGGTGCGGCTGTACTGGCCGTTGACCAGGCGCCGCGCGGTGCCCGACTTCCCCGCCACCCGGAAGGTGGCGAGGGCGGCCGCCTGCGAGGTGCCGCTGTCAACCACCGATTCCAGCATGCCGCGCAGCGCCTGCGCCGTGGCGGGGCGCATCACGCGCCGCAGCACCGTGCGCCCCTGGGCGAACACCGATGTCCCGTCCGCGCCGATCAGCGACCGCACCAGCACCGGCTGCAGCAGCTCGCCACCGTTGGCGATGGCCACGTAGGCCGCCGCCAGTTGCAGCGGGGTGGCCTGCACCTCGTACCCGATGGCCAGCTGGGTGGCCAGCACCCCGGTGTAGGGCGGGCGCGGCAGCAGCCCCGGCGATTCGGCCGGGTGTGGCACCCCGGTGTAGGTGCCGAAGCCGAAGTCCCGGAGTACCTCGTATTCCTCGGACGAGGACAGCCGCTGGGCCAGCTTGGCGATCCCGATGTTGCTGGAGAACCGGATGATGTCGGCCACCGTCATCTGTGACGCCTTGTGCTCATCCGTGAGCGGCTGGCGACGTCCCGGCATGGCCCACCGGCCGTTCTCGGTGTTCACGACCTCCGCCGGCTGCGTCCGCCCGGCGTCCAGGAGGCGGGCCACCAGAAACGGCTTCATCACGGATCCGGGCTGGTAGGCATCTGCAACCGGCGTCCCGCTGCGCATCGCCGCGCCCTGCCGCAGCCCGGCCAGCACCAGGATGGCCCCGTCATCCGGGTCGAGCACCACCACGTCCCCGCCCGCCGCCCCGGTGCGCCGCATCGCCTCCGCCAACGCCTGCTCGGCAATCTCCTGCAGGGCGCTGTTGATGGTCAGCCGCACGGTCAGCCCCGGCCGAGCCACGGCGCGGCGGAACTCCGGCGAGGTGACCACGCCGTCGTCCCCGGCCAGCACCAGCGTGTCCAGCCCCTCCGTGCCGCGCAGCAGCGCGTCGAGTTCCAGCTCAAGCCCCGAGGTCCCCGTCCCCTCGGCATCGACCGCGCCGAGCATCCCACGCAAGGAGGCGGGGGCCGTGGAGACGCGCTGCACGACTCCGACCCGCCGGATCCCCGGAATGCCGACGAACCGCTCCACATCCGAGGGGAGGAAGTGTGCCGGGAGCTGGAGCGGCCGCTGCAGCGTGTCCATGGCGCGCCGCACCACGGCCTCCGGCACGCCAAGGGCGCCCAAGCCGACGCGCACGCGGGTGCGATAGTCCGGCACGGTGTCATCGGCGCCACGCGGGCGTCCCCGGCCTGGACGGAGGACGCGCGGATCGATGGACAGACGCACGAGGTCCCGGCTTTGGGCCAGCACGCCCCCGGCGGCGTCCTCAATGGCCCCCCGGGCCGGCCTCACTTCCCGCTCCCGCACGTGCTGCCGCCTGGCCACCTGGCTCCACTGCTCGTGCTCCAGCAACTGCAGCTGGGCCGCCCGCGCGATGATCCCCACCGTGGCGACGAGCAGCCCCGCCAGAATGGCGCCGCGTCGACCGGGGCGCAGCAGCGGGGCGGGTGACGCCGTCCCGGGGCCCGGGATCACGGCGCCTCCCGATCGCGCGCCGTCCGGGCCGTCACATCCAGAAAGCGGGTTTCCAACTCCCCGGCCACATGCATGCCCAGCCGGCGGCTCGCCTCGGCGGGGACAGCCCGTTCGGCGGTGCGCAACTCCCGTCGCAGCGTCACCACCTCAGTGCGCAACGCCCGCAGGCGCTCCTCCAGCACGCGCATCTCCCGCCCCGCGGTCACGCCGCGCACGCGCCGCCACACCGCCACCGACGCCGCCCCGAGAAACAGCACGAGCCCGAGCAGCAGCATCGTGCGCCCGCGCAGCTCGGTCCAGCGGCGCCGACGCCTCCCGGCCATCAGCGGCCCCCGCCGCGTTTCCAGCCGCGAAGCCGGGCGCTGCGGGCGCGCCCGTTGACGGCCACCTCCGCCTCGGCGGCCGTGACCGACCGGCGCGTGAGCGTCTCTCCGAGCGGTACCCCCCGGCAAGTGCAGATGACCTGCCGCGGCGGACAGGTGCACACGGCACTCCACTCGCGAAAGGCCTGCTTGACGAGGCGATCCTCACCGGAATGGTAGCTGATGACCGCCAGCACCCCGCCAGGGGTGAGGCGATCCCGCAAGGCGGGGAGCGCGCGCTCGAGTCCGGCCAACTCATCATTGACGGCGATGCGCACCGCCTGGAAGATGCGCGCAAAGTCCGGGGCGCCACTCCGTGGCCCGAGGACGGCACGGATTGCCCCGACGAGGTCGTCGGCCGTGACGAACGGCCGGGTGGCACGCCGGCGCACGATCTCCCGGGCCAGCCGGGCCGCTCGAGGCTCATCGGCATAGGCCCGGAGGAGCGCGGACAGGTCCACCTCTTCAATGCTGTTCAACAGCTCCGCGGCATCCTGCTCGGCATCGGCGCCCATGCGCATGTCCAGTGGCGCCCCCTCGCGAAAGGTGAAGCCCCGCTGCAGATCGTCGAACTGATGCGAGGACACGCCCAGGTCGAGCAGGATGCCGTCGAAGCGCTCGGCGCCGCCCACCCCGGCACCGGCAATGTCGGCATAGTTGCCCAGCAGGGCACGGAACTGCCCGGCCCGCTCGGGCGCTTCGAGCCGCTCGCGGGCGGCCGCCAAGGCGCGCGGGTCACGATCGACCGCGGTGACCCGGGCCCCTCCGGCCAGCAGGGCCGCCGTGTGGCCTCCCCCGCCCAAGGTGCAATCCAGCACCTCGGCAGCCCCGGCAAGGAGCGCCTCGACCTCGGCCAGGAGGACGGGGACGTGGTAGGCGCCAGGGCGCCCGGAGGGAGCAGATCGGACCGGGCTCACGCGGAGGAGGCGGGGGTGACGGGGCGGGTCATGTTAGCGGGGCTCGACCAGAGGCGTCAAGCGCGACCGAACGCCACGCGGCTGTGCATGACTTCCCGACGCGCACGAATGTGACCACCCCGGAGGGCCACAGCCCGGAAAACAGCGCGGGCCCGCCATCCCGGAGGACGGCGGGCCCGCGCGGCGCCCTGGAGGCTACTTGCAGAACGCCTTGATCATCTGGTCGGCCGCAGGATCCAGCTGCATCACGCCCGACATGGCTGCGCGCATGGCATCCGGGGCGAACGATCCGCCCTTGGGGAGCATGATCTGCGCCTCGACGAACATGTCCTTGGCCTCCTTGGCCGGCGCGCACGCCTTGTTGGCCTGCGCCTCGGCCAGCTTCAGCTGGCCGAAGGTGACGTAGGTCACGCCCAACAGGAACTGCGACTGCGCCTTGGACGCCCCGGTCGTGATGGAGTCCGCGTACAGCAGGGTGCCGATGGCGAGCTTGTAGTCGTCGGGGCTGTTGGACTTGGCCGCCGCCGTCCGCTGCTCATTGCCCACGCCCAGCACCATCTGCCGCAGCGTGGTGCTGGTGTCGCCGCCGGCAATCAGCTCGCGGGCCACGCTCACGATCTCCGCGCTGCGCCCCAGGTCCTTCAGGAGGGAGACCCGCAGGAAGCTCCCGTTCTCCACCGGAATCTTGGCGGCCGTCGCCTTGCCAAGCGCCTCGAGCGAGGCCTCGGGCTTGCCGGCCTGCCGCAGCGCCACGATCTGGGAGAAGGTGAGCCCGGGGTGGCCCGGGAACTTGGCGAGCCCCTCGGCGCTGACTTCCGCGGCCTTGGCGAAGTTGCTGTCGGCCGCATGGGCCGCCACGGTGCGGATGAAGTACGTGGTGTCGGCGAACGCCGTGTCCAGCTTCACCAGCTCGTCCCCCTGCGCAAACGCCTCCTTGAAGTCGCGCGTGGACAGCAGGATGAGCCAGCGCAGGCGGAGCAGGTCAGGATCGCCGGGGTTGAGCGCCACGGCGGTGTCGATGACCGGTCGCGCAATGCGGGGGTTGGCCATGGCGGCCAGCGCCTCGACCACATCGCGCTGCAGCCGCGGGTTGCGCGGGTCGGTGGCCAGCAGGCGGGTGAGCATCACCACCGCCGAATCCTGCTGGTTCAGCTCCCGGTAGCTCTGGGCCAGGATGGCCAGCCCGGGGCGGCTGCGCGGGTCGATGTCGACGATTTCCCGCGCCACCGCGAGCTGCTCCGCCGCCGGCGCCTTCTGGGTCACCAGCACGTTGGCATGGCAGATGCGCGCCAGCGTCGCCTTGGGGTAGGCCGTGATCCCCACCTTGGCGGCCGCGATCGCCTCGGCGTACTTCTGCTCGCGGGCGAAGTTGATGCACTTGCGCTCGGCGTCCAGCTGCTTGCGCGCCTCCTTGAGCTCCTTGGAGATGAGCGAGGCCGCCTCGCCAAGGTTCTTCGCATCATACGTGCCCACCGGCTGCACCAGCGAGTTGTCGCGCGCCAGCACAAGGGCCGCCTCGACCTTCACCCCCGTGGCCGTCTTGGTCGCGGATCCCGTCACGTACTCGTCGGCGCGCAGCAGCGTGGCCAGCGCGCGCTGGTCGTGCGGCTCGAGCGCGTCGGTGATGGAGAACCCCGAGGCCTCCAGCGTGGCGTTGATGTCCGTCTTGGGCAGGACATAGACCTGCTTGAAGGGGAACTCGCTGTTGATGCGCGACCGCACGGCATCCGCCGCCTGCACCCCCATCCCCTTGTCCACGGAGCGGAACACCGCCACCAGAACCCGGGTGGCGTTGGGATCGGGCGCGCGGTTGTACTGCGCCGACGCCGAGGCGGGAACCAGCAAGGACCCGCCCAGCCCCGCGCCGATCGCGGACCA
>JBILED010000005.1:0-45526 GCA_044352305.1 Gemmatimonas sp.
CCCCCTGCGCGGCGTAGATTACCAGCCCCTCGGCCTTGAGCGCATCATGGAGGCGCGCGTAGTCCCATCCGGTCGGCAGGGGCGCGCAGACGATCGTGTGGCCCGCCGCCCGGTCGGGGACCACCGGCTCGATGCCCAGCGTGCGCAGCCCCGCGCGCAGGCGATCGCTGAGCGCGCGGTAATGGGCGATGCGCGCCGCGACGGTTTCGTCCCGCAACTCGGCCAGCGCCTCGCGCAGGGCAAACAGCGCATGCACCGGCGGCGTGAAGGGAAACTCCCCGTTGGCCTGCGCGGTCGCGTGCGCGTGGAGGCTGGCATAGTGCAGGGCGGGGACGCCCTGCGCGGCGCGCAGGAAGCGCGGCGAGGCGGTGACCAGGGCCACGCCGGGGATGCCACGGAGGCACTTGTTGCCGCTGGCGATCACCGCGTCGAGTCCCCAGCCGGCAAGCTCCAGGGGCTCGCCGCCGAGCGAGCTGACGGCATCCACGGCGATCATCACGCCGTGCCGGTGCGCGACGGCGGCGAGCGCCTCGAGGTCGTTGAGGCGGCCGGTCGCCGTCTCGTGGTGCACGACGTACAGGACGGCGGCGCGGTCGTCGGCCAGACGCCGCTCGACCGCCCCGGGCGAAATCGCCGCGCCCCAGTCGAGGCGCAGCTCCTGGGTGGCAGTCCCGTGATGGCGCGCCATCGCCGCGGCGCGCTGGCCGTAGGGGCCGTTGCTGACCACCAGCAGCGGGCCGGCACCGCGCGCGGCGGCGACCACGGACTCGATCCCCACCGAGCCGGAGCCGCCGAACAGGGTGATCGCATGCTCGGCAGGGACGCCAAACGCGCCCCGCAGCCCCTCCGTCACCTCGCGCAGCAGGGCGCCGAATTCCGGCTCGCGATGGCCGATGTCGGGGTGCAGGAGCGCCTGCCGCACCCGTTCGCTGATGTTCGACGGCCCGGGGCTGAACAGGATCATGGCGCGAGCTGGCTCCGGAGTCGCTGCGCCACCTCGCGCGGGGGGATGCCGGGGCGCCCGAGCTCGGGGGACGCCCCGAGGCGGATGCGGCAGTGCAGGAGGTGCGGTCCGGGCGTGGCGCGCGCGGCCCGCACCTCGGCGCCAAGGGCGGCGGCGCCCGCGATGCTCCGCGCCGAAGGATAGCCCAGGGCGCGCGCGACGGCGGGGAAGTCCACGCCGCCACTGATGGTGCGTTGCGCCCCGGTCGAGTCGTACGCCTCGTTGTCGAGGACCACGTGCACCAGGTGCGGCGGGCGCTGGTGGCCGATGGAGGCCCACCCCTCCAGCCGCATCAGCGCGGCGCCGTCGCCGTCGATGCAGAGCACCGGGTGTCGCGTCTCGCGCGCGAGGCCGAGGGCGACGCTGGGGGCGCACCCCATGGCACCGACGAGATACAGGTTGCGCGGCCGGTCGCCCAGCTCGAACCACTCGCGGCCGGTCTTTCCGGTGGTGGCGACGACGATGGTCGCGTCGCTGATGGCGTCCGCGATGGCGGCCAGCGCCTCGCGGCGCGTCGGACACCCCGCCGCCCGCGCCGCCGTGTCCGCAGCGGCCGCCGCCGGCCGGGAGGCGGGCACCACGCCCTTGCGGAGGACGAAGGCGAACGGGTGCCCGGTCTGGCGCATGTGGGCCACCGCGCGCTCGACGGCGGCCGCGACCTCGCCGGCGCTGGCCGGGAAGGGCGCGTGGGCGATGCGGAGGGTGTCGAGCAGCGACTCGGTGACGAGCCCCATGAGCTCGTGCTGGGGCTCGTCCGGACGGCCGGGCTCGCCGCGGAGGGTGACGATCAACAGCGCCGGAATGCGGAACGGGTAGCTGAGCGACACCGCCGGATTGACCAGGTTGCCCAGCCCCGAGTTCTGGAGCATCACGACCGGCAGGCGACCCCCGAGCCAGCTGCCGGCGGCGATGGCCAGCGCCTCTCCCTCGTTGGTCGCGGCGAGGTACTCCGCGTCGGGGCGATCGATGACGTAGTCGATGAACGGCTGCAGGAAGCTGCACGGCACCCCCAGCCAGGGGCCCAGCCCCCGTTGGGTGCACGCGTCCACAAAGTGGGCGGACGAGACCGGCGCGGTCACCGGGCCACCTGCCGACAGGCGGCTTCGTAGTGCGCAAGGGAGCGCAGCTCGAGCCACCCGCTGGCCACCACCAGCGCGGTGGGGTGCAGGGGAGCCAGCGCGTCGGGGAGCGACTGCGCGGGATCGGCGGTGCGCTGCAGCGTGCGCCGTGCCGCCGCGGAGAGGAGGACGAGCCCCGCAAACTCGGCGTTGGGCTCGGGGACGGCGGTGCCGATGGCGGTCACGGGCCGGGGGTGCTCGGGGATCAGCAGGCGGGCGTCCCCGAGCTCGGCGGCAATCCGCAGCGGATCGCGCGCATCCGGGGAGAGGTGGCGGTCGGCCACGACGATCACCTCCCCCTCGGCGTGCAGCAGGCGGCGGAGCAGCTCCGGCTGGACGATGACGTCGCCATAGCAGACGAGCGTGCGGTGCTCGTCGTCGGGGAGCGGCGCCTCCAGCAGCGAGCCGACCTCGCCGGTCGTCGCCCAGTCGCGATTCACGACCCGGGTGGCCTCGACGGCGGGGAGCTGCTCGGCGCGATGCCCGGCCACCACGGTGATGTCCGTGATGCCGCAGGCGTGGAGCGTGGTGACCTGCCGGGCCAGGAGCGCCTGGCCGTTCAGGTCGAGGGCGGCGAGCGGGGCCTGCGCGGTGAGCGGGGCGAGCGTGGCCTCGGCGGCGTGCGCGCCGGCGTGCAGCAGCACCGCGCGCGTGGGCACGGCGGCACCGGACGCGAAGGCCTGCTCGGTGGCGGTGTGCGCGGGCATCCCCTGCAGGTCGAACAGCCGGCGCATCGGCGCGATGCGCGGCTCGACCCCGGCCGCGTGCCCATCGGCGAGGATCGCCCGCCAGGTCTCGGCGACCGCCGTGGCGGCCGCGCGGATCCCCTGGTTGGCCCAGATGATGGTGCTGATCCCCAGCGCCTCGCAGTCGGCCACGCCGAAGGCGGGGTAGGTGGTGGGCACCACGATGACCGGCACCGAGGGGGTCCATCGCGCCATGAAGGCGCGCACACCGGCCCCCGCCGGGTCCTTGTCGTGCACGAGGATCGCATCGGCGCCGGCGCGGACGTAGGCCGCGCAGCGGCGCAGCGCCTCGTCCACGCCCCAGCCGGCAATGAGCGCCTCCGTGCGGGCGATCACCGCGAAGTCCGGGTCCCGCTGGGCGTTCTTGGCCGCGAGGAGCTTGCCGACGAACTCGCTGACCGGGGCCAGCGCCTGGCGGCCGGGGATGAACGAGTTGGTCTTGGGGAAGGGCTTGTCCTCGATGCACACCGCCGCGACGCCCGCCCCCTCGAAGGCCTGCACCATCCGGATGACGTTGGCCGAGCTGCCGTACCCGGTGTCACAGTCGGCGATGACCGGGACCGGGGCGACGCGTTGCGCGATGGACGCGGCGGCGGCGAGGTACTCGGACATGGTGAGAATCGACGCATCGGGGACGCCATGCGAGGTCGAGATCTCGAAGCCCGACGACCAGATGGCCTCGGCGCCGGCCTCCAGGGCGAGCAGGGCGCCGAAGGCGTCATGGGCACCGGCGACCGTCACCACGCCGCCGCCGCGCCAACGGGCGCGGAGGCGGGCGGCGGGGGAGAGGACGTGCGACATGGCGGGGAATCTATCCACCGGGGAGCGCCGGTGTCCTCAGCGGAACGTGAGCCGCCACAGCGCGAACCAGGTCATCCGGAGGAGGAGGAGACCATGGCGCCAGCGCTGGATGTTGGTGGTCCCGTAGGTGCGGTCGCGGTAGCGGATGGGAAGGTCGGTGATGCGGAGACCGAGCTTGGCGGCCCCGAAAAGGAGGTCGAAGTCGCCGAAGGGGTCGAAGTCGCCGAAGTCGGCGCGATGGGCGGCGATGCGCGCGTAGTCGCGGCGCCAGAGGACCTTGGTCCCGCAGAGGGTGTCCTTGACGCGCTGCCCCAGCAGGGCGCTGAAGGCGAGGCTGAAGAAATGGTTGCCCAGGAGGTTGAGAAAGCGCATCGCCTCCCCCTCCATCGGGTAGACGAGGCGGACGCCGTTGATGAAGTCGCCGCGCCCCTCGACCAGCGCGGCATGGAAGCGGGGAAGCTCCTCGGGGGGCATGGTGAGGTCGGCGTCGAGGATCATGAGCACGTCGCCGCGCGCCCTGGCGAAGCCCAGGCGGACGGCGTCCCCCTTCCCCTGCCCCGTCTGGCGGAGCGCCTGGCAGCGCCAGGCCGGGTGGTTGGCCACCTCGCGGGTGATGGCCGCCCACGTGTCGTCACGCGAATGCCCCTCGACGAAGATGAGCTCGAGGTCGTCGGCGAAGCGGGGGAGGCGGTCGAAGACGGCCGGGATGTTGCCGGCTTCGTTGCGGGCGGGGATGACGATGGACACCGAGGGCGCGCGCCCCGCCGGCGGCGGCGCGGGGGGCGGGAGGCGTCGCGCGACCAGGACGTTGGTGAGGGTGAGGTGGCGCAGCAGCGGGAGGCGCGCGAGCACCCGGTTGGCCAACCGGGCCAGGAGGGGGACACGGACCGGGAGGAGGATCTCGCGGTCGTGGCGGACGACCTCGTACCCCTCGAGGGCGAGGAGGGAGCGGAGGTCGCCAGGGGCGAGCCAGTTCTGCCGGAGCACCGGGCGGGCGAGCCCCAGGCGCAGGGCGAGGGCCAGGAGGGGCTCCCAGAGGCGGCTCTGGCTGTTGCAGACCAGCCGGGTGTGCGGCGCGCACAAGGGGGCGACCTGGGCGAGCACCGCCTGCACGTCCCAGCAGTCGTTGACCAGGTCGGACAGGATGATGACGTCGAAGGTCCCGCGACAGGGGAGCTGGTGCGCGTCGGCCACCACGAGGTGGAGGGACGGGTGACGGGCGCGGGCCAGCGCAACCATGGCGGCGGAAAAATCCACGCCGACCCCGACCGAGGGCCTGAGGGCGGCGAGCAGGTCGCCGGTGCCGCAGCCGACCTCGAGGATGCGCAGGCCGGGTGGGATGCGAAAGCGATACACCTCCGCGAGCCGTTCATGGTACGGGCGGGCCGCCCGGGTCGCCTCGGGGCGCTCGCGGGCGACGGCGTCCCAGTGCCGTCGCCGTTCGTCGCGGTGCCGGCGCGCCGGGTCGGTCACGGGGCGGCGGCAGGAACGAGGAATCCACGGCCCTCGGTGACGAGGATGCGGCGCGAGGCGAGGCTCATGGCGGGGAGTATATCGACGCGGGCGCGCGGGCGCGCGAGCGGTAGCGCGCCCAACGACCCGGTGAGTAGGTTGATGGCATGCCGTCCGCTCCGGGGAACCGCTACGACTTCAGCGATGCGTCGGTGGTGCGTCCCTGGCTGACGCGGGTCTGGTTCGAACGGCTCTTCCCGCTGCTCCCGCGCGCGATGGCGGCCAACGTGGTCACGTTGCTGTCCACGGGGCTGCTGCTGGCCGTGCTGGCGGGCGCCCTGCTGGTGGACCGCATCGGCGCCACCGCGTTCGCGCTGCTGCAGCTGGTGGGCATCCAGCTGTACGTGGCGGGGGACCACCTGGACGGGATGCAGGCCAAGGCCACGGGGACGACCTCGCCGCTGGGGGACTTCCTCGACCATCACTGCGACTATTGGGCCGGGTGCATCCTGGTGTTCGCCTGGTGCGCGATGCTCGGGATGCAGCGCACGTGGTTGCCACCGGCAATGACCCTGCTGATGATCGCGGGGTTCACGATCACCTACGCCGAGCGCGCCACCTTCCGGCGGTTGCACTTCACCGGCTGGGGAACGCTCGAGATGATCGTGGTGGCCACGCTGTTCCATGGCAGCTGGGCGATCCCGGCGGTCCGGCGCTGGTGGGCCGTGCCCCTCTGGGACGCCGGGTGGCCGCGGCACGCGGTGGTGACGGCGCTCGGGTGCGGGGTGGCGGCCGGGGTGTGCGTCACGATTGCGCGGCGGATGCGCGGGGTGCCGTGGCCCGTGGTGGTGCAGCTCGCCGCGCTGGTCGCGCTTGCCGCGTGGGCGCAGCGGCAGGCGGCGCCGCCGATCTGGGGGTGGCTGCTGGTGGCGGGGAGCGGGGCGGAGATGGTGGCGCGGCTGATGCACGCCCACACCACGGGCGGGGGGTGCCCCCGGCCGACAGGCGCGGCGGTGGCCGGTGCCGTGGCGGTGTGGGGGCTCCCCGCTGGCGCGGCGGCGATGGCGGCCGCGGTGTGCGGGGCGGTGGTGGCCGTGACGTACGGGCGTGCGCTGCGCCGCATCATCGGCGGATGGCGCCAGCATTGGGTGTGGGTCAATGCGGCGGGCGCGGCGCTGGCGCTGGCGACGGCCGGCGTCGCGATGGCCCCCTCACGGGCGGCGGCGCAGAGCAGCGTGTACGTGCCGCTGCTGGACCCGGCATACGAGGATCTGGACGCCCTGGCCGCGGCTGGGCTGGTGCGCGAGGTGATGCTGGGGGAGCGTCCGTACTCCGAGGCGGCGTTCCGTCGGTTCGTCGCGGAGGCCCAGCGGCGGCGGGGCGCTGGCGCGCCGTCGCCGCGGTTGGCGGAGGCGGTGGCGCGGCTCGCCGCACGGTTCGGCGCGGCCGCGCAGTCGCACAACGCGCTGGCACCGTGGACCCTGTCGGCCGCCGTGGCCGATGCGCCGGCGCGCGCAATGCGGGCGAACGCCCGGTTGCGCGGGATCGACGCCGACCTCGCGCTGCTGCGCCAGCGCAACCAGGGACGCGTGGTGCCCACCGGCGCGTCGGTGGCGGCCGAGGCGGGGTTCCAGCTGGCGCGCGCGCGGCTGGCCGTCGATGGTGTGGGCCGGGTGGTCGCCGGTGCCGGCGGCGAGGGCGCGGCGGCGGAGGTGCAGCTGCTGGGCGCGACGGCCCGCTCGGTGTGGGGACCCGTCGCGGTCGAGGTCGGTCGGCTCCCGCTGCAGGCCGGCTTCGGCCTGCATGGCGGCGCCCAGTTCACCGACAACGCGCGGGCGCTCGACCAGCTGCGGCTCCGGGCCGACCGTCCCCTGCGACTCCCCGGCCCGTTCCGGTCGCTCGGCCTGTGGCAGGCCCTCGCCGCCGTGGCCACCATGGGGCGGGAACAGGACCAGCGCGATGCCCTGCTGTTCACCGGACGGCTGTCGAGCCGTCCGGTGGACGCCCTCGAGCTCGGGATCACGATGCAGAACATGCAGGGCGGGAGCGGGGCGCCGCAGCCGCCCTGGTGGGGCGAGCGCATCAACGACCTCTTCCTGTTCTTCGACCGCAAGCGCTTCATGGACCACCAGTTCTCCGACAAGGTGTTCGGCGTGGACCTCCGCCTCGCCCCACCGGCATCACAGGGCGCGCTCTACCTGAACGTTGCCACCACGGACGACCGCGATTTCTTCCGGCAGCCGGCCGGCGGGTACTGGGAGGACGCGATCTGGGTCGCGGGGGTGGAGCGCCGGGGGCTCGGGCCCGCCGGGCGCCTCGACGTGGTGCTCGAGGGACAGCACAACGGCCCCAATCCGCACACGCATCACCAGTTCACGTCGGGGATGACCGTGGACCGGCGCGTGCTGGGCAATGCGCTGGGCCCGGACAGCGAGGGGCTGACCCTCAGGCTCGCATGGCGGGCGCCCTCCCATCGCACGCGCCTCTCCCTGTCCCTCGAGCGCGCGCGCAGCGACAGTGCCGACGCCTATCCCCCGGCCAACGACCCCGGCGCGTGGGACTGGCACCGCCTGACCACCGGCCCCGACGAGCGCCGCCAACGCGTGCTGCTGGAACGGCAGAGCGAGGCGGGATGGCGCGGCCTGGAGACCACGGTGCAGGTCGGCTACGAGCGGGCCCGGCGCTTCGCCTTCGGCGGCGGGACGCGCCATGCCGCCCTCCTGCAGCTGCAGCTGCGGGCGCCCCGGGGCGGGATCCGCCGCTAGCGCGCCGAAGGGGCCGACGCCGCCCCCGCGCGCGGACGCAGGAACTTCCAGTACCCGGCCCGCAGGGAGTCGAAGGCCGCAGGCGCCAGACGGTCGGGTGGGGCCGCGCGGTCCTCCAGGTCGGTGGTCCGGATGACGTCGAAGGTCAGCGCCTCGGTGTCCGAACGCCGGGTGGTGAACCAGTACTTCCGCCCCCCCGACACGAGGGCGCTCGGGCGGTCCGCCCAGGGGTAGAAGCGCCCCGCGAGCAGCAGCGGCCGCGCCTCCAGCGCGGCGCGGTCGGCGGTCAGCAGCGATGCGCCATCCGAGTAGCGCCGCGGATCGGGACGCGGCGTGGCCGCCAGCGCGTCGAAGAGCGTCGGCCACAGGTCGAGCTGCGACGCCAGCCCCGGGGTGCGGCGGGCAGCGGGAACGGAGTCACTGCCCAGCGCCAGGACGAAGGGGATGCGGAACTTGGCGTTCCAGAACGACGAGCGACCGTGGCCGAAGCTTCCGTGCTCCCACAGGTCGGTGCCGTGGTCGGCGGTGGCGATGAGGATCGCGCGCCCGCCGCGAAGGTCGTCCCCCAGGGCGTCGGCCACGCGCCCGAACCGCTCGTCCATCTCCAGCACGCTGTTGCGCGCGCTGTTCAACACCCGACCACGGAACGCTGCCTCCTGCATCGGCTGGAAACTCGAGCGCGTGCGCTCGTCCAGCGCGGGCGTGAAGCGCGCGTTGCGCGGCTGCACCGACGCGTAGGGCCAGTGCGTCGTGTAGAAGAGGGCAAAGACGAACGACGGGCGCCCGTCCACGCGGCGACGGTCCCGGACGGCCTGCAGCTCCCGCTCAACCTCGTCGTCGGACGCCGGATGGCGCACCTCGTCGAAGAGCCGCGTGAGGTGGTCGGTCGGGTAGGGGGCGAGCCCGCTCCCGGCGAGCAGCGTGAGGACGTAGCCGTTGGCGCGCAAAACGTCCAGCGGATACGACGGCACACGGGCTTCGAGGAACGGATGGAAGTGCTGCCCGTTGATGCCGAAGAGCAGGCCGAACACCCCGCTGTCGGTGGTGTGCCCGCTGCCGTAGAAACGCACGGGCGTGATCGCATCGCGGCGTTGCCCGAACGCGTTCAGGCGGACGGCCAGCTCCTGGGCGAGGTCGGCCCGGAGGGCGTCGGCGACCACGAGGACGATGTCGCGCTTGCGGCCGATCACGGGAGCCTGCTCCCCGTGGCGACCGACGATCGGATAGCCGTCGGGGCCCAGCCGCGGCACCACATCCAGGTGCGGCCGCGCGCGCGGCCGCAGCAACAGCTGGGTCCGGTACGGCAGCACCTCGGCGAACTCGGCGCGGTTCTCGGGACGGATGCCGCGCGCCGCCACCAGATGCGTCGCGGTCCCCACCCCTTGGAACGCCAGCAGCGCGGCCAAGGCGTGCCGGAGGCGCACCCCCGCCCCCCAGCGGCGCACCGCCAGCAGCAGGCCGACCTGCGCGCCAAGCGCCAGCACCCCCCCGAAGACGGCGAGGGCGATGTCGCGTGGCCGGATGCCGAGGTCGTGCGTGAGCACCGTGTTGCTCACCACCGCCAGCACGTCGAAGTCGTAGGTGTGCACCCCGTAGTCGGCGAACACCCGGCCGTCGATGAAGACGAAGAGCCCCACGCCGGCGGCAGCCAGCACCACCAGCGCGTCGGCGATCCGGCGCACCCGAGCGCCCCCGAGCCGGTGGAGCGCGGCCACGAGGGCCAGCACCAGCAGCGCGACCAGGGTGGTGGCATGCAGCGCGTAGCCGGCCATCGCCTGCCGCATGGCGGGTACGTCCCGGTCGGTCGGATCGATGACGATGTCGAGCAGCGCCCGGCGCTGGACGCAGAACCCGAGGGTCGTGAGCGCCACGTTGAGGACGAGGAACACCGCCCAGCCGCCCACCGGCGAGTGCGGCGATGGTGATCGTTCGGATCGCGTGGACACGGGTGAGTCGACGGGCAAGGGGGCGACGGGGAGAGGCGCGGCGGCGCAGGACCGGGGACCCGCGCCGGGCCCGGGGGACGGCACAAGATGACGGCCCCCGACCGCGCGCCTTGAGTCGATGCCCCCCCCTCCCTAACCTACCCGGTCGCATGAGCACTCCGCGATCTCGCCCGGCAGGCGCGGCCGAAGACCACGCCCCGCCAGCCCATGGTGCGGCGCGGGTGCGCACATGGGTGCCCACATGGGTGCGCACATGGGTGCGCGATGCCTCGCGGGCCAGCGGGCTCCCCCTCGCCCCCCTCCTGGCCCTCCTCGCGGCGTGGCACGTCACGGTGACAGTGCTCGCAGCGAACCCCTGGCACCCCGACGAGCACTTTCAGCTGCTCGAATTCGCCTGGGCGCGCGCCGGGCTGGCGCCCGTGTCCGACCTGCCGTGGGAGTACGCCGCCCGCATCCGGCCGACGCTCCAGCCGACCATGGCCCTCGCCGTGCTGCGGGGACTGCGGGCCGTGGGGGTCGAGTCCCCCTTCACCTGGGTGCTGCTGCTGCGCCTTGCCACCCTGGCGCTGGCGTTCGGTACCCTGCTGCGCGTGGCGGCCGTGACCACCCCGACGCTGCCAACCGTTGGCGCGCGGCGGGTGGCGTGGCTGGCCGCGCTCGGTGCCTGGTTCGCCCCGATGCTGCTCTCCCGCTTCACCTCGGAGAATGTGGCCGGCGCGCTGCTGGCCATCGCGGTGGCCGAGACGGTGGCTGACCCGCGGGGAACCACGAACAGCCGGCGGCGCCTGCTGGCCGGAGTGTGCGCGGGCGCCACAATCGCCCTGCGGTATCAGATGGCGTTCCCGGTGATGGCCCTGGGGGGGTGGCTGCTGTGGCGGGGGGAACGAGGGCAGGCGCGCCGGCTGGCCGCGGGAGCGATCCTCGTGGTGCTCCTGTCGCTGGCCTGCGACTGGTGGTTCTACGGCACCCCCACCGCCACGCCCTGGCACTATTTCCGCGTGAACCTCGTCGAGGGCGTCGCGTCCAGCTTCGGGACGAGCCCGTGGTGGGCGTACGTCGCATGGGCGCCCCTCTGGACCGCCCCGCCGTTCGGGCTCCTGCTCATCGCGGCGGTGCTGGTCGGGGTTGCGGCGGCGCCGCGGTCGCCATGGAGCTGGACGCTGCTGGCGTACCTGCTCCCCCACAGCCTCCTGGCGCACAAGGAGCTCCGGTTCCTGTTCCCCCTGCTGTATCTCGTGCCGCCGGTGGCCGCCGCCGGATGGGCCGCGCTCCCGCGGTGGAGCCGGTCGCGACCCCTGGTGGCCGTCGCCGTGGCCCAGAGCCTCGTCTTGGGGGCGCTCCTGCTCACCCCGGCGATTCACCGCGGCAAGGAGTTCGACTGGCACTTCTTTCGGCTGCTGTGGCGCGAGGCCGAACGCGCCCCGGCCGGACCCCTGTATGTGGTGGTGGCGGGCGGTGATCCCTATCGGGTCTGGGACTGGGCAGCCCAGGTCTACCGACACCCGCGGGTGGTGGGGGTGCCGCTCGCGCCCGGCGGCACGCTCCCCGCCCCGGTGGCCCAGGCGATGGCCGCCGGGCGCGTGCTCGTGGTCTCCACCGCGGAGGTCCCTCCCGCGGTGCCCGGGGTCTCACAGCTCGAGTCGATCTACGTCGCGGAGGCGGGGTATCGCACCATGTTCCGCGCCGCGGGGGTCGACGACGCGCCGCTGCTGCGCTTTCTGGAGCGGGTCGATCGATGGGAGGGGTCTGCGTGGAAGCGGCGGGTGTACCGGGCAACCGCCCCCTAGGGCCACGTGGTGCGGGCCAGGCCATCGGCCACGATGGGCAGATGCGCGGCCAGCCACGGCGCGCGGGCGCCGCTGCGCCACCAGTGTATCGCAAACCCCACGGTCATGGGCAGGCAGTCGCGCGCAACCGCGCGGTAGTCCACCCACGGATCGGGACCGAGGATCCAGAACAGCGCGGCAAAGGGGAGCGCCAGGGCGAGCCATGGATCCGTGCCGGCCCCGCGCCAGCGCCGGAGCACGTAGCACGACTGCGCGGCGAGCGCGAGGCCACCGACGAGGCCGAACCACCACTGACCGTCGTGGTCGCCGGCCACCAGACGGCGCACGCAAAACGCGAAGTGCTGCGCCATGGCGAGCCCGGGCCACGTAATATTGCCTTCGTGGCCCACCGCGCCAGGCGTCCGGAGGAGCAGCCACCCGCACCACGCCGCCACGGGCGCGGCGATGGCGGCACGCCTGCACCAGATCCCCCATCCGCCCCACGGACGGTCACCGCCGCGCTGCAGCGCCAGGAGCCCGCCAAGGGACAGCTCCCGGGTGAATCCGGCCAGGAGCATCGCGGCCGTCGCGAGGGTCGTGCGATGCGCCTCCACGGCGAGGATGGCGATGACCAGGCCAAGGACGGCGGGGAGATCGGTCAGCGTCATGCGCAGGCTGTCCAACGCCCCCGTCCCCAGCACCGCCCCGCACCACGCGGCCGTCGCCCGCCAGTCCCCCCCGGGAAGCCGGCGCCACAGCAGCGCCGCCAGGGCGCACCAGGCCGCGACATGCAGCAGCACGAACAGCTGGAGTGTGCGCCACGGCGCGCCGGCCCCCAGCAGGTGCGCGAGGAGCGGCACGGCGATGCGCCGCGCGCGATACGCGGGCTTGTCGAGCGCCCGGAGCACGGTGGAGTCCGTGACCCGCGGATTCACCGCCAGCTGGGCGTACCACTGCCCGTCGTAGCCATCCCCCGCGGACGGGGCGATCGGATGTCCGGCCAGCTGCGGAAGGCGGCGCTCGGCGAACCGTTCACCAAACCGGGGCATCGCGGTGAATCCGGTGCGGCTGTCCCAGCGGCTCAGCGCCCACCCCGCCACGAAGACCACGGCCGCGCCGCGCACCAGCAGGCCAAGCCAGTCGCGCCAGCGGCCGACCAAAACCGCCCGCATCCGCGCCCCCGCCCGCTCAGGCATCCGCGTCACCCTGTGCCGAGGACCCCGCCGTGCCCCCCTCGCGAAGCCGGACCGCCACGAGCACCAGGAGCAGCAGCGCGATGAGGTGGTAGTAGTTGGCGAAGGCCTGGCTGCCAAGCAGGAACGCCACGAGCATCGCCATCGTGCCGGCGCGCAACCACGCCCCGGCGGGTGCAGCCGTCCGCGTGTGCCACGCCAGCGCGACGCTGGTCGCCACCCCGGCCACCGCGGCCAGCTGCTTCCCCGGCGTCGCCCCCGTGGCCGCATGCAGCGCCGAGAGCAGGGTGAGGCCATCAGGACGGAACGGCGTCTGCAGCTGGAACCAGAGCCCGTGCCGCAGCGCCGCGGGCGCATCCCACACCAGAAAGGGGAGCCACGCCACCATGCCCCCGATGACCAGGGCAGGCCACGCGGCGCGGAGGCCGCGACGCAGCAGGAACGGGGCGACAAAGACGATGAGGTACTGCTTGAGCGACAGCGCCAGACCGGCCAGCACCCCGACCGAAGGGCCGGCCGCGCGACGGAGCAGGAGGGCGGCCGTGGCGGCGAGGAACGCGGCCAGCAACGGTTCCTGCCACGACTGCTCCAGCACGAACAGGCTGCGGGGCTGGTGCAGCACGAGCAGGGCGAGCAGCGCCGCGGTCGTCGGGCGGACCGGTCGCGCCACGGACCACACGATGGCGGCCGTGACGAGGTCCGCCGCCAGCGAGGCATACCGCACGTCCCCAAACGCCGCGAAGGCGAGCGTCTGGACGAGAAGCGTGCCGGGTGGATAGGCGTAGCCCCGCACGACATACCCGAACCGCTCGGCGGCGCCGGTGGGATCGGACACCGGCGTCGTGTACGGGTTCAATCCGTCAAGCAGGTGCGCGGCGGACTGCTGGAACTGCCACCACACGTCGATGGCGGGCTCGGGCGAGGCACGAACCATCCAGCCCCGGAACAGGATGGCCGTCAACACCCCGGCACCCACCACGCCGGTCGGGAGATCGCCGCCACGCCGCAGGCGCGGCAGGCAGGCCACCACCAGGGCGGCCAGCCCCCATTGCTGCGCGATGTAGGCCGGCACGATGCCCGGGGCGCGAAGGAACACCCCCGGGTCGTCAAGCGCCCCCGCGACCAGCAAGCCGACCAGCAGGGCGGCCAGCGACACCTCCAACGACGCCTCCGGCCGCGCATCCGGCGTGGCGGCCCCAGTGGCGGCCGACCGGGCTCCCGGTGCCGCGTCATCTGGGCGCAGGCCGGCATGCACCGCCATCGCGGCCGCCCCGCACCCCGCCAACAGCACCGCGAGGGCGCGGGGCGAATAGTGCCCATGGTCCAGCGCGATCGCGCACGCCAGCAGGCCCGAGGCGGCGGCAAGGGCACGGAGCTCCCGGGTCCGCATCGATCAGGTCGCCGCCGACCGCACGTCCGCGCGGACGAGGTGCACCCAGAGGGCCAGCACCAGCGCCAGCGTCAACAGCAGCGCCAGGTCGCCCAGGACGAGGACCGCCCGGGGCAACCCCGCGTGGCCGACCCCGACCACCATCGACGTGCCACCCAGGGCAGCCCCGAGGCTGAGGACCAGGAGGACGAGGGGCAGCGGCGGCGGAGCGCCATCGGGGGTCTCGCCGATCCACCGGGCGCATCCCGCCGCCACGGGAAGGAGGAACAGGAGGCGATAGTCATGCGACGTGCCCAGCAGGTAGGGGAGCGCGAGAACCCCGCCGCCCCCAAGGAGCAGGGTCATGGCCAGGGGGGAGGGGAGGCGGAGCGCCGTGCGGCGCATCACGGCGACGCTCCCGACCACCACCACCACCAGCAGGGCGAGGCCGACGAGATGCAGCGTGCCCCACCGCGCGGCGATCGCGGGGGGCGGCTCGAAGCCCATCGGCCAGGGGCTGAGCATGGTCGCGAACATGGTGGCAAGGCCGAAGGCGGATCGCGTGGTCTGCGGGGTCCCGGCCTGGCTGGCGTCCACCGCCTGCCGGATCTCGGGCACCGACGCAAGGAGGAAGGCGCCGCTGGCGACCATGGCCAGCAGGACGGGCCACCGACGCCGCTGCCAGCTGTCCAATCGCGCGAAGGGGAGGAACATCCCGACGCAGAAATACTTGGACGCCGTGGCGGCAAGGCTCAGCAGCATGCCCCCCCACGCGCCGGCGGTGTCGCGCCGCAGGAGCAGCACGGAGACCAGCACCAGCCCCAAGGTGGCCTGCTCGAGCTGCCCCCGCTCGACCGCAAGCATCACCGGAGGAGAGACGGCCAGGAGCGCCAGCGCGCCCTGCGCGAGCCCCAGGCTGCCAAGCCCGCGGCGCCAGCCGCGCGCGATGAGGAACGCGAGCGCCGCGACGGCCAGCGTGGTGCACAGCGCGAGCAGCCCCCCCACCAGGCCGGTCTGACCGGTCCCCCAGCCCGCCAGGGCCAGCAGCCGCGCGGGCAGCACCACATACGGCTGGAATGGGCGGCCGTACGGATCGCATCCCGCAACCGGGAGGCGGGCCAGCAGGCAGTCCGCCGTCGCGGTGATGTTGGCCAGGTCGGCAAACGAGGTGCTCGCGGGCGTTCGGCGCGGCATCGTGGCCACCCCCCAGGCCGCCCACCCCTGCGACGCGATGGCATGCCAGATGGCCAGGGCGGAGGCGCCCGTCGGGACGAGGGCCGTCAGCACCGCCGCATGGGTCAGCCGTCTGGTGGGGGGCACGGGCGGAGGGCTGGGGTGCGGGGTGCGGCGCTCGCTGGAGTCTATCCCGCGCGCCCACGCGCGAACAACCGCGTCCGGCTATATTGCCCGCCGTGGCACCGGTCCCGGGGAGGTCTGCCTGCGCGTCGCCTTCACTATCGATCTTGAGCCCGACTGCCCGCCCTGGCTGACCACGCACTTCCGCGGGGTGGACGAAGGAATGCCCCGCGTGCTGGCCCTGCTGCGGGAGCTGGAGGTGCCGGCCACGGTGTTCACCACGGGCGACGTGGCGCGACGCTCCCCCGCCCTGGTGTGCGCGATGCGCGAGGCGGGGCACACCATCGGGTGCCACGGCATGACCCACGCGCCGTTCGACCGGATGGACCAGCAGGCGGCGCGCGACGAGATCGTGACGAGCCTCGCCATCCTGCGCGCCCTCGGCGGGCCGGACATCACGGCATTCCGGGCCCCGTACCTGCGCTTTCCCGAGCGGTTCCTCCCGCTGCTGACGGAGGCGGGGATCACCCTCGACGCATCGGGCGCGCGCTACAAGCGCGGCGGCGGACGGCGGGCGGGGATGGTCGACACGCCATCCGGCCCCCTGCGGCGCATCCCGGCCTCGGTGACCTCCTCCGTGCTGCGCGCCCCCGACCCGCTCCGGTGGCCCTGGCTCCGGGCGCTCGCCGATCCCGTGGTGCTGTTCGTCCACCCCTGGGAATTCGTGGACCTGCGCCAGGCGCCCATCCGATGGGATTGCCGGTTTCGGACGGGAGACACGGCGCTGGCGAAGCTGCGTGAGGTGCTGACCGACTTCCGCGCCCGGGGCGCCACCTTCGTCCAACTCGACGCGCTGTGACCGAACCCGGGAGCGCGGCGCCCGGGCGCGTCGCGGCAGTCCCGTTCGCAGGGTGGCGGCCGCTGGCGGCCGTCGCAGGGGCGGTGGTGATCCTGTGGCTGGTCCTGCGCGGGGTGGCGTGGGACGACGTCGCCACCGCCATCCGGCCGCGTGGCAGCGGCTGGCTGCTGGCGGCCCTGGCAGCCAACGCGCTGGTGCTCCCCCTCTGGGCCGCACTCTGGTCGGTGCTGGCCGGCCTCATGGGCGCGGCACCGCCGTCATGGCGCAGGCTGCTCCCCATCGCCGCCACCGCCTCGACCATCATGAACACCGTCCCCTATGGCGCCGGGCATGCGGCCGCGGTGGCGATGCTCGCGCACCGGGACGGCGGCGGACTGGGGGTGCGGGGCGCCGCCGGGCTGCTGCTGGCCGACCAGGCGGTGGAGGGGATCGTGAAGCTGCTGGTGCTGGGGCTCGCCATCGGCGTGGGTCCCGTGCCGGCGACGCTGCGGCAGACCGCCCTCCTGCTGGCCGGAGGGTGCGCGGTGGCCGCACTGCTCGCCCTCCTCCTGTGGCGCCGTGGACGATGGCCCGCCCACTGGTGGCCACGTTGGTGGCCTCGCCGGGAATCACCGGCCATGCCCTCCAACGGGCGCCCCACCCAAGCTCCGGCGGGCCTCCGCTGGCCAGGAGCGGCGCTCGGCGGCGCACTGCTGCTGGCCGTCGCCTCCAAGGCGGCGGAGGCGGCCGCCATCGCCTGCGTGTGGCGCGCGTACGACGCCCCCCTGCCGTGGGCGTCGCTCCCGGCCGCGCTGGGGACGACGCTGGTCGCCGGGATGCTCCCCATCACCCCGGCCAACCTGGGCCCCTACGAGGCGGCAACGTCACTGCTGTACCAGTGGCTGGGCATGGCACGGACCCCCGCGCTGGTGCTCGCGCTCGTCCAACACGCCGCATTCCTGGTGCCCACCGTCGGGGGCGGCGCCCTGGTGCTGCTCGCCGGCGGGCCGCTGCGCCCCCCCGCGCCAGCCGCCAGCGGCGCACGCGGACGCCAGCCGGCCATCGCCGCCTGGGGGATCCTCCTCGCCACGGTCGCCACCTATGCCCTCATCCCGACCCTGCACGAGGCGCTCGCGCAGGGCCCGGTGCGCTACCGGGACGACCTGGTGCAGCGCTGGGAACTGACGCTGTTCGGTAGCCACCCCTCCCGCGACCTCGCGGCGCAGCTGCCGGGATCCGTGGTGCGCGAGCTGTTCCAGCTGGCCTACCTCGCGTACTACCCGCTGGTGGTCCTGCCGCTGGCGTGGCTGTGGCAGCGGGGACGGCATGAGGCGTTTCGGCGCACGCGGGCCGCGGTCATCGCCACGTTCGTCACCAGCTACACGCTCCATCTGGTCATCCCCGTGCGGGGGCCGCGCTACCTGTGGGCCACACCCGCCGAGGCGCACAGCGGACCGGTGGCGACCCTCGTCCAGAGCATCCTCGCACGCGGATCCTCGGCCGGCACCGCGTTCCCCTCCCTCCACGCGGGGGTCGCCGTGACCCTCGCCGTCATGGCATGGCGCACCCGGGCCCTCCCCGCCATGCCCCTCGCGCTGCTCGCGGCCGGCCTCTGTGTGGGCGCGGTCGCCGGGGGGTACCACTACGCGGTGGACATCCTCGCCGGCGCCGCCGTAGGCGTTGTCGCCGCCCTGCTGGCAGACCGCGCGTCGGCCCGCTCAGGGTGAACGCCAGCGCACCAGCCAGCGGCCGGCTCCAAGCGACTCGATCACCGGCGCGGTGCGAAACGCCCGCAGCATCCCGGGGCTCCAGCGATCGCGATGCGGCTCAGGCACCGGACGGCGCGGGTCGAAGGGGAGCACCGCGCCCTGCCAGTACCCCTCGGCCAGCATCCGCTCCACCGGGGCGGGATCCCAGCGTCCCTGCTGTGCCAGCGAGGCCAGGATGAACGGGTGCAGCCAGGCCCGCATGCCGCAGGCGCGGGCCAGCCCCGCCTCCTCGAAGAGCGTGGCGGTGCCGGCCACGCGCGCGCAGGTGGCGGCCACGGCCGCCCCCTGATCCATCCGGCGCGTGACGTTGAGGCCGAGCGCCAGGGTCGTTCCGACGGCGGCGGCGAGAAGCTGCGCCAGCAGGAGCACGGTGATCCGGGGCGAGCAGGCGCCCCCGTTGGGCCAGCATGGGCCGGTGGCGGCGAACAGCGAGGGGCCCACCCACACGGCCACCAGCACGTGCAGGTCGAGGAAATAGCCGAAGGACGCCCCCGCACGCACCGCCGAGAGCGACCAGAGGGCCGTCGTCACCACCAGCACCGGGACCAGGTCGGCAACCGATCGGTCCCGATGGCGGGCGATGGCCACCCCGCTCCAGACCAGGAAGACCGTCCAGGGCGCCACATAGCGGAGCAGCAGCCTCCCGAGGTTCGCAAGCTCCGGGGTGCCGACCGTGTACAGCACCAGATGGCGCCAGGGCTCAAGCCCCCACACAGCGGTCAGGATGGCGGCGCCGCCGACGCCAGCCGCAAGCAGGCCGGCCAGAGCCGCGGGGGCCACCGCATGCCGATGCCGAACGCTCCATGCCAGGATCACGAGGACCGGGACCACCGCGGTCTGCTTGCCGAAGACGCCGAGAGCCAGGAGCCCTCCGGCCAGCAGGGCGGTGCGGCGCGCGGCGGGGAGTGAGGGGCGGTCGCCCACCGTGCGGGCGCGATCCAGCAGCGCCGCGCCCCACAGCATCCCCGCGGAGGCCCACGGCTCGACATGGAACTGCCCGCTGGCATACAACAGGGGGAAGCTCCCGGCGAGGAGGCCGAGCGTCCCCGCCACGGCGGGTGGGCGCGCACCGCGCGCGCGCACCCACCAGGCGACGCCAGCCAGGAGGATCACCAGCCCGGCCGTCGAGGCCAGGCGTCCTGCGGCAAGGGGGGAGGCGCCGCCAGCCATGAAGGCCCGCGCCACGAGGAGCGCCAACGGCGGATAGTTGAGCACCCGCAGCGGCGGGCGCGAGCCAAGTGGGGGATAGAGGCGCTCCCCGTCGGCCCACGCCGTCAGGTGATCCCGCAGTTCCCCGGAGGTGTAATCCGGATCGAGCGGCTGCCGCGCGACCCACAGCGTCCACCCCGCCAGCAGCAACACGCCCCAGGCCGCCGCCAGCCAGGCCACGCGCCCACGCGCGCGCACCGCCGATGTCCACCACGGCGACGGCACGCGGGCGTGATGCGGCAGGGCGCCTCCGTGGGGGTGTCCGCTCATCGTGGGCAGGAGTATACTTCGGGATGCCCTGGGGAGTGACGGCGCGGCCGGCGACCGGATGCACGCGGGGCGCCTGCACCGGTCGCGTGGGCAGGTGGCGGCGGCGCCTCCTGTTGCTGACGGCGGCGAGTGGTGCGGTGGTCCCTCCGTTGCGCGCCGCCGATCCCGCCGTCTGCCATCGCGTGGCCCGCATCGTCGTCGTGTCGCATGGCCTCTTTGCCCCGGAGGACCTCGCCGGACGGCGCCTGGGGTGGGGGCTCGCCTTCGTCGATCGCCTGCACGTCGGCACCCGGCCCGACGTGGCGCGCGGCCTGCTGCGCATCGCCGAAGGCGACTGCTATGACACCGCCCGCGTGGACGATTCGGTCCGACGCCTGCGCGACCTGCCCTTCGTCGCCCGCGCCGAGGCGACGTCGCAGCAGCGGCCGGATTCCACGTGGGTCGTCCACGTGCGGCTGTGGGACGAGTGGTCCACGGAGGTCAGCCCCGAGTTCGACGTGGAGAACCGCTTCCGCTACAAGGGAGGGCTCCTCGCGGAGCGCAACCTGCTCGGGCGCGGGCTGGGAGCGTCGGTGCGGTGGCGCGACTTCCGCGAGGACCGCGTGCGGCTGGTCGCGCTCTCCAGCACCCGCTTCCTGGGGACCCAGGCGTTCGCGCGGGGAACCGTCGGCGTCACGCGCGTCGGCCGCTACTGGCGACAGGAAGTGACGCGCCCCTGGCTCGAGGAGGGGCCCGGCGCATCGGGGTCGATGAGCGCACAGGCCGAGCAACGCCCCTTTGCGTACCTGACGGGCGCGGGCAGTGGACCGACCCACGTCGTGCTCCCGCTGGACGACCGCAACTGGCTGGCCCGGGCGCAGCGGCGCACCGGACAGGCGGGCGCCCTGCGCGTGGTCGGCGCGGAGCTCGAGCTGATCCGTCGGACCCTGACGGGTGCCCCCCGCCTCGTGCTCAACCGCGACTTCACCACGGGGCTCCCCGTGTCGGACGCCGTCACGCGGGAGCTCGCCGCGCACGCGTCCCCGGACTCGTGGATGCGCCTCGGTCTCACCGCCGGATGGCGACGCATCCGCTTCAGCGCCGCCCCGGGGCTCGACCTGATGTCCGGCGCGCAGACGATCGCCGAAGGGACCGAGCTGATGCTCACTGTGGGACGCACCGTGACGACCTGGCAGACCACGCCCGTGGGGAGCTACATGAAGCTGGAGGGGTATGCCACGCGGATGGCGGGGCCGCTGCTGCTGCAGGGGCTCGTGGCCGGCCGCGCGGTGCGATTCGACAGGGCGTCCGCCGAGGGGACGGTGTGGCGGGAACTGGGGGTGAGCGGGCGCGGCGTCGGCTACCTGCGCCTGCCGCCCACGGCGTTGCATCGCGTGGTCGCCGGGGTGCGCGTGGACCAGCGTGCGCGCAATGACCAGCCGTTCCAGCGGACGCTGGGCGGGGAAGAGGGCGTCCGCGGATACACCAACGAGGAGCTCCCCGCCGGGAGCACCCTCACGCTCTTTGCCGAGGACCGCTTCGACCTCCCCTGGTTCCGGCCGGCGGCGGACGTCGGGCTCACCGGGTTCGTGGACTACGGCCGAGGCTGGCGTTCCGGCACCCCGTTCGGGATGGATACGGGGTGGCGCATGGCGGTGGGGGGCGGGTTCCGGTTTGCCTTCCCCGCCGGCTCGGGCACCGTGTACCGCGTCGAGATGGCGTGGCCGGTGGACGATGCGCGGGTCCGTCGGGGGCCGGTGTTCCGCACCTATTGGTCTCCCGTGCTCACGCTGCGCTGAGCCGGCCATGCGGATGGCCCTGACGATCCCCGCCCTGGGCGCCCTCCTCGCACTGGGCGGCGGCCTTCTGTCGCATCTCCAGGCGCAGGCGCCAGGCGTGGCGCCCGAGGTGCAGGAAGCCGACGCGTTGCTGGCCGCCGAGCAGGTGCGGGAGGCACTGGAGCGCCTCGAAGCGCGCCTGGCGCGCCTGCCCACCGACCGCGAGGCGCGCTGGCGGGCCGCCCGCGCCGCCGTGTACCTCGGCATCCTCGCCACCGGCACCGACGTCGAGAACGGCTGGTTTCGGCGCGGGGCCGCGCACGCCGACCACCTGCGTGCCGCCGCGCCCGAGGACCTCGAGGGGATGCGATGGGCGCTGGCCGCCAAGGGACAGCTGGCGGTGCAGACGGGGCTGGTGGAGACGGTCCGCCTGACCCGGGAGGTCCAGGCCCTCGCGGGCCGGCTGCTCGCACGCGACTCCACCGACGCCGCCGCCTGGTACGCCCTCGGCAAGCTGCAGTACGAGGTGCTGACGCTCAACCCGGTGGCGCGGCTCCTCAGCCGCCCCTTCCGGACCGAGATCGTCGCCGCGGCGCGGTGGCCGCAGGCGCTGCAGTGGCTCGCGCGCGCCGTCTCCCTGGACCCCGCCCAGCCGCTCTTCCGGCTGGGGTTGGCGGACGCCCTGTGGGCGGTGGGACGGCGCGCCGAGGCGGTGCGGGAGTACGAGCAGGCGCGCGACCTGCCGCGGCGCACGCCGGCCGACCGGGACTTCCAGGCACGCGCCCAGGCGGCCGTGATCCGGGCGCAGCAGGGGCGGGACCCCCGCGGATGATGGCCGACCCCCCGCGTCGGCGCATCGCACTGGTGAGCGACTGGTACCTCCCCCGACGGGGCGGCATGGAGGTCCAGCTGCACGCGCTGGCCGGCGGCCTCAAGGCGCGCGGACACGACGTCGAAGTGCTCACCTCCTTCCCCGGCCCCGCCGCGGTGGACGGCATCACGGTGCGGCGACTCCCCGTGGCCCGGGTGCCGGGGGCCAAGATTGCGGCGCTCCCCGGCACGCACGCCGTGGTGCGCCGCGCCCTCGCCCAGGGCGGCTTCGATCTCGTGCACGTGCATGTCGGGTTGATCGTGCCGCTCGCGTATCACGCCCTGGTGGCGTCCACCGCGCTGGGGTTGCCCACGGTGGCCACCGTGCACTCGGTGTGGCGCCACTTCGCCGCGCCGCTGCGGCTGGTGGGGCGCGCCCTGGGGATGCCGCGGCGTCCGGTGCGGTGGACGGCCGTGAGCCCAACCGTCGCGGCGCACATGCGCCCCCTGGTGGGGACGGCCCGCATCGACCTGCTCCCCAACGGCATTGACCGCGCGTGGTGGGGGAGGACGGCGCACACCGCGGCGGCCGAGGACGATCCGTGGGGCGCGCGCCAACCCGGTGAGGTGCGCGTGGTGAGCGTCATGCGGCTGCAGCCGCGCAAGCGGGGGCTCGCGCTGGTGCGGGCCTTCGCGCAGGCCCATGCCATGGCGCGACGCCACGGGGTGTCGCTGCGCCTGCGGCTCGTGGGCGACGGGGTGGAGGCCGCCCCGGTCCGCGGGCTCGCGGCGTGGCTGGGGGTGGGGGACGCCATCACGGTCACCGGGTGGCTGCCACCCGAGACGGTGCGGGCCACCCTGCGCCACGCCGACCTCTTTGCCCTCGCCTCTCGGCTGGAGGCGTTCGGGATCGCCGCGCTGGAGGCGCGCGCGTGCGGGCTGCCGGTGGTGGCGCGGCAGGGAAGCGGGCCGGCCGACTTCCTCGAGAACCACCGGGACGGCTGGCTGGTGCGTGACGACGCGGAGTTGGGCCTCGCGCTGGGGACGCTGGCCACCGATGCGGCGCGACGGGCCCGCCTGGCCGCGGGACCGACACCGGCGCTGGAGACCTCCGATTGGTCGAAGGTGCTGGACGCGCACGACCAGTGCTACGACGCCACCAGGCAACCCTGAGGCGACGGGGCGCTGACGGGACGGCGCGTGCGTTCCCTCGCGCCCCGGTGCCCGTCTAGATTTGCCCGCATGCACTTTCGCGCACGGCTCGACCTGTCGTGGGGCGGGATCGGGCGCGCGCTCGGAGTATGCGTCCTCCCGCACCGTCGGGCGCGCCTCGAGGCGCGCCTCGCACAGCCATGGGAGGACGGCGTGCCTCCCGTGACCTGCCTGTCGGTGCGCACGGGATTCGACGCGCTCCTGACGGTCCTCGCGCTCCCCGCCGGGAGCGAGGTGCTCCTGACGGCGCTCACCATCCCCGACCTGCCGCGGATCGTGCGCGCACACGGCCTGGTGCCGGTGCCGGTGGACATCGATCCGGACACCCTCGCCCCCGACCTCGCGGCCTTGCGCACGGCACATTCGCCGCGCGCGCGGGTGCTGGTGGCGGCGCACCTCTTCGGAGGCGTGGTCGACCTCGCGGCGGCCCGGGAGTTTGCCGCGGCCCACGGCCTGCTGTTCGTGGAGGATGTGGCGCAGTCGTGGATCCCGGGGCGGCACGCGGGGAGCCCGGCCAGCGACGTGCGGATGTTCAGCCTCGGGCCGATCAAGACCGGCACGGCCATGGGCGGAGCGTTCCTCCTGTTCCGCGAGGGGGCGCTGCGCGCGCGGGTGGCCGCGCACCTCGCCGGCCACCCGGTGCAGTCGCGGGGGAGCCAGGCGCAGCGGGCGCTCAAGTACGGCGCGATGCAGCTGCTGACCATGCCACCCCTGTTCGCGCTGTTCCGGGCGGCCTGTCGGCTGGCCGGTCGCGATCATGACCCGGTGCTGCGGGACGCGGCGCGCAGCTTCCGCGGCGGCGAGCTGCTGGGGCGCCTGCGCCAGCGGCCCAGCGCACCCGTGCTGGCCATGCTCGCGTGGCGCCTGGACACGCCCAGTCGCCGCGTCGAGGCGCAGGCGGCCGTGGGCGCGCGCCTTGCGCACGCGGTGGACCCGCACCTGCCGCTCCCCGGACGTGTCATGGCCACCCGCACCTATTGGCTCTTTCCCGTGCTCGCGGTCGACCCGGAGGCCGCCATCACGCGGTTGCGGGCGGCGGGGTTCGATGCCACCACCGGTGCGTCCAGCCTCGGGGCCGTCGCCGCGCCGCCGGAGCGCCCGCAGGCGGTGGCGCCCCACGCGGCGTGGATCGCGACGCACCTGCTGTTCGTGCCCTGCTATCCGGAGTTGCCGGCCTCGGCGATCCATCGCCTCGCCACGGTGCTGGTGGAGGAGGGGCGCCGGCGTCCGCTGCACCGTCCGATGGTGTCGCATCGGCCCGGCACCGCGGCATGACGGCGCCGGTCGGAACGGGCGGCCCGGGGATCGTCCCGGACCGTGAGGCCGCGTGGGCGTGCCTGGCCGAGCCGTGGGACGTGCTGGTGATCGGCGGCGGGATCACGGGGGCGAGCCTGCACGCCGAGGCCACCCGACGCGGCCTGCGATCGCTGCTGCTGGAAGGGCGCGACTTCGCCTCCGGGGCGTCGGGGCACTCCGGCCAGCTGGTGCACGGCGGGATGCGCTACCTCAGCCACGGCCGCGTCGCCATGACGCGCACCCTCCTGCGCGAACGCGACCGCCTGCTGGCGACGCACCCGGGGCTGATCGAACCCCTGTCGTTCGTCCTCCCCACCTACCGCGACCG
This sequence comes from Gemmatimonas sp., assembly GCA_044352305.1. Classification (GTDB taxonomy): domain Bacteria; phylum Gemmatimonadota; class Gemmatimonadetes; order Gemmatimonadales; family Gemmatimonadaceae; genus Gemmatimonas. Next base: position 24,945 of record JBILED010000005.1, read on the forward strand.
CGTCCTGGACCGCGTGAAGTACGGGTTCGGGGTGCGCATGTACGATCTCCTGCGCGGACATCGCCGCAGCTGGCGGCGGCTGGCCGCCGATGAGGTGGCGGAGCGGGTCCCCGGAGTGCGCGCCCAGGGGCTGGACGGCGGCTTCCTGTACGGGGATGCCGTGACCGACGATGCGCGCCTCGTGCTCCGGCAGCTGCGGGTGGCGGCACAGGGCGGTGGCGTGGCCCTCAATCACGTTCGCGTCGAGCGGGTGCGGCGCGACCGGCGCGGCGCGGTGGTGGGCGCCGAGGTGGTGGATGGCCGCACGGGCGCCTCGGCCGCCGTCCACGCCGCGGTGGTGGTCAATGCCACCGGCGCCGATGCCGACACCCTGCGGCGCCTCCCCGCGTCCGCCGCTCGGCTGCGGCCGATCCGTGGCACGCACCTCGTGCTCTCCCGGCAGCGGTTCCCGTTGCAGAGCGCCATCGGGTATCGGCACCCCGCCACGGGGCGCCACCAGTACATGCTGCCGTGGGACGACGTGGTGCTGGTCGGCACCACCGATGTGGACGGCGGGAGCGAGGGGGACGGGGCGGTGCGCGCGACGGCGGCGGAGATCGCGCAGCTGCTGGAGGGGATCCAGCACTGCGTGCCGGGGGCCTCCATCGGCCGTGGCGACCTGGTCGCCTCGTACGCAGGGGTCCGCCCCGTCGCCGACCAGGGGGGCGGCGATCCCTCGCGGGCCAGCCGCCAATCGGTCGTGTGGGAGGAGGACGGGTTGCTGACCGTCATCAGTGGCAAGCTGACCGGCTTCCAGGCCGTGATCGCGGAGGCGATGCGCCGCATCGCGCCCCGTCTGGCACCGGGGGCCGGCGCGGGCGCGGGACGCGTCGGCGGGCGCCTCGGGGACGCCGACCGCCACGGCGACCTCGCGCCCCCCGCCGGAGTCACGGCCGAGGGCTGGCGACGCCTGGTCGGTCGCCACGGGGCCGAGGCGGCCGCCGTGGTTGCGGCGGCGGGGCCAGGGGAACTCACCATGGTCCCGGGCACCAGGACGCTGTGGGTCGAACTCCGGTGGAGCGCGCGCGCCGAGGGGGTCGAGCATCTCGACGACCTCCTGCTGCGCCGCACCCGCATCGGGATGCAGCGCCCCGCCGAGGCCGCCGCGGACCCGCGCCTGGCGGCGATCTGCCGTGCGGAGCTGGGATGGGACGCGGCGCGATGGACCGCCGAGCTCAGCCGGTCCCAGACGTTGTGGACGCGCAACTATGCACCGTCGCAATAGTGGCGCGATAAAGTATTGATAGTGCTTTTATGATAGCGTGATGAATTTGCTGTAATGGCGCAATGATGGCTCCCAAACGCACAAGGCGCGTGAGCCGCCCCGTCAACCAACCACGCGACGGACCACCAGGCTCACGTTCGCACCGCCAAAGGCGAAGGAGTTGGACAGCGCCACCTCAAGCCCTGGCGCGGCGCGGCCCGTGCGCGCCACCAGGTCAAGGTCCGCCCCGACATCGGGGGTGTCCAGGTTGGCGGTCGGGGGGAGCTGCCCCTGCTGCACCGCCAACAGGGTGATCGCCAATTCCAGCGCGCCAGCCGCCCCGATCAGGTGGCCGTGCATCGACTTGGTGGCGCTGATCGCCAACCTGGGCGCGTGCGCCCCGAACGTCTGCCGGATGGCCTCCAGCTCCAGCGGGTCGCCCACCGGCGTGGCCGTGGCGTGGGCGTTGACATACCCCACCGCCTCCGGAGGGAGACCGGCGTCCGCGAGGGCCGCGCGCATCGCGCGCACCTGCCCCGCCGCCAGCGGCTGCGTGAGGTGCGAGGCGTCGGCCGACGCGCCGTAACCCACGATCTCGCCAAGCGGTTCGGCACCCCGGCGCACCACCTGCGGCTCGCTCTCCAGCACGAGCATCGCGGCCCCCTCGCCCAGCACGAACCCCGTGCGAGCGGCATCAAAGGGGCGCACCGACGCCGCTGCCCCGTCGGGGTGCTCGCGCGCCAGCACCCCGGCCGCCGCCCACGCAATCAGGATGGGGTGGGTGATCATCGCCTCCGCGCCCCCGGCCACGGCGCACTCCAGATAGCCGTCACGGATGGCCCGAAACGCCTCGCCAATGGCGGCCGCCGAGGAGGCGCACGCGACGGAGTAGCTGTGATTGGGGCCGGTGATGCCGAAGGCCATCGACAGGTGGCCGGCCGTCGCGTTGGGCATGATGCGCGCCACGCTGGTCGGTCGCGCCGTGCGCAGCTGGCGCGCGTAGTACCGCGCGAATCCCTCGTCGAGCGTCGAGGCGCCCCCCAGGCCGCACCCGACATGCACCCCCGCGGAGACAAGCGCCGGGTGGTGCGCCGCAAGCCCCGCCCGCTCGATCGCGCGCGTGCCGGCAAGCAACCCCATCTGGGCCACGGGATCCATCGCCACCGTCTGGGCCGGCGTGAGCACCCCCGGATCCCACCGCGCGCGCGCCAGCAGCGGACCGGCCGCATCCGGCCAGCCGGGGATCGGGTCGTGTCGGACCGCCGACTCCCCCGCGCACAGCCGCGCGAACCCCGCAGCCACATCGTCCCCGTGCGGCGTAATCCAGCCGATCCCGGTGACGAAGACGCGCCGGCGCGGCACCAATCAGCCAGCCGGCTCGCTGTGCCCCGCGCGGGCGGCGTCGATGAGCCCGACCGCGTCCCCGAAGGTCCGCAGCTCCGTCCCCTCCTGCTTCAGCGTGATCCCGAACGCGTCCTCGATGTCGAACATCAGCTCCGCCAACGACAGCGAGTCAAGCCCGAGGGCGGCCATGGACGCCTCCGGAACCAGCGTGGCCCGCTCCACCCCGTACTTGCTCACGAGCAGGTCGGCCAGCCGCTCCTGCGTAGTCACGATGGAGGATCCCCCGGTAGATTCGTGCATGGATTCGTGCAGGGATTCGCGCAGGGTTTCGCGCAGGGATTCGTGCAGGGATTCGTGCAGGGCTTCCAGCGTGGATTCGCGCGGGAAGCGCGACCAGCCCTTGCCCCTTGTCACCGGAAGCTACTGCACCGTGTCCCAACCGAACAGGCGCGTGGCACCCCCCGCCCCCGCCGCAGCAGCCGTGTCGGTCCGCCCCTGCGTGGGGTGGCGCGCATGGCGGACCTTCGAGCGCCTCCCCGAGCGGTTGCACGGGGAGGCGGCCACCTTCGTCCCGCCAATCCCCGGCAGCGTCCGGCAGTTCGGCCGGCGGCGCCATGAATTCTCCGAGCACGGGCACATCACCGGATTCCTCGCCTGGCGGAATGGCCGCCCCGTGGGGCGCATCGCCGCCATCGTGAATCGCACGCACAACGCGTTCCATGGCGACCGCACCGGCTTCTTCGGCTTCTTCGACTTCACCGACGCCGAGGTGGCCCGAGCGCTCCTGGCCGCGGTGCGGCACGCGCTCGCGCCCCTCGGGTGCGACCGGCTCCGCGGCCCGGTCAACCCCAGTCAGAACGACAGCTGCGGCGTGCAGGTGGAAGGCTTCGGCGGCCGCCCCTGCTTCGGCATGCCGGGCAACCCCCCGGAGTACGGCGCGGTGTGCGAAGCCATCGGCCTGCGCCCGGCCATGGACATGCTCGCCTACGACCTCGAACCGTCGCTCGAGCCGGGATTCGCGGCGCGGATGGACGCGCTCACCGACCGGCTGCGCGCCAGGCTCCCCTTCACCGTCCGCCCCGTCAACCTGAGTCGACTCGATGAAGAGGCGCCGCTGGTGTCGCGCCTCTTCAACGAATCCCTCCACCACGAGTGGAACTTCATGCCGCTCACCCCCCCCTCGGCACAGCGGTGGGCGGCGCAGCTGGCGGGGCAGCTCGATCCGCAATCGGTGCTCATCATCGAAATGGAGGGGGTGCCCGCCGGGCTCTCCATCGTCCTGCCGGACCTCAATGCGCACCTCGCCGGCACACGGCGCTGGCCCGACTGGGCGCGGCTCCTGCGGCTCGCCTGGCGGCTGCGAACCCAACCCTGTCAGGAGGGACGCCTGGCCGTCTTCGGCATCCTGCCGGAGTTCCGGAAGTCAGGCGCCACCCTCCTGCTGGTGCATGACGCCATCCGTCGCGGGCAGCGCCGCTTCGTCCGCGGCGAGCTGTCGTGGACCCAGGCCACCAACGTGGAGGTCAACCGGCTCGCCGACCAGCTCGGACTGCGACCGGCCCGGCGCTACCGCATGTACGAGATCCCCATCCACGACGCCCCGGCCTCGGCATGACCGGTCGGGTGGTGGTGTTCGACCTCGACGGGACGCTGACCCGCACCGACACCAGCCTCCCCTTCCTGCGCGCCGTCGCCGGCGCCCCCGCCATGGCGCTCGCGCTCGCCACGCTCGTCCCGTGCCTCCCCCTCGACCTCCGGCGCGCCGTGCAGGAGGAACGCGCCCCCGCCACCCCCCCCCTGGGCGGGGTGGGCGGGCGCCTCGAGGGACGGCTCCACGAGCGCCTCTGCCGGCGGCTGCTGCAGGGGCGCCCGCGGGCGCAGCTGGCCACGGTCGCACGGCAGTTCGCGGAGCGCCGGGTGTGCGCGGGGCTGCGCCCCGAGGCGGTCGCCACCCTCCACGCGCATCGACAGGCCGGCGACCGGCTCTGGATCGTGAGCGCCTCGCTGGACCTCTACCTCGCGCCCCTCGTCACGATGCTCGGCGTGGAAGGCACCCTCGGGACGAGGCTCCATTTCGACGGGGACGTCGCGACCGGGGCGTTTGCGGGGGCGCCGTGCTGGGGGCGCGAAAAGGTCCGGCGGCTGCGCGCGGCTCTGGGCGAACAGGTGACCATCCATCGCGCGTACGGCAACGGCACCGGGGACGACGCACTGCTCGCCATGGCCGCGCAACCGGTGCGCGTCCGAGCACGCGGGGCGTGGCCCGTCGTGGCGGGCCCGTGAGATTCGGGGGGTGGCGCCTCGCCCTGCTGGTGGCGCTTGGGCTGGGGGTGCACCTCTGGTTCGTGGCGGCAGCCAGCGCCCTGGACACCGATCAGGCGCTGGTGCTCCTGATGGCGCGGGCCTTCGCGCAGGGGCACCCCTCGGTCTACTTCTGGTCGCAGAACTACATGGCCGCGCTCGAGCCGCTGCTCCTGGCGCCGCTCGCGTGGGCCGGAGTGGGCTCGCCCACGTCGGCGGCGCTGGTGGCGCTGGGGCTCACCGCACTCCTGGCCGGGATGTCGGTGGCCATGAGCGGGCAGCTGGGAGGCCGCCCATGGGTCGTCCTCCTCATGTGGGCCGTGCCGCCGGCCGTGGTGGTCCACCATCACGTCGCGCTGTACGGGGCGCGGTTGGCGGCCACCGTCCTCATGGTCCTGGCGTTCTGGCGGGGGATGCGCCCGGCGTCTCCCCACGCGTGGATGGCCATCGGCAGCCTCTCCGGCGCGGCCTACTTTGGCGATCACCTGATGCTGCCGTGGGCGGCCGGGGTGGCGTGGCTCGCCCTCGCGCAGCGACAGCTGGGCCGGTTCGCGCTCGGGGCGCTCCCGCTCGTGGCCGTCGACACGGTGCTCGCGATGGCCACCCCCGCCGCCCATCTGGCCGGACCAACCCGGGTGGAGAGCTGGCTTGCCACCGGTCCGCACCTGGTCACCGTCGTCATCCCGCAGCTCCTGGGGCTGCTGCCGGCCAATGGTCCCGGGCCAATCTTCGAGCCGGCGGGCACGGTGGTGCCCGCCCCCTGGCCCGGGGTGCTGTTCACCATCCCCGGCGGCCTCGCGCTGACGGGGATCCTCCTCACGCTGGCCCGACGCGGTCGGGCCCTGGGCGCCGACGAGCGCGTGCAGGCGCTGCTCCTCGTGGGCGCGGCGCAGCTGGCGCTGTTCCTGTTCGTGGGGGGCGACGGAGAGCGGTGGTCGGTGCGCTACCTGGTGCCCCTCTGGCCTGCCGTGACGATCGGGGCCTCGCTGGCCGTCGCCCGGTGGTCACCCCGTCGCCAGCCGCTGGCGCTGCTGCTGGTGGCGCCGGCACTCCACACCCTGCTGATGACCGGCGGCTGGCCTCCCCGCGGCGCCGACGGGGCCCGTGCGAAGGCCGAGGCCAGCGCCGTCGCCGCGGCGCTGCGCGAGGGCCCCGGAGAGGTGGTGTGGGCCGACTATTGGGACGCCTATCGGCTCGCGGTGCTCGTCGGTGGCACGCGCCGCTGGGTGCCACTGTCGGTGATCGACCGGCGTCCCGATTGGCGCCCCGTCGCCGAGCGTCCCGTCCCGGTGGCGTACCTGGTGCGGCGCACCGATGGCCGACTGCGGCGCGAGACCCTGCAGCGCGCCGCGGCAGCGGGCATCGCCGTGTCGTCGCAACGCGAGGTCGGGCGGTTTCTCCTCATCACCACCGCCCGCCCCATTCCCGCCCTGGGATCCATTGGCCCGGCCCCCGCCCGGTCGTGGCAGCGGCTGGCCGCGCTGTCGGCCGGGCTGCTGTTCGCGGGGATGCTGCTGGCGGTGGCCGTCCTTCGCCGGGGGCTGCGTCCGGACGTCGGGGCCAGGCCGCCACCCGCTACCGGGTGATCCCCAGCCCCATCCCCATCCCCAGGGCACGCCCATGCAGCACGCCCAGGCTGAGGCGTCCCGAGCGCGTGTAGCTGGCCCACAGGCCCAGCGCGCGGGCGCGGCCGGCCAGCACGCCAGGGTACACGTTCACGCTCAGCACGTTCTCGCCGGGGCTCGTCACCACCGACCACAGCAGCGAGTCGTGACGGTCGTAGAAGATCCCGGCCGAGGGGGCAAACTCGACGGTCTCGTGCCCCGTGGCCTTGTCCACCCACCGCTGCTGCGTGTCCGACCCAAGGCCGATGGAGAGGCTGTGCGCGTCGTCGAGTGCCCGCGAGAGCCCCACCTGGCCGCCCAGCCCGATCCTGGCGAACAGGCGGGTGCGTTTGAGGCCAAGCGGCGGCTTGACCACGTAGTAGAGCCCATTATTGACCACCTCCCCGTCCGGAAGGGTCAGGGCCCCCATCGGTGACCAGTCGGCGGCACGGAGCGTGCGCGTCAGCACGCGCGCCGGCCAGTCGAACTGGAAGAGGAGCAGCGCCGCGGTGTCGAAGAACAGGAGGTCGGCCACCGTGCCCGCGATGCCACCGATCGCCTCGTTGGGAAGCTCCTGCATCTCGTTCATGGCGCTGGCGGCGTACGTCGTCAGCGCCGCCGTGAGGCGCGGCAGGGGCACCCCGTGCACCCGGTAGTATTCGTCCAGCATCCGCATCGTGAGGCCACCGGCGATGAGGTGCTCGGAGTAGTTCACGGTCCAGTTCATCTCGTCACGCCGGAAGGAGAGCGGCAGCAGCTCCACCCGGGCAAATCGCCCCCATCCGCCAAAGCGCTGGATCACGCTGGCCGGATAGCGCAGCGGCTGGACCACGCCGCCCTGCCACATCCGGCCGTAGTCCAGCGTGAACACCCGGCGGTTGGCCTGCCGGACCTGGAGGATCTCGTAGCCCTTGTTGAGCAGCACCGCCATCGGGCCAAACGCCGCGTCGCTCCCGTACCCGTAGTGGTGGTAGAGCAGGCGGGTGGTGTCCCGCTCGAATCGGGGGCCCTGGGCCGCCGCCGTCGCGGGGTCCAGCATGGCCAGGGCGCCCATCAGGGGGAGCACACGGCGCCAGCAGCTCCGCCCTCGCGTCACCGCACCACCTGGAACGTCAGCCGCGACGCCTGCCCCGGCCCGCGGTACACGCGCTGCGTGGCCGCGCGGTAGTCGCTGGCCGTGGCCGAGTAGATGTCGGTAAACACCTGGGGATTGCGGTCCACCAGGGGGAACCAGCTCCCCTGCACCTGCACCAGCATCCGGTGCCCGCGGCGGAAGGTGTGGAACACGTCGGGCATGGCAAACTCCAGGCGCGTCACCTGCCCCGGCACCAGCGGCGTAGGCGTGGTGACGCTCTCCCGGAACTTGGCCCGCATCACGTCGCCGCGCACCAGCTCCTGGAAGCCGTCGGGGTGCTCGTCGATGAGCTTCACCACCCAGTCCCCGTCGGTGCCCGTGGTGGAGACGAACAGCGTGGGGCGGATGGGCCCGGCCACGGTCACGTCGTCGGTGAGCGGGTCCCCGCGATACGCCACCACGTCGGCGCGCGTGGCGCTGAAGCGCTGGTCGCGCGCCATGTAGTCGGGCTCCATGTCCGTCCCGCCGCTGGCCACGAAGGGGACGGGGTTGGCCGGGTCCGTCACCCACTCGTCAAAGCCGCGCGCGCCCACGTCGGTGGGCGCGCCCTCCGTGAGCGTGCGCCCCGCGCCCAGATAGACGCTACGCTCGGCGCCACCCGCCGGGGGCCACTGGTCGAAGGTGCGCCATTGGTTGCGCCCGGTCTCGAACGCCCACGCCTTGGGGTGCGTCCACCGCCCCGTCCCCTTGAGGGTGGCCTCGAAGAACGGCAGGACCACCTCCTGCTGATAGAAGTCGGCGGTGCGCTGGCCAAAGTGCAGCTGGCCGGCAAAACGCGCCGAATCGCGCGCCCACTGCCCGTGCAGCCACGGGCCGATCACGATCGCGCGGTCGGTGGCGGGGCTCTGCCTCCCCAGCGCCTTGAACAGCTCCAGCGCGCCAAAGTAGTTGTTGGGGTCGTACACGCCGCCCACCACCAGCACCGCCGGGGTGATCTGCTTCACGTGCGGCAGGATGGTGCGCGCCTGCCAGAAGGCGTCGTAGGTGCCGTGGCGCATCATGTCGCTCCACCCTGGCGACCGCCCCTTGAAGTACTTCGCCTCGGCCTCGCCCAGCGTGCCCATCTCCAGGAAGAACTTCATGCCGTCTGTGGTGCCAAAGTCGAACGGCGCCCCGCACTGCATCGACGGGCCCTGGCCGCGCATGCCGCACTGCGCCATGAAGTTGAAGGTGGAGGCCAGGAGGAACGCGCCGTGATGGTGCGTGTCGTCCCCCAGGAACCAGTCCGTCTGCGGCGCCTGCGGCGACACCGCCTTGAGCGCCGGGTGCGCGTTGATCATCCCCGCCGTGGCAAAGAACCCGCCGTACGAGATCCCCCACAGCCCCACGCGGCCGTTGTTGGCGGGGACGTTCTTCACCAGCCAGTCGATGGTGTCGTACGTGTCGGTGCTTTCGTCCACGTCGCGCGCCGAACGCTTCGTGGCGCGATGCGGCGTCATGTGCTCAAAGGTCCCCTCCGAGCGATAGCGGCCGCGCACGTCTTGCTGCACGAAGATGTACCCCGCTTGGGCGAACCGCGGGCCCGGCCCCAGCATGCGGGGGAAGTTCGCGTCGCCGTAGGGGGCAACGCTGTAGGGGGTGCGCGAGAGCAGGAGGGGAAAGGCGCCCGGCCGATCCTTGGGCGTGTAGATGGCGGTGAACAGCCGCACGCCATCGCGCATGGGGATCTGTACTTCGCGCTTGGCGTAGTGCGCGCGCAGGTAGCTGGTGTCGGGCGCGCCTGGCCCGGGCTGCGCGCGGGCGGGTGTGGCGGTGGCGAGGGCGCCCAGGAGGGTCAGGATCGCCGGGAGGAAGGCCGAGGAGGGGAGCATGGCCTAGAGTGTGCGGCGCCGAGGGGTGGGTGGCAAGCGTCGAGGGCGGTGTGAGAAGGAACCCTTAGCCTAGTACGTGCCAATCTCCTCGTAGGGTACCCCTAGGCACGCCTCGATCCGCTCGCGCGTAGCCCCGTGCACCCGTTGGATCTGATCCTGCTCGATCCGACGGATTGTCCGTTCGGCCACGGGTGCGAAGTCGTGTTGGTGCAGCCCCTTCAGCAGGCGAAGTCGGCGAAACGCGCTGCCGAAGCTCGTGCCCTCCGTGCGCTCGGCGCGCTTGGTGCGGCGCCGATAGTCGGCATCGCAGGCGTACAACACGGCATCGACGGACGCCTCATATTCGCCGAACCGCACCGACTGCCCGTGGTCGGCAATCCCGAACGCCTCAAACTGCGGGCACACCCCATTCCCCGTCGGCTGAAAGAAGGCGTAGGGGACGACCAAAGGTTCCAGCGTACCGCGATAGAGCACGACGATGCGATCCGTTGGGTCAACCATGCCGCCAATGACGTAATCGCCGGGATGCGCTTCCGTCAGCACCGCGGCAATCTCGGCGGGTGGCAGGTAGGCATGGATGGCCGATGCCTCGGGACTGGAGTCGGCGCATGCGGGTGGTGCAGCCGAGGGCGGCGTCAGGGCGAAGACAACCCGGTCGAAGAGTCCCGTGAGGATCTCCCGGCGAGCATTCGACTGGGGGAGAGGCGTGCTCGAGAGCACCAACAATCGACGTCGGACACGCGACGGGGGACGCATGGCGGGCCAGAGCACCTGGGCAAGCAGGCGCATGGCCCGCTCTTCACCGTCGGCAATCCACGGTGCGCGCGAGGTGTTTCGCTGGTATGCCTCCGCGGCCTGCTCCGCGGTCTGCACAATCCATAAACCGTTCGCCTGCTTGAACGTGTCACGCAGGTGACGGTCAGGATCGAGGAGGATGAGCGAGTCGGCGGTGGTCGACGTCATGGGTCGGTTCAGGGACATGGTTCCCGCCTGGTATCCCGCATCATCGACCGGGGCCAGGCGGGCGGGACCTTCCGCGGACCGGATTCAGGTGTCCGTGAAGCGCATCCCACTGCTCGCACAGCAGTCCAAGGTGGGTGTGGATGCACGCGATCACCGCCGTGGGCACTTCGGCGGGCGACGGCTTCGGATCCATGAACCCGACGTCACGCAGGCTGAACCGCCAGCGCTTGGTTCGGCAGATGATGGAAACGTGTGGTGTCTCCAGTCGCTCGCGTGCAAAGATCTTGATTTTCCACGGATCCGGAACGCCCGGCAGGGAGTACGTCATAGCCTACGCCCGAACGATATGTCCGGTATGTGTATGGTGCAAGACCGGTCATTTTGTGCAGGATGTTCGGAGAGGGGGGACACGGCTCCACCCTACGCCATCCCGCGCATTCGGTCACACCCGCACACCGCCGGTTGGCTCATGGCGACGCCAGTGGAGCCGATGTCTTCGGCGCGTGTGGGCCGGTGTCCTGACAGGTTACGTGTGGTGGCGCGGGGGCGCCGTCAGCGTGGTGACGGCAGCGGCACCGGCACCACGTCGAGTCCGTCAATCCCCGTGAAATCGTCGGGGTTGCACGTGTACACCGGCAGGGCATGCGCCAGCGCCGTGGCGGCAATCATGGCGTCGTAGGCGCGGGCGGCGGGCTTGCGCCCCGACTTTCGGAGCGCGGCGGCGACGCGTCCGAAGGCGCGGGCTGCTGCGGCATCGAACGGGAGGGGATCGAAGTCCGATTCGGCCTGCTGGAGGTGGGCCTGCCGCGCCGCGCGTTCGGCATCCGAATCCGCCACCAGCGGCCCCACGGTCAACTCGGCCAAGGTGATCGTCGTGATCACGGGTTCGTCAGGCAGCAGGCGCGGATCGTCAAGCTGGCGCAGCTGGATGACCGTGCTCGTGTCCAGAATCCCGCGCGCATGGCGCACGCGCGCAATCACCACGACGCATCCAGCACGCGATCCAGGTCGGCGCGCAGCTGTTGATGGTCGACCGGCGGCAGGTGACGCCACCGCGTGAGCAGCGTGGTCGCCGAAAGGGCACGGCCGGGTACCGGCCGCAACTCGGCGATGGGCTCGCCGTCCATGGTCACCGTCAGCGTTTCGCCGCCGGCGACCCGTTGCAGCACCCGCCCGCCGTTATTGCGCAGGTCACGCACGCTGACGCTGTCCATGGAGACAATGTATCACGCGTGAGACACGCTCGCAAGCGTGCCCGTTTGGAGGCGGGGGGAGGTCACCCGGGGTCATGTGGTCACCATATGCCCTCTCGTTGCTCCGGTCACACCCGCGTGACGCTGGTTGGGTCTTGGGAGCTAGGGTGCAGGTGGTCGGGCCCCTAACCCAGGAGTTCCCGCATGCGTGCGACGGATTCGTCCAAGCCGGAGACGGTCAGCACGTCGAGTAGCTGGATCAGTGTCATGGGTGGAGCCCTCAGGGCGCGTGCCTGCGCGCCGACGACGTGGATCACAAGCGAGGGGACGCGGTTCAACAGGTCCGTGACCAATTGGTCGGGGTGCAAGGCCCTGATGCCGTATGGATCCAACGAGGACGATGGAAAGTCCTTGCGATTGAACGTGACGATCGCCTGAGCCTGTGCGTGAATCGCCGCGGCAAGGACGTGCCGGTCATTTTCGTCCGGGAGCGCGAGCTGGTCGGTGAGCCGTTCGTGCCCCGTGACCAGGCAGTCGGGGATTGCCGCGTTCATGAGCGCCCGAGTTCGCTCGAGCATGTCGGTGGACAGATCGGGACGCTTGGCCGCGAGGTTGCGGAAGGTCTCGTCAAGAATGGTTGTGCTCCAGCGAGCCCTTACGACACCAGCGACGGCGAGGCGAAGAAGGAGATCCCGCAGGGGCGCTGGATACAGCACGCACGCATCGTAGACGACCACCTGCGCCACGTGGGTTCAGTACCCCATGCCGAGCGCTTGGGCCTCCGCCGTGAGCTGATCGAGGACCGCCTTCCGTTGCCGGTCGTCGATCCGCTTGAAGGCCAGCAGGTCCTCGACACGCACGCGCCGATGCGTGCCAACCTTGCGAAAGGGGAGCGCACCCGATTCCAGCAACTGGACAAGATGGGGTCGCGACACGCACAGAAAATCTGCCGCTTGCTGGGTCGTCAGCTCTGCCTGCGTCGGAATCACCGTGACAGCATGACCGTTGGCCATCTGTTCGAGGATCTCGAGCAGCAGGGTGAACGCCTCCGTGGGGACCACGACCTCCTCACCGTCCGTCCGAAGATGCACGAGATGGTTCGTGGAGCCATGGGCCCCACGCGCGAGGGCGCGCAGGGCGTCTCGAGCCGCCTGGGCAGTCTCGGGAGCAGGAAAGGGAGCGATGGCGAGCGTCATACCGTAAATCTGCAGGCAGTCGCAACAAACGCAACAGTCGAAATAGTTGCATCGTGGTGGCCAGAGGTGCGTGTGTATCCAGACGGTACGCCACCCCGCCACTCTTGTCACACCCGCACACCGCCGGTTGGGTCCTGCCAACGCCGGCGCCCAGGCCGGAACGCCCCACCCCTCACGGCACCTGCGTGCCGAACAGCCGCCCCACCCCGGCTGACGCCGCCATGGCCAGCGCCCCCCAGAACGCCACCCGGAACGCGCCGCGCCCCATCGACGCGCCTCCCACCCGGGCGGCCACCGCACCAAGCACCGTCAGCAGCACCAGGGCGGTGGCCGTCACCACGCGGACAAGCCACGCCGAGGGTGCCACCGCAGCCACCACCACCGGGAGCGCGGCCCCCACGGCGAACGCGACGGCCGACGCAAGCGCCGCCTGGAGCGGCCGGGCCGCGGTGGCCTCGTACAGCCCCAACTCGTCGCGCGCATGGGCCGTCAGCGCGTCCTTCGCCATCAGCTGGTCGGCAACCTGTTTGGCCAGGTCAGGCGTGAGCCCGCGGGCCTCGTAGATCCCGATCAGCTCGGCTTTCTCCGCGTCCGGGGCGGTGGCCAGTTCATGGCGTTCGCGCGCCAGGTCGGCCTGCTCGGTGTCGGCCTGGGAGCTCACCGACACGTACTCGCCTGCGGCCATCGACATCGAGCCCGCCACCAGCCCCGCGACGCCGGCCACCAGGATGGCCGAGCGCCCCGTGCCGGCGGCCGCCACCCCGACAATCAGGCTCGCGGTGGAGATGAGTCCGTCGTTGGCGCCCAGGACGGAGGCGCGCAGCCACCCGATGTGCGCGGTGCGATGGCGTTCGTGGTGGCGCATGGGGGTTCCTGTAGACCATGCCTCCACGCTGTCAGCGGTCTCCCGGGAGACGCCCCAACGGGAGAAATGCGGCCTCTTGTTGGTGCGCGAACGCCTCAATGAGCTCGGCGTGGTTTCGCAGCAGGGCGGCGACCGCTGCCGTCGAGGCATTGCCTTGCCGGATCCAGATCACCTTGGGTGGAGCACCACGCCAGACACTGTAGCGCTGGAAATCCTCATCCTTGCTGACGGCCACTCACGCTGCGGGGACAGGCATGATCCGCCGTTCCCGCTCTGCGGCGAAGGCCAGACACGCGAGCACATCCTCATGCACGAGCTGCGGAAAGTCCGCGATGATCTCCGCTTCGCTCATGCCGCCGGCCAAGTAGCCGAGGACATCACCAACCGTGATGCGGGTCCCGCGAATGCACGGCTTGCCGAATCGAATAGACGGGTCGATGGCGATGCGAGCGAGGAGGTCCATGGCTCCACCCTATGGTCGGCGCTTCGGCGTGTCAAGATCAGCAACTGAGGCGCTGCGCAACCAACTCCGCGGCCACCTGCACCCCAATCCCCGCCGTCGTCAGCAGGCTCGTGGGCGGCGTGGCAACTTCCTGCGGCGCCCGATGGTCGGACAGCCCCTCCTCGGACACCAGCCCCACCGTCTCCGATGCCCCATCCAACACCCAATCCGCTCCGCGCCGCCTCCCCCCTCCGCATCGAGACGGTCCCCATCGACGCCTCGGCGTCGCGCATCGAGACGGCGCGCATCCTGATGCGCGAGTATGCCGCGCTGCCGCATGTGGCGGGCCGATGGAACACCATCGACCAGGACATCGCGGCGCTCCCCGCGCCGTTCGTGGTCTCCCAGGGCGTCCTCCTGCTGGCCTGGTGGGAGGACGAGCCGGTGGGGTGCGTGGCGCTGGGCGCGCTGGACGCCTCCACGGGCGAGGTGAAGCGCATGTACGTCCGCGCCGCCGCGCGTGGGCGCGGGATCGGGGCCGCGCTGCTGGACGCACTACTCGGGCACGCACGGGCGCTGGGCCATGCGCGCGTCCGCCTCGACACGGCCCCGGAGTTGACGCCGGCCATCGCCCTGTACGAGCGGTTCGGTTTCCGGCCCATTGCGCCCTATCGGGAGAGCCAGTGCCTGGCGGCGCTGTACTTCGAGCGGGAGGTGTAAGGGGACGCGGGGCGGCTCAACCCGCGACACCGTTGCCTGCCGGCCCTTTAGCAACCCTGTCCGCGCCCGGCCGGACCACACCGCTCAAAGGACAGTGCGGAGCCGATGCGGATCAGCTCAGGCGAAAACGGCAGCGGTGCGCATGTGCCACCACCGGCTGCAGCAGGCGCTCCACAATCGTGCGCGCCAGGGGTTGGGCATCGTGGTCGGCGATCACCGCCTGTGCCGCGTCGGGGAGCCGAGCTGACAGGTCGTCGAGCCGCTCCAGCACCATCGAGGGCGCGAATCCGACGGCCCGCGCAAGTCCGCGCCAGTGTGACCCGTCGAGGCGATCGATCGCGCGTTCCCCATGAATGGACATCGCGAGGGAGCCGGACGCACCGCCCAGGGACGGGTACGGGAGGGCGCTGATCACGTCGTACAGCGGCGCGAGGCGCACGTCACCGGGGGCCCCATGCAGCACGGCGAAGTTCTTGGCATGCGCGTCGGTCCCGCCAATGAGCCAGTTGAACATCATGGCATCGAGGAATCGGGCGACATCCACCTCGGGGTTGCTCGAATGGCGGGCCAGCAGGGTGGCGACGGCCACGGCCCCCGGCCCGCCGTCGGACTCATATTTGCGCGTGGGCGTGATGGCGAGCGCCTGGCAGCAGTCCTCCTGGTGCACGCGGCGCAGGACGCCCTGCACGCGCACGCGGTCGAAGCGCTCCACCACGATGGCACCAAGGACGGCCGGAGTCAGCAGCTGTGGTATGGGCGGGGAGAGGTGGACACGCGGCAACATCGGGTGCATAGTGGACGCCCAGCGACACGCCACGCATGTTGCCGTTCGTCAACACAGCTACGATGTTAGCGTTCGTCAACATGCGGTGGGTGGCCTGGTCGGCGGTGATCACGGTCCGCGATCACCGGATTCGTCTAATGTCGGTGCGCCGAGCGCGCGCGGAGGCAGACACGCGCCCGGCTACCACGCCATCGTCGGCGGCAGGAAAGAGGAGGAGCACAACGGACACCGCTGGTCAGCCGACCCGGACGGCCACCTTGCCCCTGCGGCCTTCAGCTCATGCCAAGGTCTTCCGGAAACGTTCGCGCGGCATGAAAGACCGTGAGGATCACAACCTGGTCATCGGTGCGTTCGTAGACGATGCGGTAAGGGGGCCGCACGAGCTCCCTGAGCGAGGGATCATTTCGCTCCGGAATGATGCGCCCGGAATCCGGAAACAGGGCCAGCTGATCGACAGCCGTGTAGAGGCGCACGACAACTAGCTGCGCGAGCATCAACGAATCGCGCGCAATGTAGGCCTTGATCCCCGCCAGATCCTCAACCGCCTGCTCGGTCCAGCGGATCCGCATCAGTCAAGGAGGCGCCGCTTGACGTCATCATGTTCGACGAGGCGTCCAGCCTCCAGATCAGCCTTGCCTTGCTCGATCTTCGCCAGGAAGAGGACGCGTTCCATGGCCTCTTCGAGCGACGCATCACTGGGCAGGTGGTCTGCCGCTTCGAGCAGGAGGTCCCGTGCAGTTGGCTTGGTCATGGCATCCTCAGGCACTGGTGGATTCCGGAAATGTACCAGCGCCGCGGACGGAATGGCGTGACCGGTATGGGTCCCGCTGGCAGGCTCAGCGGGATTGGGTGCCGGCGTATCGGCAGGCCGAGGAAGGCCGGACGTGACTGAGGTGGTGGGCGTGAGGTTCATGGCATCACCCTACACGAACGCGTGCCCTCCGTCACACCCGCACACCGCGCGTTGCATCATGGCAACGCAGACGGACGGCCCCGGACTCGGCGCCCGCCGCTGATACTCCCCCAGCTCCCACGCGGCCGGCGGCACCCCCCCGGCAGCGCCCCGATGACAACCGCTCAGTCCACCGCCGGATTCCTACCGGCCGCCACCTGCGCTACAACCTGCGCCGCGATCCCCGCCGCGTCCGCCCCCTCCGCCGCCACCTTGATCCCCTGCACCTTCAGCATGCTCGTGGGCAGCGTCGCAATGTCTCGCGCGCCCAGGCGGAACACCGGCAGCAGGAACGGCCGCCCCCGCCGCGCCAGGTGCAGGCTCATGGACGCGTGGAACTCATCCATGCACTCCGCCGACTCCGGGTAGCCGTCGGTGATGATGCACAGCGCCCGCGCCGAGCTCACCAGCCCCTTCATCAGCTCCATCTTCCAGAAGTGCCCCGGGGTGAGCTGCTCCGCATCAATGAACAGGGAGAGATCTGGCCGCAGCGTCTTGATCGCCTGCCAGATCGGTTCGGCGCGGTCGCGTTCCTTGTGCAGGTAGCTGATGAACAGCTGGTGCACCGGCTGCGTGGGGGCGTGCAGCGTGGCGCCCTCCACGCGCAGCGCCTCCAGGATCTCCCCGGCGTGCACCAACAGCGCATGCAACCCCGGGGTCGCCGGGTACAGCACCACCTGCAGGCGCCGCACCGGGAGCGCCCCGCGCAGATGGATGTACCCCTGACGCAGCAGCGCGGCCAGCATGTCGCGGCGATTCCCCCCCTGATCGCCGGTGCTCAGCGCCGGGATGCGCACGCACTCCAGCGGCGTCCCCGGCGAGCCCGCGCCCCCCTGCACCGGCGGTCGGTCGGCCAGCACCTGCTCGCTGATGGCGCGAAACACGTCCCCCACCAGCGCCGGCGCCCCCTGCGCCGCGGTGCCCAGGTGGGCCGAGCGCAGGTGCTCGAAGCAGAGGAGCCGGCGGATGTCGTGGTCGATGGGCGGGGAGATCCAGCAGTGGCGGTTCAGCAGGTTCCGCCCCTCGCGCTCCGCCGCCAGCGCCTTCACCTCAATCCCGCGCGCGTGAAGCGCCCCCACCACCGAGGTGGGGGTGGGGTCGTAGTTGTTGGGGAAAGCCGACAGGCACAGCAGGTCGACCGGGGCGTCCGTGTGGGTGATGTCTCCCACGCACAGCTCCAGCAGTCGCTCGTCACCGGCAAAGCTGTGCAGGCGGGTGGTGTGGACGACGGTGAAGTCGGGAGTGGTCATGTTCGGGGGGAGACGGGGATTGGAGGGCGGCCCAGACCGGCGAGAATGTACTGTGTCTCCCGCCGTTCTCACCCAGCCAGCGGCATGGACACCGGGCCGGCTACCACTCGATCGTCGGCAGCAGGAAGTAGTAGTAGCACAGCGGACACCGCACGTGGCGCTCGTACCGCCGCACGGTGACGGAGAAGCGGCACGGACAGCTGGGACAGGCCGTGTCCACGCGCTGGACGGTCTCGAAGCGGTCGGCGGGAGGGGGCTCGTTGCTCATGTCGCTTCTATTGATACTGCCCATCCCGGCGCGCCGCCGGCGCCCGCCGCTGATACTCCCGGAGCTCCCACTCGGCCAACGGCACCGATCCAGCCACCTCCCGCGCCACCGACACCAGCGCCCGGTATCCCTCCGGCGTGTCCAGCTGGGTCCAGCTCACCCGGTGGCGATACGGCAGCGCCCCATGATGACCGCGTCAAAGGGACAGTGCGGGGGCATGGGAATCCATCCGGCGCTCCACAGGTACTTGAGGTACAGGTTGAGGGCCTTCTGCGCGGGGCCGATGCGGAAACGCCCCCGGACCAGTGCCCGCTGGTGCTCGCGCGTGAGGCGATCGGCCAGGGCGACAATCCGGCGGACATGCGCCGCATCGCCAACGGGCCGCCGGTATACGGTCGCCAGGTCGTCCAGCGCCTGCCGCAGCCCCACGCGAAACCCGTCGCGGAGCACCTCGGCGGCGCCAGCGCGGTAGACGTTCGCCCGCTGGACCGTGGCCGCGAGGACGAGGCCGTGGAACTGGTCGAGGAGGAAGTGGCGGGGGCAGGCGGTTGGGAGAGGGAGGTTCGACATGAGTGGGGTTTCAGGATGCGTGCAAAGTCCGTGGCCATTTCCGCAGCCCTCGCCAATTGACCAACGACGTCTGGGTTACGCTAGAACCTGCAGCATTCCGTATACGGAACCTTTGCAGTCATCGCGCGTCAGTCGCCCTATATCGGATTTCCGCGGTAATCTCCATTCGTCTCGTCAACCGCATTTCCAAGTTCACGCACACCGCCAGGAGAGCATTCATGAAGAGAGTCTTCGTTCCAACGCAGGATGGCAGTGACTGGCAGCGGCTACTTGCGAAACCTGACCTCCATTGGAAGGTTGGAAAGTCGGCAATGACGCTTGCCGCAAGCTGGGAAGCCTCGCATCCGTTGCTACCGCCGGAGGTGGCAGCGGCGTGCGCCGCCCTTGGTGTTGACGCAGGCTACGTTGCCGCCTTCCCGGAATGGCAGGTGGCGTTGCCCGGCGGGGCGACGGCCTCGCAGACGGATCTCCTAGTACTCGGGCGATCAACGCGTGGCATGGTCGTCCTTGCAATCGAAGGGAAAGTTGACGAGCCGCTCGGACCCACACTGGGCGAGAAGCGCGCTGGCGCCTCCGCGGGCGTTACGGAGCGCCTGGCATTCCTGCACGAAATCCTCGGGTTGAGCACCCCGGCGCCGGACATGCTTCGCTATCAACTCTTTCATCGCACGGCCTCCGCGATTTTGGCCGCGCGGGAGTTTGGTGCGGCGCACGCCGTCATGGTGGTGCATTCATTCAGCCCCAGCGGGCAGTGGTACGACGACTTTGCGGCCTTCACGCAGCATCTGGGTGTCGACGCGCCCAAAGGATCCATCACCACGGTCCCGCGTCACCACGCGCCGACACTTTCCGTCGGCTGGATTCCCGGTGACCTCCGCCACCTGGAGACGCAGTTGCCGCGGGCACGCTAACCCCAGTACTGGCCATCGCGACAACTGAATTGGGCCGGAGTCGGCGGGCTTCCCGTGTACATGGCGCATTGCGCGATCGTGCGGCGCACGCGCTTCACACGGAACTTCTAATTGGCGAAGAAGTCCGGGCACCTGGGTTCATGGGGGCATCATACGCCATCCCGGGGCTCTCGTCACACCGGCGCGTTGCGCAACGGGTCCTGGGACCGCCGGTAGTGGGACCTTGCCCACCCGCCTGCCACCGCGGGTCAATTGGTGTACGCTGGGAGCTCACCTTTCCCCTTCCGTCTATTTCGTAAATGGAACAACACCCTGCCAGCCAGTGCGTTCGCAGTTGTGAAAGTCCACCCAAATCCCCTCACACAAAGAACATGCAAATTCCCGCAGCCGCCGGGGGTCAGATTCAGCGGGTGGTGTCCGCTCGGGGGCCCTCCTAGACGGGGCTGGCCGGAGACCACACCTCCGGGTCTTGGAGCACGAAGTCGGTGGCCCCCCCCGGGGTGGTGGCCGGATTTCGGGTGTCCACTGGTGGCCGGATTTGGGTGTGTCCCGAGGCTGACCGGACGTAGGGTGTGGAACCCGCTTCCCATGCACGGCTACCACCCTTGCCGTCATCTCGGAGCGGCTGCACGTTAGGCTGCAATCTCCGCCGTCTAATCTTTGGCTCACGCATGATCGCCTGCGTCACAAGACGTTGCCACCGTGGTGGTTGCGAACTTTGGTGGCGCGGAAACCCCGCCGTTATAGGCTGCTGGTGTGTGCTGGATATCCCCTGGCCGCGCAGGGATCGCCTGCAGGCTAGTACTCGTTAGAACACATCAAGACCAAATGCTGATCGAACTCTGTGCGTACTGCGGATCCGCGTGTGGTCGCACCCGAGACCATGTCGTCCCGCGCAGTTTGCTCGGACCGCCCTTTCGTGAGAACCTGCGGACCGTACCTGCGTGTGCCGAATGCAATTCTGGTATGTCATCTGACGAGGAGTACTTTCGCGCGGCTCTTCTGACACTATTCGCGAACTCCCCAGCGG
>JBILED010000174.1:0-5963 GCA_044352305.1 Gemmatimonas sp.
CTGCGTGCGGAGCTCCTCGTCGAGGTACTCCAGCACCTCGGCGGCGCGCTCGCGCGGCAGCGCGGCCAGGAAGGCGCGCACCGAGTCCTCCGGCAGCGCCTCGGCCACGTCGGCGAGGTCGGCCGGGTGCATCTCCTCGGTCTGCGGGCCGATGCTCTCCGGGTGCTCCTCGAGCAGCTCGAGGAGGTCCGGCACGATCAGCGCCGCAAGCGGCCGGTCTTGTGGGTGGCGAGGCGGCATCGGCGGGGCGGCGACGAGGGGGCGGCGGTGCGGGGCAAGTTAGCCCCGCCCTCCCGCGCGGCAAAGGCGCGCGGCCCGCCGCGCTACGCGCCGTCCTCCTCGAACAGGGGGAGGGTGCGCGGCTGCGCCACCACCTCCCGCACCGTGGCACCGGCCAGCGCCACGGCCGCCTCCAGCGCCTCCCGGTCCAGCGTCCCCTCCACCTCCAGCTCGGCGCCCGCCAGCGTCACGGCCGCCGTGCACACCCCCGGCACGCCGGCCAGCGCCATGTGCACGGCCCGGGCCGCATGCACGGCCACCAACCCGTCGAGGTGCACGAACAGGCGTCGTCGTGGCAGATTGGGGGGCGCCCCGCCGCCGGACGGGATGGGCGGGGCGTCGTTGGAGGGGGGGGTGCGGCCTCGGGACATGCGGGCAATCTGCCCGGTCGCCGCCGCGACGACCACTCCGCCGTCCCTTTCCCCGCCGTCCGCCGCCTTCGCACGCCTTCGCATGCCACGCGCAGCCTTCCTCGGGTTGGGGGCCATCGGCACCCCGATGGCCCGTCACCTCGCCCGCCCCGATTTGGACCTGGTGGTGTGGAACCGCACCGCGGCCAAGGCGGAGGCCTTTGGCGCGGCCACCGGCGCCCGGGTGGCCGCCACCCCCGCGCAGGCGGCCGCGGGGCGCGACGTGGTCATCACCTGCCTCCCCGTCTCCCGCGATGTGGAGGGGCTGCTGGAGGGGCCGGACGGGCTGCTGGCCACCCTCCCCGCCGGTGCGGTGCTGGTGGACTGCACCTCGGGGGACGCCGCCACGTCGCGGCGCATCGCCGCTCGGCTGGCCGAGCGGGGGATCGGCTTCCTGGATGCGCCGGTGTCGGGGGGCGTGGCCGGCGCCGAGCAGGGGGCGCTGACGGTGATGGTGGGGGGGGACGCCGAGACGCTCGCGCGCGTGCGCCCGGTGCTGGCGTGCTTCGGCACGCGCATCGTGCACTGCGGCGGGGTGGGCACCGGGGACGCCCTCAAGGCGGTGAACAACGCGCTGCTGGCGCTGGCCCTCTGGGGGACCGCCGAGGGGCTGGCGGCGCTGGAGAAGGCCGGGGTGCGGGCCGACGTGGCGCTGGAGGTCATCAACGCCTCCAGCGGGCGTTCCAACGCCAGCATGAACCTGTTTCCCGAGCGGGTGCTCACCCGCGCCTTCCCGCGCACCTTCCGCCTGGCGCTGCTGGACAAGGACGTGGGCATTGCCGCCGACCTGTGCCGCGAGGTGGGGGTGCCCGCGCCGCTGCTGGAGCTGACCGCCGGGCTGTTCCGCGAGGCCCATGTCGCGCTG
Organism: Gemmatimonas sp.; assembly: GCA_044352305.1. GTDB lineage: Bacteria > Gemmatimonadota > Gemmatimonadetes > Gemmatimonadales > Gemmatimonadaceae > Gemmatimonas. The sequence goes on from JBILED010000174.1 coordinate 1,555, forward strand.
GGGGCGGAGGCGGATCATGTGGAGGCGGTGCAGGTGGTGGAGCAGCGGGCGGGGCAGGTGATCGGGGGGCATGCGCCGCGGGGGGTGGCATGAACCAGGGCCATGGTGAGGCGATGACGCCCGGGCGCGTGGCATCGGTGGAGGCGATCCGCGCGCACTTCCCCGCGCTGGCGCGCACCGAGCAGGGGCACCCGGTGGCCTACTTCGACGGCCCCGGCGGCACGCAGGTGCCGCGCGGCGTGGCCGACGCCATGGTGGACTACCTGCTGCACCACAACGCCAACACGCACTGGGTGTACCCCACCAGCGTGGAGACCGACGCGGCGCTGGCCACGGCGCGCGAGGTGCTGGCCGACTTCCTCGGGGGCGCCCCCGAGGAGATCGCCTTTGGCGCGAACATGACCACGCTGCTGTTTCACGTGGCGCGCGCCGTGGGGCGCACGCTGCGCCCCGGCGACGAGATCGTGGTGACCGAGCTGGACCACCACGCCAACGTGGCGCCGTGGCAGGCGCTGGCGGCCGAGCGGGGCGCGGTGCTGCGGTGGGTGCCGCTGGACCTGGCCACCTACCGCCTGGAGGCGGGGGCGCTGGAGCGGCTGCTGTCGCCGCGCACGCGCGTGGTGGCCCTTGGGGCCGCCTCCAACATCCTGGGGACGGTGACCGACGTGGCGCCGCTGGTGGCCGCGGCGCGGGCCGCCGGGGCGTTCACGGTGGTGGATGCGGTGCACTACGCCCCGCACGTGCTGGTGGACGCGGCGGCCATCGGCGCCGACGTGCTGCTGTGCAGCGCGTACAAGTTCTACGGGCCGCACGTGGGGGTGCTGCGCGGGCGCCGCGAGGCGCTGGCCGCGCTGGACCTGCCGCGGCTGGAGCCGGCGCCGGCCGAGCCCCCCGAGTCGCTGGAGACCGGGACGCAGAACCACGAGGGGATCGTGGGGGCGGCGGCGGCGGTGGAGTTCCTGGCGTCGCTGGCGCCCGCCGGCGGCACCCGCCGCGAGCGGCTGGCGCACACCATGACCGCGCTGCATCACCGGGGGGAGGCGCTGCTGGCGCAGCTGTGGGCCGGGCTCACCGCCATCCCCGAGGTGACCGTGCACGGCCCGCGGCCGGGGACGCCGCGCACCCCCACGGTGTCGTTCCAGGTGGCCGGCGTGCCGTCGGAGGCGGTGGCGCGGGCGCTGGTGCCGCTGGGGCTCTACTGCTCCAACGGCGACTTCTACGCCGCCACCGTGGCGCGTCGCCTGGGGGTGGAGCAGGAGGGGCTGCTGCGGGTGGGGTGCAGCTGCTACACCACCGCCGACGAGGTGGACCGGCTGGTGGACGGCGTGCGCCAGGTGGTGCGCCAGCTGGCGCGCCGTGGCGGCTGAGGTGGTGCGATCCGTGCTGGCCGCCATGCTGGCGGCTGCCGCGCTGGCGGGGTGCACCGGGGGCGCGCCCGTCGGGGCGCGGCTGCCGTCGGCCGAGTTCCTGGTCGCCGCCGGCGACTCCACCTTCTGGGTGCGCAGCAGCGACGAGGGGATGCGCGTGCGCAGCGCGCCCATCCTGCTGACGCAGGCCGACGGACGCACCTTCGAGCTGTTCCTCTCCGACGAGGGGGCGGAGTACGCCGACGCCTCGTTTGCCACCATGCGCCTGTGGGCACGCGACGTGGCCGGCCGCGATTCGGTGGCGCTGGTGGCGGACAGCACCGTGCTGCGGGAGCTGGCGCGGTGGCGTCGCCGCCATCCGCGGGAGCCCGAGGTGGACCCCACCGACGAGACGCTCACCGAGGACCCGGCCACCGTGGTGACCGACGCGGTGGAGATCCTGGAAGTGCACGGGCCGTACGTGTCGGTGGAGCAGCTGCTGGACGTGGACGTGGCGGGCGGGGCGCCGCATGTGCATGGCGGGCGCCGCTTCGTGGTGGACGTGCGCACGGGGGCGCGGGTGTCGCTCGCGGCGCTGTTGGGCGAGGGGGAGGCCGTCCGCGTGCTGGGGGCGGCGCGGCAGTCGCTGGCGCGGCTGGCCGACTCCATCAAGGTGGCGGCCGCGGCCGGCGACGAGCGGGCGCAGGCCGCCGCCGATGTGCTGGCCAGCTTCCGCTTCGACAGCACCGGCTTCGGGATCACCGACGTGGAGCGCCAGCCCGCGCTGGCGTTCCTGGTGCCGGGCACGGGAGGGGAAGGGGAGGCGCTGGCGCTCCCGCTTCCGCCCATCCCCGTGGCGCCCCCGGCCTGGTGGGGGAGCGTGCGGGGGACGCTCCCCGTGTGGGCCGCCGACTCCAGCCGCCTGGACTGGACCCAGCCCGCCTATCAGGTGGTGGCGCGCCCCACCGATGACGGCGAGGCGGTGGCGCTGGCGGTGCAGGGGGCCGGCGCGCGCACCGCGCCCGAGTGGCCCATCGCCACGGTGCCCGTGCCGGTGTACCAGTTCCTGCAGCTGGATGCGCCGCCGCTGACCGGCGCTGCCCGGCAGGCGCTGGCGCGCGCCTTTGATCAGTCCACCGCCGGCGGCCTGGTGGAGCGCGCGCGGTGGCGGGGGCGTGCCGCGCCGGCCGCCGCCCCGTGGCTGCGCCACGCCTCACGGCGGGCGGACCGCCGGCGCGCCTCCCCCATCGGCGGCCCGTGAGCCGCCCCTCGTGAGCGACGCCCCCGCGCTGGACGGCCTGGCCGCCATGCGCGTCCCCAACTTCCGCAAGTACATCCTGGCGCTGTTCATCCTCACGCTGGGGGTGCAGGTGCAAGGGACGGTGGTGGGGTGGCAGATCTACGACCTCACCCGCGATCCGTTCGCGCTGGGGGTGGTGGGGCTCGCCGAGGCCATTCCGGCCATTTCGCTGTCGCTGGTGGCGGGGCATGTGGCCGATCGGCGCGACCGACGGCGGGTGGCCCTGGCGGCGCTGTCGGTGCTGGTGGCGTGCTCGGTGGCGCTGTGGGTGCTGGCGCGGCCGTCGCTGGGGGTGGGCGGCGGGCCCCCGTTGGCGGCCGCGCCGCGCGTGCGCCTCATCTACGCCGTCATCGCCCTCAGCGGCGTGGCGCGCGCCTTTCTGCAGCCATCGCGGCAGGCGCTGAGCGCGGAGCTGGTGCCCCGGGCGCTGTTCCGCAACAGCATCTCGTGGCGCACCGCCAGCTGGCAGCTGGCGGCGGTGCTGGGACCGGCACTGGGGGGCGGGCTGTACGCCGTGGGGGGCACTCGGCTGGCGTACGCGGTGGACACACTGCTCATGGCGGTGGCGGTGGGATTCCTGGCGGCGGTGCGGCACCGGTCGCCCCCGCGTCCCCCGGCCGCCGAGCCGCTGCTGGCGTCGCTCACCGGCGGCGTGCGCTACGTGTTCCGCGACCCCATCCTGCTGAGCGCGCTCACCCTGGATCTCTTCTCCGTGCTCTTTGGCGGGGCGGTGGCGCTGCTCCCCATCTTTGCCGGGGAGATCCTGCAGGCCGGGCCCGTGGGGTTGGGCATCCTTCGCGCCGCGCCGGCGGTGGGGGCGGTGACCAGCGGCATCCTCCTGACCCGCTGGCCCCCCTTCGCGCACACCGGGCGCAACCTGCTGCTGGCGGTGGTGGGGTTCGGCGTGTGCACCATCGGCTTCGGGCTCAGCCGCAGCTTTCCGCTGTCGGTGGCGCTGCTGGTGCTGGCGGGGGCGTCCGACATGGTGAGCGTGGTGATCCGCAGCCTCATGCTGCAGCTGCGCACCCCCGAGGCGCTGTTGGGGCGGGTGGCGTCGGTGAACCAGATCTTCATCGGGTCGTCCAACGAGATCGGCGCCTTCGAGTCGGGGGTGACGGCGCGCTGGTGGGGGGCGGTCACCGCCGTGGTGGTGGGCGGGGTGGCGACGCTGGCGGTGGTGGGGGTGGTGGCGTGGCGCGTGCCCGCGTTGCGCCGGCTGCGTCAGGTGACCACGGGGGAGACGGCGGCCCCGGGGTGAAGGGCTGGCGCTAGGGCGCCGGGGCGGGTGCCGCCTCGGTGGCGGGCTCGTCCGCCGCGCCGCCGCCCCCTGCCGCCGGCTCCTCGGTGTGGCGCAGCTCCACCTCCAACCCGTCGCGCGCCACGCGCGTGCGGGGGAACACGGCACGCGCCTCCGCCTCCAGCTCCTGCGCGTTGTACGAGTAGCGCGCCGAGATGTGGGTGAGCAGGAGCCGCCGCGCGCCGGCGCGCGCCGCCACCAGCGCCGCCTCGCGCGCGGTGCTGTGCCCCGTCTCCCGGGCGCGGGGCGCCTCGTCCTCGGAGAAGGTGGCCTCGTGCACCAGCAGGTCGGCGTCGGCAGCCATGGCCACCGTGGCCTCGCAGGGGCGCGTGTCCCCGGTGATCACCACGCGGCGCCCGCGCCGCGTCTCCCCCACCAGCTGGGCGCCGTCGATGACGCGCCCGTCGTCCAGCGTGACCGCCAGCCCGCGGTGCAGCTTCCCCCACAGCGGCCCCTCGGGGATTCC
>JBILED010000176.1:0-5957 GCA_044352305.1 Gemmatimonas sp.
GGGCGGTGCGGCAGGGGTTCCGGTGGTACGAGTTCGACCCCACCTGGTACGTCCTGGAGGCGCTGTCATGGCTGGGGGTGGTGTGGGAGCTGGGCGCGCCCCCCGCCGACGTGGTTCGCAACGAGCGGCCGCTGGGGCGCGCCACGCTGGAGAAGGTGGCGCGGCAGCTGGCGGCCAGCTTTGCGGCCGGGTTCGCCGAGCGGTTCCCCGACGCCCACTTCCCCACGCGCGAGACGCTGGCGGCCCGGCTGCCCAGTATGCCCTCCATGCCCAGCATGCCGTCGATGCCGAGCATGCCGTCTATGCCGGCGCTCCCCTCCCTCCCCCCGCTCCCCTCCCGCGAGGAGCTGGCGGCGCGGGCCCGCGAGCTGTTTGACGGGCACACGGTGTCGTTCGACGACATCGTGGCGCGGGCGCACGAGCTGCTGGCGGAGTGGCGCGCCGCGGCCGAGCGGGGCGCCGCGGGGGGCGACGCCCTGGGGTTGCAGCCAGCCTGATGTGACCGGCCGCGCCGATCCCGCCGGGCCGCGCACCCTCGACCACGCCGCCTTCCTGGCGCTGGTGCGGACGGCTGCGGTGCTGGGCGACGACCTGGACCGCCTGCTGGCGCCGCACGGCCTCTCGCAGCCGCAGTACAACGTGCTGCGCATCCTCCGGGGCGCCGGGGAGGACGGGCTGTGTCGCCACGAGATCCGCGACCGCCTGCTCTCCCGCATGCCCGACGTGACGCGCCTGGTGGACCGCCTGGAAGAGAGCGGCCTGGTGGAGCGGGTGCGCGACACCGTCGACCGGCGGGTGGTGCGCACCACCATCACGGCCGCGGGGCGGGCCCTGCTGGCGCAGTTGGACGCCCCGGTGGCCGCTGCCCACGCCCGGCAATTCGGGCATCTGTCCGATGACGACCTGGGGAGGCTGATCGCGCTGCTGGACGCGGTGCGGCGGCGCCCGGGCGTGGGGGAGGCCGAGGCTGACGCGGGCACCACCGGGTGCGACGGATGAGGCGCGTGCGGCTGTGGCGCGTCCGTCGGGGGCTGCCGCTGGCGGCCCTGGCACTGCTGGTCTCCGGGGGCGCCTGCCAACGGATGGTCCCGGCCGTGCTCCCGCCCGTCCTCGTGCAGCCGGTGATGGCGGCCCCCGCCTCCCAGAACCCCAGCCCGATGGTGGAGGAGACGCGTCCACACACGCGGCTGCCGGCCACCGCCATGTGGGCCGGCTGGCGCGATTCCCTCGTGGTGCCGGGGCTGGCGCGCCCCGCCTGGCTGCTGGTGGCCGCGCGCGATACCGCCGCCACGGCCGTGGAGCTGCTGGCGTTCTTCCACGGCGCGGTGCACGTGGCACAGGCCGCGGCCGACTCCGCTCCGGTCCCCACCGCGGTACTGGCCGTGTCCGTCGGCTCCGGGGGGACCGCCTACGACGGCGCCTTTGCCCGGGACAGCGCCGCCCTGTGGCCCGCGCTGCTGGCCGCCGCCGAGGCGGCGCTGGCCCGGCGTCGCGGCGCGCCGGTGCCGGTGACGCGCCGGCGGCTGGCCGGCTTCAGCGCGGGGTATGGCGCCATTCGCGCCATCCTGCGCGAACCTGCCCTGGCCGCCCGCGTGGATGGGGTGCTGCTGCTGGACGGGCTGCACACCGGCTATCTCCCCGACCGTACGCCGCTGGCCGAGGGGGGCGCGGTGGACACGGTGCCGTTGCTCCCCTTCCTGGCCTACGCTCGGCGGGCCGTGGCGGGGGAGGTGGCGCTGTTCGTGTCCCACTCCGAGGTGTTCCCGGGCACGTTTGCCTCCACCACCGAGTGCGCCGCCTGGCTGCTGGCGCGCGCCGGGGTGCCGCGCCAACCGGTGCTGGCCTGGGGGCCGGTGGGGATGCAGCAGACCAGCGTGGCGCGCCGCGGGCGGCTCGAGGTGCGCGGGTTTGCCGGGAATTCGGCCCCCGACCACCTGGACCACCTGCACGCGCTGCCGCAGTGGGTGCGCGACGGCGTGGGGCGCTGAGGGCAGCACCGCTCAGAGGCGCACCGCGATCCGCTTCTCCATCCCGTCGGGCACCGGGGGGCGGCGGTCGGCCCGGCCCGGTACATTTCCCGCGCCACCACCAGCCACATCCCGCCATGACCCCTCCGGACGCCGCCGCCCTCCACGCCGCCGTCAATCTCGCCGAGTTCGAGGCGCTGGCTGCGGCCAACCTCCCGCGGATGGTGTACGACTACTACGCCGGCGGCGCCAACGATGAGCGGCTGCTGCGGCGCGCGCCCGGTGCGTGGGCGGAGCGGCTGATCCGCTACCGGGTGCTCCGCGACGTGTCGCGGCGCTCGCTCGCGTGCACCATCCTGGGGCACCGGCACGACTGGCCCGTGCTGGTGGCCCCCACGGCGTTCCAGCGCATGGCCCATCCCGACGGCGAACTGGCCACCGCGCGTGCGGCCTCCGCGGCGCGCACGGGGATGGTGCTGTCCACGCTGGCCACGACACCCATGGAGGCGGTGGCGACCGCCATGACATCGCCGCTCTGGTTCCAGCTGTACCTCGACCGCGATCGCGGCCGCTCCGAGGCGCTGGTGCGCCGCGCCGAGGCGGCCGGGTGCGGGGCGCTGGTGCTCACGGTGGATACGCCGCTGCTGGGGCGGCGCGAGCGGGATCTCCGCAACGGCTTCCACGTGCCCGCCGAGCTGCCGGTGCCCCATCTGGGGGACGGCACCCGGGAGACGTTGGCCGAGGGGGCTGCGGGCGGGTCGGCGCTGGCCGCCACCTTCGGGCAGCACCTCGACAGCAGCATCACCTGGGATGATGTGGCGTGGCTGCGGGGGCTCACGCGGCTCCCCATCCTGGTGAAGGGGGTGGTGCGGGGGCCCGATGCCGTCCGTGCGCTGGAGTACGGCGCCGCGGGGGTGATCGTGTCCAACCACGGCGGGCGCCAGCTGGATGCCGCCATCCCCACGGCGCGCGCGCTCCCCGAGGTGGCCGACGCGATGGCGGGGCGCGGCACCCTGCTGGTGGACGGCGGGATCCGGCGCGGCAGCGACGTGCTGGTGGCGCTGGCGCTGGGGGCGCAGGGGGTACTGCTGGGGCGCCCCGTGCTCTGGGGGTTGGCGGCCGGGGGGGAGGCCGGCGTGGCGCGCGTGCTGCAGCTGTTCCGGGAGGAGGTCGACCTGGCGTTCGCGCTGGCCGGCGTCCCCACCGTGGGCGACGCCACGCGCGACCTGCTGGAGTGACCGCCGAGGGGATCGTGGGGCGGCGCCGTCAGGGCGCCACTTGCGCGACCAGCGCCCGCTTGGCCGCGTCGGGGAGGAAGCTGGCCTCGGCGGCGGCCACCGTGAGCGCCCGGAGCCGCGACAGCGGCACCCCACCACGCGCGAGGAACCGGAACTCGTCGGTGAGCGTGGTGGCAAACATGGGCGGGTCGTCGGAGTGCACGGTGACGTTGAGCCCTGCGTCCAGCATGGCGAACACCGGGTGCGGGGTGCCCGCGGGCACCACGCCCGTGCGATAGTTGCTGACGGGGCACACCTCGAGGGGGAGCTGCCGGTCGCGCAGCAGCGCCACCACGGCCGGATCCTCCAGGCAGCGGATGCCGTGCCCGATGCGCTCGGCGTGCAGCAGCACCACGGCGTCGCGCACGCTCTCCGCGCCGGCCCCCTCGCCGGCGTGCGCCACCACGCGCAGGCCGTTGCGGCGCGCCTCGGCGAACACCTCGGTGAACAGCGCCGGCGGGAAGCCGGCTTCCAGCCCGCCCAGCCCCAGGCCGATGAACACCCCGGCCTTCTGCCCGGCAAGGGTGAAGTCCAGCACCGCCCGCTGCGTCTCCGGCACCTGCCGGGCGATGTCCGGAATGAGCTGCACCTCCACCCCCGACCGCGCGCGCCCCTCGGCCAGCCCCTCGGCGATGGCGTCGATCACCGCCGCCTGGTCAAACCCGGTCACATACAGCGACGCGCTGAGGAAGGCCTCGGTGTACACGATGTGCTGGGCGGCCTGGTCGGCATGGAACGCCACCAGCATGTCCGTGAAGTCGCGCGGGGTGCGGATGGCCCGGCTGGCGGCGATGTACACCTGGATGAAGTGGGCGAAGTCGCGGTAGCGGTAGAAGCCGCGCCACTCGTCGAGCGTGGCGACGGGGAGGGCCACGCCGTTGCGCTGCGCCATGGCCCAGATGGTGTCGGGGTGCTGGGCGCCCTCCACATGGACGTGGAGCTCCACCTTGGACATGGCGACGAGCGTGGCGTCCAGCGCAGGGTCCAGCGCAGGGTCCAGCGTGGCGCCTGGTGCCGCGTCCAGCGCCGCGGGGCGCGTCGCCGGCTCATTCGTCATCGGTGAACAGCTCCACCGACGGGGCGCCGGCCTCGTCGTAGGTGACCTCCACGCGCCACGGGCGGCAACACACCTCGCAGTCCTCCACGTACTCCTGCATGTCGCCGCCCGCCGGGTCGAGGAGCAGCTCCACGGCCTCGCCGCAGTAGGGGCAGTGTACCCACGTGGCGCCGGGATCGGTGTCGACGTCGTCTTCCTCGCGTTCGTCGTCCTCGTCGTCGAGGGGCTCGTCGCCGTCGTTGTCCGGCGCGTCCTCTAGCGCCTCGTCCAGGCCGTCGTCCGGCTCGGTGTCATCCCACGGGTCGCGATCGTCCATGTCTGGAACATACGCGTCCCGGGTGGCGGGGCCAGCGGTCGCGCGGCGGGGCGCCCGGAGGGGGCGTCGCCTGTCACGCACCCGGCCCAACTATCACAAATCCCGCCACTCGGGGCGTTACACCCACGGCATTCCTTCGTCTGACTGGTATGCCTCCGTCGGCTTCCCCCCTCGATTCCGATCCGGCGCCGGATCGCCCCTCCGACCGGCGCATTCAGCCGCGTGACGGTACCGCCCCGCTGCGGGTGCTGGCCATTGCCGCGCACCCCTCCATCGTGACCGGGCTCCGCGAGGAGGTCGGTCCGCAGGTGTCGCTCACGGTGGTGGCGGAGGCGCGACCCGGGCTGGCAGGCGCCCGCATTGAGCTCCCCGACCTGATCCTGGTGGAGCCCGGGCTCCCCGCCCCCGGCCGTCCGCTGCTCCAGCAGTTGCGCGACGAGCCGTCGCTGGCGGCGGTGCCGGTGGTGGCGGTGCTCCCCGCGGGGGAACGGCACCTGGCGGTGCAGGCGGTGGCGCTGGGGGCGGCCGAGGTGGTGTGCGCGCCGGCGGAGCCTGGCGCGCTGCGGCTGCGGATGGACATGGCGCGGGTGCGCCACAATGCGCTGGAATCGCTGGCGCGGGCCGCGCTGGTGGACCCGCTCACGGGGCTCGGGAACCGGTCGTTCCTGAACGCGCGGCTGGACGAGGGGGTGGCGCGGCTGGACCGCGACCCGGCGTACGGGTTTGCCCTGGTGTTCATCGACTTCGACCGGTTCAAGGCGGTCAACGACACCCTGGGGCACGAGGTGGGGGACCTGATGCTGGTGGAGGTCGCCGACCGGCTGCGGCAGATGCTGCGCGGCCCGGACGCCGCCGCGCCGGACGGGCGGGGGGACACCATTTCGCGCCTGGGCGGGGACGAGTTCGTGGTGATGCTGGACGGGGTGGTGGATGCCGATCGGGCGGTGGCCACCGCGGAGCGGCTCCTCAAGGGGCTGTCCGAGCCGTACAAGGTGGCGGAGCACACGCTGCACATGAGCGCCAGCCTGGGGGTGGTGCACAGCCGGGTGGGCTACGCGCAGGCCGACGCGATGCTGCGGGACGCGGACATCGCGATGTACGAGGCCAAGGCGCGGGGGAAGGCGTGCGTGGTGCGGTTCGAGCCGCACATGGGCGAGGCGCTGACGCTGCGCGTGTCCACCGAGGCGGCGCTGCGCGAGTCGGTGGGGACGGGGCAGCTGTTCCTCGTGTACCAGCCCATCGTGTCGCTGCACGACAACCGCCTGGAGGGGGTGGAGGCGTTCGCGCGGTGGCAGCACCCCGAGCGGGGGCTGCTGGCGCCGGCGGACTTCATCCGGGTG
>JBILED010000041.1:0-17946 GCA_044352305.1 Gemmatimonas sp.
CGGCGCGTCCTCCACGTGCACGGCCGGCACCGCCCAGGTCACCCCGGCCACCGGCGCCTCGCGGTAGATGGCCGGGGGGAGCAGCTGCTTCACCGTCTCCAGCGCGTAGAACGCACCGGCGGGGGCGCTGGCATGCACCGTCACCCCCTGCGGAGTGACGTCCAGCCGGTAGCCTTCGGCGGGGAGCGCCGCATCGCGCCGCAGCATGATCCCGCCCGTCCCGCCCAGGGGGGCCACCGCAAGCTCCAGCCCCGTGGGGGCGGCCACGTCGCGGGCAAAGCGGCGGGCCACCGCGCGGAAGGCCGGGTCCGTGCGCAGCACGGTGCGTGCCGAGAGCAGGTACGCCCCAGCGCGCGGCGTGAGCACGGCCGGGCGCGGGATCACGGCATAGCGCGCCCCTTCGGCCTGCGGCGCCCCCTGCGCGGCCAGCGAGGGACGGGGACCAAGGGGGACAAGGGGGGCGGCGCCCAGCAGCGCCGCCAGGGACCAGAGGGAGATGCCACGCATCCGGGGATGCCTCATGGGCAAGGGAAGGTCAGGCCAGCGCCTGCACCAGGTCGCGAATGATGGTGGGATCGGTGCCGCGGGCATGGAGGGCGCGCAGCCCCCCGGTGTCCACCAGCGTGCGTGCGTGGTCGGCGCGCACGCCGCCGCCGGCCATCACCTCCAGCCGGTCGCCGGCGCGCGCCTGCCAGGCACGCAGCCGCGGCGCGCCCGCCAGCGCCGTGGGAGCGTGGCCGGCGGTGAGCACCCCGTCCACCTGCTGGGCCAGCAGCACCTCCAGCGCGGCGTCCGGGTCGGGGGTGCGGTCGAAGGCGCGATGAAAGGTCACGCGCAGCGGGCGGGCCAGCGTCACCAGCGTGGCGAGCGCGCGCGCGTCCACCGTGCCGTCGGGGCGCAGCGGGCCCAGCACCACCCCGTCCGCCCCCAGCACCCGCGCCGTCACCACGTCGTTCGCCATCACCTCCAGCTCGTCCGCGTCGTACACGAAGTCCCCCGCGCGCGGGCGGACCATCACGAAGAGGGGGATGCGCAGCAGGGCGCGCACCTGCACCAGCAGCCCGAGCGACGGGGTGGTCCCCCCGTCACCGGGGCCGCACAGCTCCACGCGGGTGGCCCCGTGCGCCTGCGCGGCGCGCGCCGTGGCCACCGAATCACAGCAGGCTTCCAGCACCAGCCCCGGCGGCAGCGTCGCCACGGGCGGCGGGCGCTACCGGGACGCCGCGCCGGCGGACGGCGCCGGGCGGAACAGCAGCAGGAACGCGCCGAACACCGCAAAGGCGCCCAGGGCGGCCACCTGCCACACCTGCCCCCAGTCGTGCCCTCCGGGAATCACGTGGCGGTTGACCACTGCCCCCGACACCGCCGCGCCCACGAAGTAGCCCACGCCGTTGGTCACCAGGTTGAGGAACCCCTGCGCCGCCGCGCGGATCCGCGGGCCCGCCCGCTCATCGGTGTAGATCTGCCCCGCCACGAAGAAGAAGTCGTAGCAGATGCCGTGCAGCAGGATCCCGGCGTACACCAGCGGCATGACCGGCCCCGCCGCCCCCTGGCCGAAGGCCAGGTAGCGCAGCCCCCACGCCAGCATCCCCACCAGCATGATCCACTTGATCCCCAGCCGCCGCAGCGCCAGCGGCAGGAGCAGCATGAACCCCACCTCCGACATCTGGCCGAAGGTCTGGATGAAGGCCGGCTCCGGCGCCCCGATCTCGTTGAGGTACGGGTTGGCGAAGGCATAGTAGAACTGCAGCGGGATGCACAGCAGGAACGAGCCCAGCACGAACACCGCGAAGTCGCGGTGGCGCAGCAGCTGCAGGGCATCCAGCCCGAGCGCGTCGCGCAGGCTGAAGGGGGCCCCCGCCGCCTTGGGGGGCGTGGCCGGGAGCAGCAGCGAGAACAGCCCCAGCGCCACCGACGCGCCGGCGGCCAGCAGCATCGGCGTGTTCTGCGCGTCGGCCTTGAGCACCTTCCCCACCACCACGCCCGCCGCGATCCACCCCACCGTGCCGAGCACGCGGATCACCGGGAAGTCCCGCGCCGAGTCGGTGACATGGTGGAAGGCCACCGAGTTGGTGAGCGACAGCGTGGGCATGTAGCAGAAGGCGTACGCCAGCAGGCAGGCGTAGAACGGCCCCCATTCGGTCTGCTGGGCCATCGCCCACATGCAGGCGCCCCCCGCCAGGTGCAGCGCCGCCAGCAGCTTCTCGCTGGGGAAGAAGCGGTCGGCCACGATGCCGATGAAGAACGGCGACACGATCGCCGCGATGGCGGTGGCCGCGTAGGCCAGCCCGATGTCGGTGTCGGAGAAGCCCCGCGTGGCCCCCAGGTAGGTGCCCATGGTGACAAACCACGACCCCCAGACGAAGTACTGGAGGAACATCATGATCGAGAGGCGCGCCTTGGTGCCCATCACGGCAGCTCCCGCAGGCGGATGCGCCGGTACGCCACGCGGTCGCCGTGGTCCTGCAGCGCGATCTGGCCGCGCGCAAAGGCGCCGAAGCCGGCCACGTCGGCGAACTTGCTGGCCTGCTTCTTCGCCTGCCAGTCGGGCGACCCCAGCTCGTACGCCACCACCTGCGTGCCATTGAGCCAGTGCTCCACGTGGGTGCCGTTGACCACCAGCCGCACGGCGTTCCACTCGCCGGCGGGCTTCACCACCTTGGCCGACGGCGCGTAGAAGGCGTAGGCGGACCCGGCCGACGTCAGCGGCGAGCCGCCATCCTTGTGGCCGGCGTCGTCCAGCACCTGCATCTCGGGGCCGGTCATGTAGGTCTCGGTGCCGGAGGTGTCCACGCGGTACATGATGCCGCTGTTGCCCCCCGGCGCCACCTGCCACTCCAGCTCCAGCTCGAAATTGGCGTAGCTGCGCGCGGTGACGATGTCGCCCCCGGGGCCCGTGCGCACCAGCGCGCTGTCCTCCACGCTCCACCCGGCCACCGGGCCGTCGGGCTTCTTGAAGTGATGCCAGCCGGCCAGCGTGGCGCCGTCAAAGAGCGGGCGCCAGGCGGTGTCGGGGGCCTCGGTGGACGCGGCCGTCGCCGTGGCCGCGGAATCGGGGGGCGCCGGCTTTTCCGCGCCTTGGCATGCCGCCAGCAACGCCAAGGCCGCAAAAGTGGAAGGGAGCGCAAGGGCGCTGCGACGTGCGGGGTGCGTCATGCCGTCTCCATCCATGGGGAGCGTGTCGGAACCAGTTCCGGGGAAGCGCCCCATAGGCTACCCGCGGTGCTGGCCCTGCGGAAGACACCAGTGCAGCTTTCAGCGCGCCTGCCCATTCGCCGGAGGCCGTCCTCCCGCCCCTTGACCAGACCCATGCCCACGCCCACGCCGGTCGGCTCCGACGACCTGCAGCGCTACCCCATTGGCCGCTTCCAGCGCCGCCCCAGCTACATCGCCGCCGAGCGCGCCGCCTTCGTGGATCGCCTGGCCGGGCACCCCGCCCAGGTCGCCGCCGTGCTGGACGGCCTCGCCGATGCCGCGCTGGACGAGCCCTATCGCCCCGGTGGATGGACCGTCCGGCAGCTGGTGCATCACCTGGCGGACAGCCACGCCAATGCATACGTGCGCATCAAGCTGGCCCTCACTGAGGACGAGCCCACGATCAAGCCGTACAACCACGAGGCGTGGGTGCGCACCCCCGACATGGCGGTGCCCGTCGCCTCCTCGGTGACGCTGCTGGCCGCCGTGCACGAGCGCCTGGTGGCGCTGCTGCGCCCCGTGGGGGATGCCGAGGCGGCGCGGGCCCTCATCCACCCCGAGATCGGCCGCATGACGGTGGACCAGGTGATCGCCATGTATGCGTGGCATGGCGACCACCATGTGGCTCACATTCGCACCTGGCGCGTGATGCGCTGACCGGCGCGCACCGCGCGCGCCACCGCGCGCGCCACCGCGCGCGCCACCGCGCGCGCCACCGGCTCACCCCGGGGGCGGGCTCCCTTCGACCAGGCGCCCTCCCGCCCCCCCGATCACCGCGCCCGCGCTCCCCGGCACCCCCGTGATCACGTAGGCCGGACCGGTGAGCGGCGTCGACAGTGGCTGCCAGCGCACGCCGTCAAAGCGCAGCACCGTGCCGCTGTCTCCCACGGCATAGACCTCGGTGGGACCGCGCCCCCACACCCCGCGCAGGTCCCGCGTGGTGGGCGCGGCGTGCGGACGCCACGCCGCCCCGTCGTAGCGCAGCACCAGCCCGCTGTCCCCCACCACGAACACGTCCTGCGCCGACGTCCCCCAGATGGCGCGCAGGCGGCGCCCCGTGGGCACCGGCTGCCCGATCCACCGCCCGCCGTCGAAGCGCAGCAGCGTCCCGCTGTCCCCCACGGCATACACGTTGGCGGGGTCCGTCCCCCACACCGCGCGCAGGAAGCGGGATGTGCCGCTGGCCTGCGGCACCCATGCGCTCCCATTCGACCGGAGGATGGTGCCACGCTCTCCCACGATCACATGCACGCCGCCGCCGCTCCACACCGCCCGCAGCAGCGCCGAGGTGGGCACGGTGTCCCGGCGCCAGCGCACGCCATCGTGGCGCATCACCAGGCCCGTATCCCCCACGACCACGATGTCCGTCGACGACAGCCCGCTGATCCCGTACAGGTCGTTGGCCTGAGGCACCGGCTCCGGGCGCCACCCTCCGCCATCGCGGCGGAAGACGGCGCCCCCGAGCCCCACGCCAAAGGTGGGGCCTCCGACGCTCCCCCAGATCCCCAGGAGGGCCGGGTCTGATAGCTCGACCGTGGCGGCGGCTGCCGCACCGCTCCCGCGCACCGTGAGGACCGTCCCCCACCACCCCGCCACCCGCAGCCCCCCGTCGGCGCGCCGCGTGATCCCGCGGAGGTTCTGCCCGGTTCCGATGGACAGGGCGCGCCAGCTGGCGCCGTCGAAGTGGTAGGCGGCCCCGGTGTTCCCCACGGCATACACGTCGTTGAAGGCGCGCCCCGCGAGTGCGAACAGGTTGGCCCGCCCGGGGGAGGGCAGGGCCTGCCACGTCGCCCCGTCAAAGCGCAGCAGCGTCCCCCCGGTCCCCACGGCGTGCACATTGCCGGCGCTGGTCCCCCACACGTCGAACAGCGCCGCCTGCACCGGGACCTCCTGGCGGCGCCACCGGAGGCCGTCGTAGCGCAACACGACCCCGTTGTTCCCCACGACGAACACCGCACTCTCGTTTGCGGCCCAGATTCCCCACAGGTCGTCACTCACCGATGACGGCTGCGGAGTCCACGCGGCGCCATTCCAATGCAAGATGACGCCGCGGTCCCCCACCGCCCACACCGAGGTGGCGGACAGCCCCCACACCTCCAGCAGGCTCACGTCGGTGCCGCTGGCCACCGTCGCGAACCGTGATCCGTCCCCGCGCAGGATGACGCCCCCGGTTCCCACGATCCAGATGTCCACGGGCGACGCCCCCCAGATCCCCACCAGCGTCTCCGACGTGGGCACGGGCACCCGTTCCCACGCGCCGCCATCCCGGGCACGCAGCACCGTCCCGTCCTGCCCCACGACATAGGTGGTGCCCGCCCCATCGTCCCAGATCCCCAGCAGGGTGACGTCCGTCACGCCATCGCGCACACTGCGCCACTGCTGGATGCCGGGGGCGCGGGCGGTCACGCCGAGGGTCACCTGTGCGCTGAGCGGCGGGGCGCTCCCGACCACCGACACCGTGAGCCGCGCCACGCCCGGCGCCACGGCGCGCACGGTCCCTCGTGCGTCGACCGTGGCCACGGTCGGCGCATCGGAGCGCCAGGTCAGCACTGCCGCCGGGAGCAGCACGCCGGTGCTGTCGCGCACCTGCGCGTCCAGCGGGAGTTCCTGCCCAGGTTGCAGGAACGCCGTCACCGGCGCGACCCCCAGCACGGCGGGGCTGGGACCACTTGGAGCCACTGGGGCTGGGGGGGAGGCCTCATCCGCGCACGCCATCGTACTCAGGAGCCCGACCACCCCGACCACGCCACGCCAAGAACGCATCCGCATGGCCTACAGCCTAGCCGCCCCCTCCCGATGGACGCAACATGGGCGCAGCACGGGCGAACCGGCGCCCTGGCGTGCCGCCGCTCCCGCAACGGCCCTCCGGGCTGCATCGTCCTAGCCTGCGGGTGCCCGCGATGGGGTCCCATGTTTCTTTCAACGCCTGGAGCCGCCGTGTCCTGCCGCCACTGGTCCCCGAAGCCCCGCCGCGCCATTTGGGCGGCCTTCTCGTTGCTGCTGGGGGCGTGCGGGGGGGGCGACGGGGGCCCGGCCGCGCCGCCACCACCGGTGGTGGCGCTCGTGGAGGTGACGGGGGCTACCGCCACCCTGGCCCCTGGGCAGACCGTGCAGTTGACCGCCACCCCCAAGACCGCCGCCGGCCAGACGGTATCGGGCGCGGCCGTGGCGTGGAGCAGCGCCGCCCCGTCGGTGGCGTCGGTGGACGGTAGCGGCGTGGTGACCGGCGTGGCGGCCGGGACCACGGAAATCCGGGCGACGGCGAACGGGGTGACGGGCCGCTATGCCGTGACGGTCACGTCGGGCGCCGGCGTGCTGGCCACGGTGCAGGTCACGATCGACGATGCGGCGCTCCTGCTCGGCATGTACACGCAGGCCCGCGTGACGGGGCGCGACCTTCTGGGCGGAGCCGTGGCGCTGGGCACCCGTCCCGTGACCTGGACCACCGCCACCCCGACCCTGGCGTCGGTAACGGCGACCGGGGTCGTGCGCGCCATCGGGGTGGGCATGGCCACCGTGCAGGTGGCCGTGCAGGACGGGGCCCAGCAGCGCACGGCCACCGCGACGGTGACGGTGGCCCCCATCGCCGACGCGCCCGCCAGCGCCGACGTGTTCATGCCGGGGCTCACCTTCAGCCCCTTCGAATCCGTCGTCAAGGTGGGGGGGGCGGTACGGTTCGTGTTTCCGGCGCTCCCGCACAACGTGATCTGGACGCCGCGCTTTCCGGGATCGCCAGCCGACATCGCCGTGATCTCCAGCACGGTGGTCACGCGCACGTTTCCCACCCCGGGCGTCTATCCCTACACCTGCACCCTGCACCCCGGGATGGACGGGACGATCATCGTCTCCCCGTAGCCCCGGGGCGCGACGGGCCCCCCGCGCCCCGGGAGGCGCCCCCCGTCAGGGGCGCGTGATGCCGCGGAGGCGCGGGGTGAAGTCGGGGAAGATGGCGCCGAGGTTGGGGTTGCCCAGGCGCGCCTGCACGATTTCCGCCAGCAAGTCGCGGTGGTCCAATGTGACGCGCAGGTCCTGCCCCGCCTCCAGGTTTTCCCGCGCCAGCCCGGGCCAGCCGTTCGTGAGCACCCGCCCCCCGGCGATCTTCTTGCCCATGAAGTAGGCCACGTTGCCGCGCCCGTGGTCGGTGCCGCGGTTGCCGTTCTCCCGGGCGTTGCGCCCGAACTCGGACACCACCACCACCGTCACGCCATGGGGGGTGTTCCCCTGGATCACGTCGGCGTAGAACGCCGCGAGCGAACGCGACAGGTCCAGCATGCGGGTGTGCATGCCGCCGCCGTCGAGCGTCTCCAGGTTCCCCTGATTCACGTGCGTGTCCCAGCCGCCATTGAAGGCGTGGATCGCCTCCACCCCCACATCGGCCTTGATGAGCGCGGCGGCGGAGCGCAGCGCGTTGCCGAACGACGACGTGGGATACTGTGCGCCGTTGGCGGGCGCGTAGCCGGTGAAGTTGACGCGCTGCAGCAGCGCCACCGTGTTGGTGGCATCCAGCGCGTTGGCGGCCAGCGGATCGAGCGCGTCCCGGTAGTTCTCGGCCAGCCACTGCGTGCGCTGCGGGGCGGTGGTGCCGCTGCCGCCCACGGTGAAGTTGGCGGGGTTGGGGATGGGGAGCGCCTTGGGACCGCCGGCCAGCGTGCGCGGCAGCCCGGAGGTGAGCCCCAGGGCGCGCAGTGGGGCATCGGAGCGGAGCGGCGGGCTGGTGGCCAGGTGCCGCCCCAGCCAGCCGCCCAGCAGCCGCGGGTCGGCGGGCTTCCCCGTCTCCATGTACCGCTGCGCATCAAAGTGCGACCGCGAGGTGTTCACCGACCCGGTGGCGTGCGCCACCAGCAGGTCGCCCGCCTGGTACGCGGGAAACAGCGGCGCCATGCCGGGGGAGAAGCCAAAGAAGTTGTCCAGCGCGGTGAGCCTGGGCCCCGTGCCCGCCGCGTCGGGGCGGGGAATCGCGATGTTGGGCCGACCGGTGTAGTAGTCGGGGTCGCCGAAGGGGGCCACCATGGAGAGCCCATCGGTGCCCCCGCTGAGGAACACCGACACGATGATGTCGCGCGTGCTGTTGGCGGACTGCGCCAGCACCACCTGCGGCAGCCAGGCCGGCAGCAAGGCGGAGAACCCCAGCCCCCCCGCGGCGAACAGCAGGTCCCGTCGCGTGAGGGCCGCGTACTCCGCGCACCCGTGGTCGTCGTGTCCGTCAGCCATGTGTCCTCCGGGGAGCCGTCAGGGCCCTGTGACCCGTCAGTACCACTGGAACTCCTGCGCGCCCAGCGCGAGCGCCAGGGTCTCGCGCACGCGCGTGTCCGAGTAGGTGCCGCCGCGCAGGTAGCCCATCAACTGCGTCCGCAGGCGCGCCGGCAGCTCCCCGCCGTACAGGCGCGCCCCGATCTGCGCCACCACGCCGTCCGGCGTGTCCGGCATGCGGAAGCGCGCCGTGTCGGTGCGGGCCACGGTCGTGCTGGTGAGCCCCGCCAGGTACTGCACATAGGCCCAGCGCGTCATCACCAGCCCGCTCCACCAGTCCACGTCGTCCGGGTAGCCGTTGGGCTGCTCCCACCGGAACAAGGGCATCCCCATGCTGTCGGCGGTGGTCCGCACGGCGCGGATGTTGGCCACGGTGGCGGCATCCATCCCCAGCCCGCGCAGGGCGGAGATGGCCAGGTGGAAGGGGCGCTTGTACTTGGCCGGGGCGGCCGCCAGCGCGGACGAGGCGAGAATCACGCGCACCATTGCCGCGATGCTCCCGCCGGTCGCGGTGTAGGCGGCGGCAGACGCGGCCACCACCGCCTCCGGCGGATCGTACGCCAGCAGCCACCGCGCCAGCTTCCACGACACGTACCGCGCCGTGCTGGGGTGCTCCACCAGCATCTGGATGGCCGCGTCGCCTTCCCCCTTCATGGCATCCGTCGAGGCCGTGGCCGCCATCGCCGGGAAGCTGCGCCCCAGGAACGTTTTCGCGTTCCGGTCGTGGATGTTGCGGTTGAAGGAGAAGGTGCCCGGGCCCGTCGTGCTCCATCCGGTCAGGATCCGCGACAGCTCCGCCACATCCCCCTGGGAATACCCCCCGTCCACCCCCAGCGTGTGGAGCTCCATGATCTCCCGCGCATAGTTCTGGTTGGGAGTGGGCACCGCGCTCCGGTTCTGGTCCAGGTACACCAGCATGGCGCCGCTGTGCGCCGTGGCGCGCAGCAGGGCGGGGAAGCTCCCCAGCGCATTGGGACGGATCACGTCCCGGTCGTCCACCAGCTTGAGGTAGCCGACCTTGGTGATGCTGATCGTGAAGTGGTCGGTCCAGAATTCCACCAGCCGCTCGCGCAGCTGGGCGCGCGAAAAGGCGGCACGGTACCAGGAGGCGTCGGCCAGCTGGCTGTCGATCTCATTGCGGTCCGTCTGCGGCGTAGACGCCAGCGCCGCCGGGGTGGCCTGCGTGAGCGGCAACCGCGTCGCCACCAGCGTCTCCACCGCGCTGTCGTCCAGGGCCGCAACGTTCAGGTGGTGATTGAGGTACCCTGCGTACCCCAGCCGGCGGGCCAGCGCCACCTCGTCGGGGTTGAGCCCCATGGTGATCCGTCGCACCAGCCGCAGCACCGGATCGCGCCATTCGGCGGCGGGATCCAGGCGTCCCTCCGCCCCGCCACCCGGAAAGGGGGCTGGCCCGCGTCGACGCGGTGGCTGGGCCCCGGCGGTGCGTGCCGCAACGGCGCCCAGCACGGGCACCGCGGCCGCCGCAGCCCCCGCCGTCAACAGGCGGCGACGCGTGACGGTCGGGGACGGCGCTCCCTGGTCACCGGACCCACCCGTGTGGCCTTCAACAGGGGACGACATGGCTGCGTTTGGGGGAAGGGGGGACCAACGGCCAAGACACCAGTGCGGGAGACGGCCCGGCGTGCTCCCCGTAATCCTCCGCCCAGCCGCCGCCGCTGTCAATGCTTGCCCTTGGAATGCCGGTTCCCCGAGCGCCCATACGCGCAGGGTGTGGCAGCGGAGACCACAGCCGTGACGCCCGTGCCGAGCGGCCACGGCACCCGCCTGCCCTCACGGCCCGGCAACATTCAGTCCATAGATCGCCTGCAGCAGGGCCAGCGCCACCCCGCCCACCACCACCCCGAACCCCACGACGAGCGCCGGGGAGAGCAGGGCCACCCCTTGCTCCAGCGCCGCCTCGGCATCGGCGGCCAGAGTGCGCGCGGCCCGCCGGGCCATGGCGGGGAGTGCGCCGGTCCCCTCTCCCGCCGCCAGCAGCTGCGTCGCCACCGGGGGGAGTACGGGCGCCAAGGCCTCCGCCAACCCTGCCCCTCGCCGCACCGCCTGCTCGGCGCGGACCAGCCCTTCGTCATCGCCAGCAGCCCCGGCGCCCCCAGGCGCCCCGGCCTCGGGATCGGCCACGGCGCGGGCCAGCGCCATGGCCGACACCAGCGCCACCCCTGCCTCCAGCGCGGTGGCCAGCGTGCCCATGTAGCGGGCCGCCCGAAGTTGACGCAGCACCTGCCCGATCACAGGCAGGCGGCGCGCCCATCGGGCCACCGTGCGACGCCCCACCGGCGTCTGCAGCCGCCGCCCCCCCCACACGCCAAGGCCACCGCCTGCCAGCAGCAGCCACGGCCCCCCCAGGCGCAGCGCCGTGGCCACCCCCAGCAGCAGGCGGGTGCCCCAGGGCACCGCGGCCCCACTCTCCGCCACCAGCGCCGCCAGGCGCGGCACCACCACCAGCAGGACCACCGCCACGCCCGTCACGGTGGACGCCGCCAGCACGGCCGGGTACGCCAGCGCGCCGCGCAACCGCTGCCGCAGCGCCTCCGCCTGCTCGGCCTGTTCGGCCAATAGCGCCATCGTGGCGGGCAAGGTGCCGCTGGCCTCGGCCGCCGCCAGCATGGGACCGAAGTGGCGCGGCAACGCGTCCACACGTGCGGCCGCGTCGGCCGCGCTGCTCCCCCCGCGGACCCGATCAGCCATGGCCCCATATGCGGTGCACCACCGGCTCCCAGGCGCCAGGGCCGCCACCGTGGCCAGCGCCCGGTCCACGGGCACCCCCGCCTCCGTCAGCGTGGCCACGCTGCGGGTGGCCGTGGCCAGCGACGGCGCTCCCCGCCCCCCGCTCGGGAGGCCGCGACGGGCCCCCGACGCCACGGGCGTCAGCGCCACCACCCACCCGCCGTCGCGGCGGAGCGCCGCCAAGGCGGCCGCCTCCGTGGCCGCCTCCAGTTCGCCGTCGCGCACCGCCCCCCCCGCCGACGCCACGCGGTAGCGCCAGCGCGGCAATCCCGCCCCCCTGTCGCCGATGGTCACCCCGCTTCCTCGTCACCGATCACGCGCCACAGCTCGGCCACGCTGGTCCGCCCGTCCCGCACCAGCCGCAGGCCGTCGTCCCGCAACGACGGGACCCCGAGCGCCCGAACCTGCCGCCGGAGGACGGCCAGCGACGCCCCGCCCACAAAGGCGCCGCGGAGCGCCTCGTCAGGGACCAGCAGCTCGCCGACCGCCGCCCGCCCGCGGTAGCCGGTTCCGGCGCAGGCCGCGCACCCGGCACCCTCCCACACCGCGTCCACCGCTTCCGCGCCCGCCGCGCCCAGCAGCGCCGTCTCCTCGGGCGAGGGTGCGCGCGGCACCGCGCACCCCCGGCACACGCAGCGCACCAGCCGCTGCGCCAAGACGCCGCGCACCGTGGCCGCCAGCAGGTACGGCGCCACCCCCATGTCCGCCAGCCGGGTCAGCGCCGCCGTGGCGTCCACCGTGTGCACCGTGCTCAGGACCAGGTGCCCCGTCAGTGCCGCCTGCACCGCCAAGGCGGCCGTCTCGGCGTCGCGCAGCTCCCCCACCAGGATCACGTCCGGGTCGTGCCGCAAAATCGCCCGCAGCGCATTGGCAAAGCCGAAGCCGGCGCGCGGGTTGACCGGCAGCTGCACGACCCCGTCCAGCCGGTACTCCACCGGGTCCTCCACCGTCACCACCTTCTCGGCGGCGGACCGGCGGGCCCGCACCGCCGCGTGCAGCGTGGTGGTCTTCCCCGAGCCCGTGGGACCGCTCACCAGCACCAGCCCGCTGGCCTGGGCCACCAGGCGCCGCACGCCGCGCACCGTGGCATCGCCCAGCCCCAACCCTTCCAGGGGCACGTCGGCCGCCCCACCGCCGCCGCCGTCCAGCAGGCGCACCACCAGGCTCTCCCCATGCAGGGCGGGCAACGTGGCCACGCGCAGGTCCACCTCCCGCTCCGCCACCCGGATCCGGGCCCGGCCATCCTGCGGCACCCGCCGCTCGGCGATGTCCATCCCCGCCAGCACCTTGAGCCGAGAGAACACCGCCGGCCGGAACTCCGGTCCCAGCTGCTGCAGGTCATGCAGGACGCCGTCCAGACGCACCCGCACCCGCACGCCGTCCACGGCGCTCTCCAAGTGCAGGTCGCTGGCGCCCATGCGCACCGCCTCCGCCAGCAGGCCGTTGACCACCTGCACCACCGGCTCGCGGGCGGCCAGTGCCCGCAGGTCGTCCACCGACTCCACCGCATCGCCCGCCGTCGCGCGCCCCGCGTCCTCCAGGGTGTCGGACTCCGTCCGCACCGCACCCGACACCAGCGCCGCCCGAATGGCCCCCGCCGAATGCGGCACCACGATCACCGCGGCGGCCAGGGCGCGCTCCAGCGCATCCAGCACCGCCTCCGGCAGCGCCCCATCGGCCGCCACCACCGCCACCCCGTCCACGCAGGACAGGGGAAGTACGGCCTGTTCCTCCAGCCAGCGGCGCGGGAAGCGGGCTGCCAGCGGGGCCGCCGCCGCCTGGCGCAGCAGGGTCCCGGCCGCCAGCGGATCGCCGGACGCCGCCGCCCACGAGGCGGTCGATTCAGGCACCGACGCCACCCGGCTCAGAAGGCCGGTGGACGGCGCGCGGGGGACACCACGGTCCCCGACAGGGCGTCCGGCTGCCCCCGCTCCATTCGCGCCCGCACCCGCTCCCGGATCGCGTCGGCCTCGCGGTCGTCCCGCACCACGTACGGCGTCATGAAGATCGCCAGCTCCGTGCGTTGGCGGGTCGTCACCTGGCGCCGGAACAGCGCCCCCAGCAGCGGCAGGTCGCGCAGCAACGGCAGCCCCTGCGTGAGCTCCTGCCGTGATTCGCCGATGAGCCCCGCGATCACCACCGTCTGGCCGTCGCGCAGCAGCACCCGTGTGGACGCCTCGCGCGTGGAGATCACCGGCGCGCTCAGCGCCGCCGCCACCGTCTGCGGGGTGAGCGAGCTCACCTCCTGCAGCAGCTGCACCGACACGTACCCGTCGTCGTTGATCGTGGGGAGCAGCGACAGCTTGGTGCCCACGTCCTGGTACTGCACCGCCCGGTCGATGGACACGTCGTTCCCCAGCCGCGTGGAGGCGATGAAGGGGACCTTGTTCCCCACCAGGAACGACGCCTCCCGGTTGTTGGTCGCCAGGATCTCCGGGGTGGAGAGCACGCGCACCGTGCTGGTCGACGCCAGCGTCCGCAGCAGCGACCGCACCCCGGTGCCGTCGAGGTACACCAGCCGCAGCAACCCCGAGGCCGACCCCGTGTCGGGCATCTCCGGGTTGCCGAAGGCGAAGTCCACGTCGCCGCCGCGATTGACCGCCGCCCAGTCCACCCCGAACTCGAACCCGCGCCCCAACGCAATCTCCGCGATGGTCACCTCGAACAGCACCTGCGCCGGCCGCATGTCCAGCGCGGCAATGGTTTCACGGAGCAGCGGGAAGTTGGCCGGGGCCGTGCGGATGAGCAGCGCATTGGTGGGCACATTGGGGACGATGGTCGTGCGCCCCACCAGCGCCCCGGGGACCGAGTCCCGCGCGCCCTCGGCGGCCGCGGCGGGCGGCCCCATGGCGGCCGACCGGGTGCGGAACAGTTCCCCTTCGCGCTGCCGAAACCCGTCCAGCGCCCGCGACAGCGCGCGATCGGCCAACGACACCGCCCCGCCTCCCGCCACCGGAATGCCGAAGGCCTGACCCAGCGCCGCCGCCAGATCCTCGGCGTTGGCGTACTTGAGGTTCACCACATAGCTCTGCAGCCCCGCTTCCCCGGCGGGGGCCGCGTCCAGCGCCTGCAGCAGCGCCACCGCGCGCCCCACCTGCCGTCCCCGGTCCACCAGCAGCACGGCATTGGCCCGGGGGACCACCTCCACCCGGCCCCCTTTCCCCAGCAGCGCCCGCACCGCGTCGGCGCCTTCCTCGGCCCGCACCCCCTTGAGGGGGACCAGGTACGACACCAACCCCAGGGGCGCGGGATCCGGGAACGGGCCGCTCACCGTCACGCCGCCCCCGGCCAGCGCCCGCTCCGTCGGCAGCACCTGCGCAATCGCGCCGCTCCCCACCAGCATCAACCCGTGGGTCTCCAGCAGCGATTCCAGCAGCTGTTCCACCCCGGTCCGATCCAGCGCCCCGGGGGTCCGCACCGTCACTCTCACGTCGGGGACGTCCCCCAGCACCACCGCGCGTCCCAGCAGGTCGGCCAGCCCGCGGATGACCTCCGCCAGCGGGGCATCGGCGAACGCCACGGTCGTCCCCGCCGCCGCGCGCGGCTGCCGAGCGCCCCCTGGCACCGCGCCCTGCGCGGCCACCAGGACCGCGGGCCCCATCAGCAGCGCGCCCGCCACCACCCCGCACACTCCGGGGCTCACCCGTCTCTTGCGTGTCACGGCATCCTCGACAAGGAATCGGCCGACCGGCTCGGCGCGAGGCGCAGGGTGCGCTCCCGGCCGTCCACCACCAACACCACGGCGTCCGGGGCAATGGCGCGCACCCGCCCCCCCCGGTCCCGTGCGGTCCCCCCGGGCGCGGTCCCCGCGGCGGCGCCATCCGCACAACGCACCGCCACCGCGCACCACCCAGCCGGGTGCTCCGGCGCCCACTGCACCAGCGCCTGCCACTGCGCGTCAATCCGGGCCACCCCCAACAGGCGCGGCCACTCCGCCGACATGCCAGCACCCGCTTGGGCAGCCTCGGCCATCACCGGGTCCTCGGGAAGAGGCGAGGCGAGCGGGTCACGGTACCGCACCAGCGGAGCACGGCGCCGCGCGCTGAACAGGTTGTGCCGGACCATCCGGGCCACCGCCGAATCCACGGCCTCGGCTCCCCCCGCACGCGATGGCGCCTCCGGGGGCAGGGGCTCCACACGCGGCGCCGTCGCAGGCACGGTCGAAGGCACCGGCCAGAGGGCCGCGACCACACCTCCCAAGGCCAGCGCCAGCGCGCCCCAGGCCACGACTTTCGGTTGCAGCCGCACGCGGCGGCGCCGGACGCGCGGGCGGCTCACCGCAACACCACCGGGGCCCGCACCACCAGCGTCCATTGCAGCACGTCGGGCGCCCCGCGCAGCCCGGGATTGCGCTGCACCGTCACCCGCTCCACCCGCACCGGACGGGGGCCATCCCCCAGCTGCGCCAGCAACCGGGCCAGCCCCTCCACATCGCCCAGCGCCGCCAGCGTCGCCTGCACCGTAGGCAGCGCCTCCCCGGCCGCGGCCTCGGCCGGGGCCGGCTCGACCGCCAGCTGTTGCAGCTGGGCGCCGGCGCCGTCCACGGCCCCCTGCAGCATCCCCTCCAGCACGCTGGCCGCCACGGCCGTCGTGCCGCCGGTCAGCAACCGCCGTGGCGCCTCCGCCAACCGCCGCTCCAGCACCGAGGCCAGCGCCTCCACCGTGTCCTGCTGCGCCAGCACCCCCTCCGCCATCGCCACGCGGTGCCGCACGGCGGCCAACCGCGCCCCTTGTCGCTGCCATCGGTCCACCAGCGGCACCCCCCCGCGACCGGCCAGCAGCCCCAGCCCGAGGACCAGCACCCCTCCCCGCACCGTGCGCCACTCCCTCGCGGATAGCGTCATGGCCGCTCCCCCGGGCGACCGGAGCCGCCGTCCGCCACGGAATCCGCGGTCCGCAGCGTGATGGCAAAGGAGCGACGCACCACCCCGCCCTCGGTGAACTGTTGGCTGGGGCCGGCGGAACGCACCTCGCGCAGGCGCGGGTCGGCCGCCAGCCGAGGGACCAGGGCGGCCGCGTCGCGCGCGCTGCCATCCAGGCGCCACGCGATGCCGTCCCATGCCAGCCGATCCACCACCGCATCGCCTGGCAGGAGCGTGCCCAGCGCGGCCAGCAGCGGGAGCGGCGCCGTGGCCGCCCCTGCGGCCTCGGCCAGGCTCCCCAACTGCGTCAGCTCCAGCCGCGCCCGCTCCAATCGGGCCCGCGCGGCGCGCGCCGGTTCCAGCATGGCCAGCAAGGCCTGTTCCCGGGCCTCCAGGCGGGCCAGCGCCCGCGTCTGGTGCCGGTCATAGCCGGCCGCCAGCACCGCCGCGCCGCAGGCCACCAGCGCACTGCTGCGCCACCACCCTTGGCGTCGCCGCCGGGCCAGTCGGTCGTGCAGGGCAGGGGTCAGCAGCTGGTCGTCCAGCGCCGGTGGCCCCCCCAGGCCCATCACCCCAGCCGCGGTGGCCATCGGCAGGGCCGGTCGCTCGGGCGGTGCCGATGCGCCGCCCTCCCGCCGCCGCCGCACCCCCACCAAGGCGCCGCCCTCCACGGTGATCTCCCCAACCTCGCCCGGGGCGGCGGCACAGCGCCACGTGCCGTCCATCCCGGCCCAGGCGGCACATTGCGGCAGGGTGACCACGCCCAGCAAGGGGACCACCGGATCCAATGCCTCCACCCAGCGTTCCAGCAGCCCCCCGTCCATCCCCAAGGCCAGGGGGCCCTCCGCCGCCACGGCCGCACCACTGGCCAGCGGGAGGAATCGGTCGCTTTCGCGACGCAGCAGCGGCAAGCGCAGCGCGGGAGGGACCGGTGGCAGCGTGGGTTCGGCAACCTCCAGCAGCCCCACCCCCACCACCAGCACGCCCTGCACCCCGCGAGGCAGCACCTCGCGCACGCGCGCCGCCCCCTGCGCCGGGTGGCCCAGCGTCACCGGCACCCGTGGCACGCCGGGCACCCCGAATACCGTGAGGGCCTCCGGCTCCAGCACGAGGACCACGCGCCGGCTCATCGTGGCTGCTCCCGCCAGGTCACCAGCCGCAAGGCGGGCGGCGCCACGTCGTACACGGCCTGGATTTCCCGCGTGAGCCCGCGTCCGGTGGCCCATCCGCGTCCAATCACCAGCAGGCGCGCGGGGCGGTCCACCAGCGTGCCGGACGCCGCGGCCAGCACCCGTGCCGAGGCACGGCGTCGGTTGATGCGCCCGTCCCCGTCCACCGTCAGCTCCTCCGCCACGGCGGCCAGCCACGGGGCGGCGGCCACCTCGGGGAGCGCCTGCAGCGCGTCCAGCGTCTCGAAGGGACGCCACCGCCGCGGCGGCAACGGACGGCCGAGCAGGGTGGCCGTCAGCGAGTCACGCACCCAGGTCGGCGCCTCGGGAGACGGCGCATCGGCCTCCGGTCCCGGCGCCCCCTCCACCCGGGCGGCGATGGCCCGCGCCACGCGTGCCGCCTCGCTCGGGGGGGCGACGCTCTGGAACAGGCGCATCAGCCCGTCGGCACCCGCGCGGTTCACGTCCAGCCGGGCGCTCACGTCCACCACCACCGCGGCGAATCCTCCTCCCGACAGGCTGTCCGCCAGGAACGGGGCGCCCGCTCCGTGCGCGCTTCCCCAGGTGGCCGCGTCGAGGACGGCATCCTCCGTCGCGCTGTCCCGCGCCGCACGCAGGGCGGCCTCCAGCCGGGCCTGGGTGGCGATCACGGCGTTCTCGGCCATCACCCGCGCCACCGCGTCGCTGGCGCTCACCTCCGCCTGCCGCATCCCCCGCCGGGC
>JBILED010000177.1:0-5929 GCA_044352305.1 Gemmatimonas sp.
CCAGCCCAGCGAGCCGCTCGCGCGCCACCTGCAGCGGGCCATGGTGGCGCGTTTCGGGTTGCGCGACCTGGGGGTGCACTACCAGAACCTCGCGGTGGCCCGCCCCAGCTGGTATCCCTCGGCGCTGACCGAGGGGCTGTACCTGATGCTCCCCGAGCAGGAGGCGGCGATGCGCGATCCGGCGTTCCAGCGGCGCTACGCGGAGGCCATCGTGGACGGGGTGGAGGCGTTTTTCCGCGAGTGGGGGCGCTGAAGGGGGGGGCGCGGCGCCGACGCGACCGCAGGGTGGCGGCGCTGCGGCTGCGGGGGTGCCGCCCGGGGGCTGCGGGGGAGGGCCGACGCGGCCGCGGTGCGGGGGCGTGGGGCGGCGTGGGGCGGCGTGGGGCGGGGGGCGGGTGCGGGCTGGAGCGCGGCACGGATCGTGAATGCAGGCAACCGTGCACACATGGCGCACGGGCCATGTGGGAGCAGGCAAGGCGGGGCGTCAGGCCGGGTCGTGGCGTCACGTGCTTTCCAGAGTTCGCCTGTGCGGTTGGTGCGCGGACAGTGGCGAGCCCGGCGCCGGTGTCAGTCACTCAACGTGTTTTTGGGTAATCGGTTAGCGCGCGTTTGCCATCGCGACACTGAGCGGTTTGGCGTGTGGGAGCGCGCGCGTGGTGCGGGGCCTGTGGTGTGACAAACGGGCCCGTGAGGCGGAGTGGACAACTGGGGGGATGTGGCAGATCCGTGATGCACCCGGCGCAACCGGTTCGCTGTCAAGCGGTTACCTGCGCACTTGCGCGGCTTCACGAACGGCCGCACCTTGCGCCCCCGTTTCCCCAGTGTGTCGGGTATGTCGCCAGGTCGGATCCAAACACGGATCCGTGGCGTTGAAGCGGTTCCGGTATCCCCCCCTCAGTTCGGAGTGTTTGCGCATGCCCGTGTCGTCCACCCCCCCCGAAGGCCTGGTCACGCTGACCGCGAATGCCCGGACCGTGCTCGAGAAGCGGTACCTGGTGAAGGACGCGGCGGGGAAGCCGGTGGAGCGTCCGGAGGACATGTTCTGGCGCGTGGCGGCCACGGTGGCCGAGGCTGACCGTCGGTACGGCGCCAGCGACGGGGCGGTGCAGGCGGTGGCGGAGGAGTTCTACTTCCTCATGACGCAGCGCCGTTTCGAGCCCAACTCGCCCACGCTGATGAACGCCGGGCGTCCGTTGGGGCAGCTGTCGGCGTGCTTCGTGCTGCCGGTGGACGATGCGCTCAGCAACGGGCAGAGCGGCATCTACGACACCCTCCGCTCCATGGCGCTCATCCACCAGAGCGGCGGCGGGACGGGGTTCTCCTTCTCGCGGCTGCGGGCGCGGGGGGCGATGGTGCGCTCCACCACGGGGGTGGCGTCGGGGCCGGTGTCGTTCATGGAGCTGTACGATTCGTCCACGGACGCCGTGAAGCAGGGGGGGACGCGGCGCGGGGCGAACATGGGGATCCTGCGGGTGGACCACCCGGACGTGGTGGAGTTCATCGCGTGCAAGGAGGACCTCACCAAGATCACGAACTTCAACATCTCGGTGGGGATCACCACGGCGTTCATGGACGCGGTGAAGGCCGACGGCGAGTATGACCTGGTGGACCCGGTGTCGGGGCAGGTGGTGGGGCGGCAGCGCGCGCGGGCGGTGTGGGACAAGATGATCCTCGGCGCGTGGCGCACCGGCGAGCCCGGGGTGTTCTTCATCGACGAGGCCAACCGCTACAACCCGGTCCCGCACCTGGGGCGCTACGAGGCCACCAACCCGTGCGGCGAGCAGCCCCTGCTCCCGTACGACGTGTGCAACCTCGGCTCCATCAACTGCGGTCACTACGTGCGCAACGGCGTGATGGACTGGGAGGCGTTCCGGTCGGACATCGCGCTCAGCACGCACTTCCTCGACAACATCATCGACGTCAACAAGTACCCGCTCCCCGAGATCGACGCCCTGTCCAAGCGCATCCGCCGGATCGGGTTGGGGGTGATGGGCTTCGCGGACATGCTGGTGCGCCTGGGGATCCCGTACGACAGCCCGGAAGGGGTGGAGATGGGGCGCCGCGTGATGGCGTTCGTGGACACCGAGGGGAAGAAGGAGAGCGAGCGGCTGGCCAAGGAGCGCGGCGCGTTCCCCGAGTGGGCGCAGTCCATCTGGGGGCCGGACGAGACCTGCGCGCGCGACGAGCGCGGCGCGCGCATCCGCCCGATGCAGCTGCTGCGCAACTGCAACGTCACCACGGTGGCGCCCACCGGCACGATCTCCATCATCGCCGGCTGCTCGTCGGGGCTGGAGCCGCTGTTCGCGGTCGCCTTCATGCGCAACCAGGCCGGCGTCATGATGCCCGACGTCAACGAGGACTTCGTGGCCATCGCCAAGCAGGAGGGGTGGTACAGCGACGCCCTCATGGAGCGCATCGCCAAGACGGGGACGGTGAATCACCCGGAGGTGCCGGCGCGGTGGCAGGCGGTGTTCAACACCGCCAACACCATCTCCCCCGAGTACCACATCCGCATGCAGGCGGCCTTCCAGGCCCACTGCGACTCGGCCATCTCCAAGACCACCAACTTCTCGCACGCCGCCACCGTCGACGACGTCCGCGCGATCTACGAGCTGGCGTACGAGATGAAGTGCAAGGGGGTGACGGTGTACCGCGACGGGTCCCGCGACGGGCAGGTGCTCAGCACCGGCGCCACGCAGGACGCCGCCGCCAAGCGCGACGAGTCCAAGGGGGCCGAGGGGGCCCCGGCCGTTGAGGGCGCCAAGAGCGACAAGGGAGACGCCGCCCTCCGCCGCGAGGTGGGGGAGCTGCAGGGGACGATCGCCGAGCTGCAGAACGAGCTGGAGCGCACCCGCAAGGCGCTGTTCAGCGCCGAGGCGGAGAGCGCCTCGCGGCGCGCCAAGCGCGCCCGCCCCGAGGTCATGCGCGGCACCACCATCCGCAAGGACACCCCCCTCGGCACGCTCTTCGTCAACATCACCGAGGATGAGAAGGGGCAGCCCTTCGAGCTGTTCCTCAACCTGGGGAAGGCCGGCGGCTCCGCCATGGCCGACGCCGAGGCGATCGGCCGCCTGGTGTCGCTCGCGCTCCGCTCCGGCATCCCGCTCATGGAGATCCACCGCCAGCTGCGCGGCATCTCCTCCGATCGCGCGGTGGGGCTGGGCCCCAACAAGGTGCTCTCCATGCCCGACGCCGTCGGCATCGCCCTCGAGCAGTGGTGGCGGGACAAGCAGGGGGTCCAGCAGGATCTCCTCGCCGGGGGCAGCGCCGCCTTCACCGCCGGGAGCCAGGCGGCGCCGGCGCCGGTTGCCAGCATCCCCACCACCCGCCCCCCCATGGGCGGCGGGGAGCAGCCCCACGTGGACTTCGGTGGGCCCGTCGGTGAGGTGTTCATGGGGACCTGCCCCGACTGCGGCTCCCAGCTGGAGTTCGCCGAAGGGTGCGTGAAGTGCCATGTCTGCGGCTTCAGCGAGTGCGGGTGAGCCGCTGAACGCCACCCCCCCCGAGCCCCCCGCGCCCCACCACGACCCGCTCCTGCGGCGGCTGGGGCCGGGGCTCATCTCGGGGGCGGCCGACGACGATCCCTCCGGGATCGCCACCTACTCGCAGGCCGGTGCCCAGTTCGGTACCGGCCTGTTGTGGTCTTCGGTCTTCGCCCTCCCCCTCCTCATCGCCGTCCAGCTGGCCAGCGCCCGACTTGGCCGCACTACCGGCCGCGGGCTCGCCGCCAACATCCGCGCGCACCGCTCGCGCCCCCTGCTGGTCGCCACCGTCTCCCTCCTCCTGGTGGCCAACACCGTCAACATCATGGCCGACCTCGCGGCCATGGGCGACGCCGTTGCCCTCCTCCTGGGCGGCCCCGCCTACTGGTATTCCCTCGCCATTGGCGTGTCGCTGGCCGCTGCCCAGGTGTTCCTCCCCTATGCCCGCCTGGTGGTGCTGTTCAAGTGGCTCACCCTGGCCCTCTTCGCCTATGTGGGCGTGCTCCTGGTGCAGCCCATCCCCTGGGGCGACGTGCTGCGCGGCATGGCGCTCCCCTCCCTCGGCGACCGCCCCGGCGCCATCATGACCGTCGTGGCGGTGCTGGGCACCACCATCAGCCCGTATCTCTTCTTCTGGCAGGCCGCGCAGGAGGCCGAGGAGATGGCCACGCGCGGCGCCCGCTCCCTGCTGGCCCACCCCGACGAGGCCGCCGAGGAATTTGCCCGCACCCGCCTTGATACCGTGGTGGGCATGTCCTTTTCGGCGCTC
Source organism: Gemmatimonas sp. (assembly GCA_044352305.1). Taxonomy (GTDB): domain Bacteria; phylum Gemmatimonadota; class Gemmatimonadetes; order Gemmatimonadales; family Gemmatimonadaceae; genus Gemmatimonas. The sequence goes on from JBILED010000177.1 coordinate 4,252, forward strand.
ATCGCTGTGGTCATCATGACCAGCACGGCCATCTCGCTGCACCCCGCCGGCATCTCCCACATCGAGACCTCCGCGCAGGCCGCCGAAGCGCTGCGCCCGCTGGCGGGCGACCTCGCCTTTGCCCTGTTCGCCGCGGGGATCATCGGCACCGGGCTCCTGGCGGTACCCGTGCTGGCCGGGAGCGCCGCCTACGCCGTGGCCGAGGCGGCCGGGTGGCGCAATGGCCTGCGGTATCGGTGGTCGGGGGCCCCCGGGTTCTACCTCATCATCGTCGTGGCCACCGTGGGGGGGGCGCTGCTCAATGCCGGGGGGCTTCCCGCCATGCGTGCGCTGTACTGGAGCGCCGTGCTCAACGGGGTGGTCTCGGTCCCCATCCTGGCCATGCTCATGGGGCTGGTCAGCGACCCTGCCGTCATGGGGCGGTTCACGGCGCCCAGGCGCCTGCGCGCCGTGGGGTGGATGGCCACCGGGGTGATGGCGTTCCTCGTGCTCCTCCTGGTGGGGCAGTGGGTCCGGGGGTAACCGGGACCTCCCGCCGCCGGGTGCCGCAGCGGGTGAACAAAGGCCCCCCGGCCATGCGGTATATTGTCAGGATGCGCACTTTCCCTCTCCCGGTTGCCGCAGGCCTGCTGCTGGCGGCCGCGTGCCGTTCCACCGGCACCCCGGTTTCCACAGCCGCCACCGCGGCGTCGCCTTCCGCCCCCGGCACCGCGTCGACAGCCGCATCGGCCGCGGGTCAGTCCGCCGCGGGGGCACAGTGGGCCGACTCCGTGCTCCGCACCCTGTCGGTCCGGCAGAAGGCCGGGCAGCTGATCTGGATCTGGACGCTGGGCGACTTCAGCCCCGTGGATGCGCCGTCGTACCTGGCCAGCGAGCGGCAGGTGCGCGAGCTGGAGTTGGGCGGCGTGATCGTCTCCGTGGGGGGCCCCATGGACATCGCCGCCAAGGTGAATGCCCTGCAGCGTGCGTCGCGGCTGCCGCTGCTGGTGGGCGCCGACTTCGAGACGGGCGCCGCGTTCCGCGCTCGCGGTGGCTGGTTCCTCCCCAACGCCATCGAGCTGGGCGGCGCCGCCGCCTTCCCCTACCAGATGGCGCTGGGCGCCACGCGCGACAGCGCGCTGGCGTACGCCATGGGGCGGGTCACCGCGGTGGAGGGGCGCGCCATGGGGGTGCACATGGCGTTCGCGCCCGTGCTGGATGTCAACAACAACCCCAAGAACCCCGTCATCAGCGCGCGCTCCATCGGCGAGGACTCGCGGCTCGTGGCGCGGCTGGGGAGCGCGCTGGTGCGCGGCATCCAGGCCAACGGCATGCTGGCCACCGGGAAGCACTTTCCGGGGCACGGGGACACCGAGCAGAACTCGCACCTGGAGCTCTCGCGCGTGAACGTGTCGCGCGCGCGGCTGGACAGCGTGGAGCTGCCGCCGTTCCAGGCGGCCATCGACGCCGGGCTGCGCGGGATGATGACCTTCCATGGCGACCTCCCCGCGCTGGACACCACCCACACCGCGGCCACGCTGAGCCGCACGGTCATGATCGACCTGCTGCGCACGCAGATGCGCTTCGAGGGGATCCTGGTGACCGATGCGCTGGACATGAACGGCGTGATGGGGTCGCTCACCATGCAGGAGGCCACGCTGCGCGCGCTGGAGGCGGGGAACGACGTGCTGCTCATGCC
>JBILED010000178.1:0-5906 GCA_044352305.1 Gemmatimonas sp.
GCCTTCCTCAAGATGTCGCTGTCGGGCGCCGACCCCCAGCGCATCGCCGCCACCCTCAACGCCTGGGTGCGGCAGTTCGAGGCGGTGTCCACCTCGCTCAAGAAGAGCAAGGTGTCGCAGGCGGCCCGCATCCTGGAGGGGCAGCGCGAGTACGCCTCGCAGGAGCTGGCGCAGGCCGAGGCGGCGCTGCAGCGCTTCCGCGTGCAGACGGTCACCGAGCCCAGCGAGAAGCAGGCGATCGTCCCCGGGCTGGACATGACCAACAACCCGGTGTTCGACAGCTACTTCCGCGAGAAGATCCTGGCCGACGGCTTCCGGCGCGACCGCGAGGCGCTGGAGGCGGTGGCGCGCGCGGCGGGGGAGAACGGCGGCATCACGCGCGAGGCGGTGCTTTCCATCCCCAGCGTGAGCGCCGACCCGGCCGCGGAGGACCTGCGCAAGGTGCTGCAGGAGCAGGCCGACCGCGACGCCGCGCTGCGGCGGCTGCGCGACACCTACCAGGACGAATACCCGGCGGTGAAGGCGGAGGCGGCGGCGCTGGCCACGCTGCGCACCACCGCGGTCCCCGCCGCGCTGGGCGCCTATGTGGCGCAGCTGCGCCGCCGCGAGCAGGCGCTGGGGGCCAGCATCGCGCAGCGGGGGGCCGACCTCCGGGCCATCCCCGTGCGCACCATCGAGGAGCAGCGCCTCAAGCGCCAGCTCGAGGTGGCCAGCCAGACGTACCTGTCGCTCAACACGCGGGCCGTGGAGGCGGCGATGGCCGACGCCTCCACCGTCCCCGACGTGCAGGTGCTGGACAAGGCGGAGGCGCCGCTCAACCCCACGCGCAACACGGCGCCCACGCTCATCGCGGGGGCCATCGCCGCCGGGATCGGCGCCGCCGTGCTGCTGGCCATCCTGCTGGACCGCCTGGACCGCCGCTTCCGCTACCCGGAGCAGGTGACCGAGGAACTGGGGCTGTACATCATGGGCGTGATGCCGGTGATCGCCGCCGACGGGCGCAACAGCGCCACGCAGGCCGCCCAGGTGGTGGAGGCGTTTCGCACAGTGCGCATGAACGTGCGCTACGCCGCGCTGCCGCATCGCCCGCTCACCGTCACCATCACCAGCCCGGGCCCCAACGACGGCAAGTCGCTCATCGCCTCCAACCTGGCGCTGTCGTTCGCCGAGTCGGGGGCGCGCACGCTGCTCATCGACGGCGACATCCGCCGCGGGGAACTGGGGGAGACCTTCGGCACCCCCGGCGAGCCCGGGCTGGTCGACTACCTCGACGGGCGCGCCCTGCTGGGGGAGGTGCTGGTGGCCACCGACGCGCACCCCAACCTCACCCTCATGCCCGCCGGCGCGCGCCGGCGCCGCGCCCCCGAGCTGCTGGCCACGCCGCGCCTCCCGCAGCTCATGGCGCAGATGGGGCGCGACTACGACGTGGTCATCGTCGACTCGCCGCCGCTGGGCGCGGGCTTCGACGCCTTCGCCATCGCCACCGCCACCGCGAACATGCTGCTGGTCATGCGCCCGGGGACCACCGACCGGAAGATGGCGGCCGCCAAGCTGGCGCAGGTCGACACGCTCCCCGTGCGCGTGATGGGCGCCGTGGTCAACGGCATCACGCTCACCGGCGACTACGAGTACTACAGCTACTATCGCGACTACCAGCCGGAGGGCGAGGACGAGGAGGACGCCGCGGCCGTCGCGCCGTCCTCGCGCCTCGCGCCGGGCGCGCGCGTCGCGGCGGCCGCGGTGCGCATCGATCCTCCCGGAGGGGAACCCGCATGGCGATGAACTCCGCGGTCCGCGTCGCGCGCCGCGCCGCGGCGCTCCTGCTGGGGGCGGCGGCGCTCCGCGCGCAGGAGGGCGCCGGGGTCCCCCCCGGCGGGGCGCAGCGCGCCACCCGCGACGAGCTCACCGCGCGCGTGGCGGCGCTGGAGGCGCAGCTGGCGCGCGGTGGCGGCGGGGCCGGGCGCGTGCGCGATCAGCTCGCGGCCACCCGCGCCCGGCTGACCCAGGGCGATTTCAAGGTGGGCGACCGCTTCGTCCTCACCTACCGGTTGGAGCGTGTCGGCGTGGATACCGTCGCCGTGCGCGACAGCCTCCGCGTCTCGCTGGGGGGGCTCCCCGACACCCGGCTCGCCGGCGTGCTGCGCTCCGAGCTGGACGCCCACCTCGAGGCGCATGTGGCGAGGTATTTGCGCACGTACGCCGTGCGGGCCAGCCTCCTCACCCGCGTGGCCATCGTCGGCAGCGTGCGCAACCCGGGCTACTACTACGTCCCGCCCGACCGGCCCCTGAGCGACCTGGTGATGGTGGCCGGGGGGCCGGGGCAGGAGGCGCGGCTCGCGGAGATGGAGGTCCGGCGCGACGGAAAGCTCCGGCTCACCGAGAAGGACACCCGCCGGGCCGTCAAGGACGGGCGCACCCTCGAGGAGCTGGACATCCAGTCGGGGGACGAGGTGCGCATCCCCGAGCGCCGCGGGCGCGTGAACCTCGGCGTCGTGATACAGGGCGCGCTCGTGGTGTCGTCGCTCTTCTTCGCCAGCCTGCAGTTCCTGCAGTGGTACTACAGCCGCCAGGACGGCTGACCTCTCCCCGTGAATCCCGTGACGCCGCCGCTCGACTCCCGCTCCTCCCGACGCCCCACTCCCGCCGCATCGCGCGCCGTGCGCGCCGCCGGCGTGGGCGTGAGCCCCCCGGGGATCGGGACGCCGGTGGGGGAGGCGTTCCCGGACGGGAACGCGGTGCTGCTCCGCGGGGGCGACGACGGCGTGCGCGCCCTGGCGTACGCGGGGAGCCCCGGCGACGACTTCGAGCCGCGGTCGCGCTCGCAACTGGCCAGCCGCCTCTTCAACGCGGGGCTGGCGCTGGCCCTGCTGCTGGCGGCGCTCCCGGTGATGCTGCTGGTGGCGCTGCTGGTGCGCCTCACCTCCCGCGGGCCGGTGCTCTACGCCCAGACGCGCGTGGGGGTCGACCGCCGCTGGGGGCGGGCCAGCACCCTGGGCGGGCGCCGCGCCGAGAACCTGGGGGGCGCCCCCTTCACCATCTTCAAGTTCCGCTCGATGCGCGTGGACGCCGAGGCCGACGGCCAGGCGGTGTGGGCGCGGCGCAACGACGACCGGGTCACCCCCGTGGGGCGCTTCCTCCGCCAGTCGCGCCTGGATGAGCTGCCGCAGCTGTTCAACGTGCTCCGCGGCGACATGAACCTGGTGGGGCCGCGCCCCGAGCGCCCCAGCATCGTGGTGCGCCTCCGGGAGCAGATCCCCGAGTACCCCGTGCGCCACCGCGTCAAGCCCGGCATCACCGGGCTGGCGCAGGTGTGCAACCCCTACGACCAGACGATCGACGACGTCCGCCGCAAGGTCGCCTTCGACATCGCCTACATGCGCGGCCAGTCGCTGTGGACCGACGTCAAGATCCTCGCCCGCACCGTGCCGGTGATGGTGCTGCGCATGGGCGGCTGGTAGCGACCGGCCGCGGCCGAGGCGCGCTCACCCCACCCGCCGCGCCTTCTTCTTCAGGAAGTCCATCAGCACGAACTGCCCCAGGCTCATCGTGTTGGTGAAGTACGCCTTCCCGCGGCTGATCTCGCTCACCCGGCGCACGAACTCCACCAGCGCCCGGTCCCGCGCCAGCATGAAGGTGTTGATCATGATCCCCGCCTTCCGGCACGCCGCCACCTCGCGCAGCGTCTCGGCGATCACGTACCCGTCCAGCCCCATCGAGTTCTTGTAGATCCGCCCGTCGGGCATCGTCAGCGCCGACGGCTTCCCGTCGGTGATCATGATCACCTGGCGCATGTCCTTCTTCTGCGCCAGCAGCAGCCGCCGCGCCACCTTGAGCCCCTCGGCGGTGTTGGTGTGGTACGGCCCCACCTGCGCCCGCGCCAGCGCCCCCAGCGGGATCTCCTCCGCCGAGTCGTGGAACAGCACCACCCGGATGGTGTCCCCCGGGAACTGCGTGCGGATCAGGTGCGTGAGCGCCAGCGCCACCTTCTTGGCCGGCGTGAAGCGGTCCTCGCCGTACAGGATCATCGAGTGCGAGGTGTCCAGCATCAGCACCGTCGCGCAGCTGGAGCGGTACTCCGCCTGCCGCACCAGCAGGTCGGGGTAGTCGAGGTCCAGCGGCACCTCCAGCGAGCCGGTGCGCGCCAGCGCGTTGGCCAGCGTCCCCGGCACGTCGAGGTTGAGCGTGTCGCCGAACTCGTAGGGGCGGCTGGCCGCGTCGGCCTCCACCCCGGTGGCCAGCTGCGGCGTGTCGTGCGCCCCCACGCTGGCCTTCCCCAACGACCCCAGCAGGTGCCGCAGCGTCCGGTACCCCAGAAAGTCGATCCCCTTGCTGGTGAGCCCGAACTGCACCCCCTTGGCGGCCCCCTGCGCCATCGAGCCCTTCCCCGTGACCGGCTGGTGCGCCCCCGCCACCGGGGCGCCCCCCTCCACCGTCAGCAGCCCGTCCTCCACCAGCCGCTCCACCAGCCCGTCCAGTAGCGCGGCCAGCTGCTCCTCCGACACGCCATCCCCGTCGCCGCGCAGCGCCGCCAGCATCTCGGGGGTGATCTGCCCCCCCTCGATGAGCGCCTGCAGGATCGCCTCCTTCAGCGCCTCCAGCGACTGGTCCCCTTCCGCCTCCGGGAGCCCCCAGCCGGGGTCGCCCCCGCCGGCAAACCCCGACTGCAGCAGGTAGTCCGCGAGCTGGTCAAGGAGCGCCTGGAGGTCCACGGCGTCCGCGAGGCGCGGGTCGAACTTGGTGTAGGTGTGCTGGCGCATGGGCGTCTCGGGGGGGCGCTAGAACGACGGCCGGCGCCGGGACTCCCGCTCGGCGCGCCCATACTGCCCCCCTTCGGTGCGCGACAGCTTGCGGCGCGCCACCAGCGCCTCCAGCACCAGCTCGCACGCCACCACCACGCCGGCGTCATCGTCGGCCCCCGCCAGCCCCGCCTCCACCACCTGCGCCACCAGCCCCGGCACCAGCGCAAACCCCTGCCGCACCAGCGCCGGCGACACGTCGTCGGACACCTGCAGCGCCGCCCCCTCGTCAAACCAGATGACCGCCGCCTCGGCGTCCAGCGCGGGGGCGTGCGCCGCCAGCGTGGCGTCGCACGCGCGCCGGATCAGCTCCCGCGCAATCGCCGCGCCCCCCACCAGCTCCCCCTCGTACTCCAGCTCCAGCTTGCCGGTGATCGCCGGGAGCGCCGCATACACGTCGGCGATGCGCGGCGTCACCTCCGCATCCCCCTGCCGCAGCGCCCGCTGCTCGGCCCCCGACACCACCAGCTCCAGCGTGGAGATGGGGAGCCGCTGCGAGACGCCGCTGCGCCGGTCCACCCGCGCGTCGCCCCGCGCCTCGAACGCCACCCGCTCCACCACCTCCGCCACCAGCGGCGACAGGCGCAGCGGGCGCTCCTCCCCGCGCCCCGTCCACGCCTCCTGGCGCGTGATCGCCACCCCCAGCGCCACCCCGCTCGGGTAGTGCGTCTGGATCTCGCTGCCGATCCGGTCCTTGAGCGGCGTGATGATCTTGCCGCGCGCCGTGTAGTCCTCGGGGTTGGCCGAGAAGCAGAGGAGCACGTCCAGCGGCAGCCGCACCGGGTAGCCTTTGATCTGGATGTCCCCCTCCTGCATGATGTTGAACAGCCCCACCTGCACCTTGCCGGCCAGGTCGGGGAGCTCGTTGAGGGCGAAGATCGCGCGGTTGGCGCGCGGGAGCATGCCATAGTGGATGGTGAGCTCGTCCCCCAGCTGGTGGCCGCCGCGCGCCGCCTTGATGGGGTCCACGTCGCCGATGAGGTCGGCGACCGTCACGTCGGGGGTGGCCAGCTTCTCCACGTAGCGCGCCTCGCGCCCCACCCAGGCGATGGGGGTGTCGTCGCCCAGGGCGGCCACCCGCTCGCGCCCGTACTTGGAGATCGGGGCGAA
>JBILED010000043.1:0-17894 GCA_044352305.1 Gemmatimonas sp.
TGGCGCGCAGGCGCAGCGACGAGATCCAGTCGGTGGCCGGGAAGAAGCCCTGGTCGGACACCACCCACGAGGCGCCCACCTTGGGGTAGTTCACCGCGCGGAAGTCCTTGCCGAAGGCGCTGGCGGCATCACGCCGCAGCCCCGCGGTGATGAACAGCTTCTCGTTCACCGAGAACACCTGCTCGACGTAGTAGCCCAGCGTGCGCTTCTCGTCGGTCGACTCCGAGGCGTTGCGCACGGCGGCCGCCGAGATCGTGGTGGCCCCCGGCGGCAGGCTCTGCCCCGTCCCGCCCGTGATGGCGAAGTAGTTGCGGATGTACTGCATCCCCACCGACGTCTTGGAGTTGAGCCACGGGAACAGCTGCCGCGTGGCCGTCCCGCCGATGTCCACCGTCTGCTGGTTGATCTCGGTGCGGTTGGAGGTGACCTGCCCCACCCGGTTCACCCCCAGCGGCCCCTGGTCGAAGAGGTTGATCCCCACGTCATTGCGCGCCGCGAAGTCCACCCCCACCGTGGCGCGGGTGGTCAGCCACGAGGCGGGGCTGTATTGCAGCTGCGCGCTGTTGATGAACCGGTTGGTAGCCTGCGACGTGGTGCGCGCCAGGATGTCGCCCATGGGGAAGGCGCGCCACCCCAGCAGCTTCACCCCGCGCCCGTCCACCAGGTCCTCGCGCCACTCGCCCCCCAGCATCCCCACCATCAGCCCGTTGCCGTTGTCCTCGTTCTGCGGCAAGCGCTGGCGGCTGTTGATGAACCCCGAGGAGATCTGCAGGGTGGCGTTGGAGGCCAGCTGCGCCGTCAGGTTGGCGCGCAGGCTGTTGCGATCCAGCGCATTGGGGCGAACCTGCGACGACGGCACCGCCGTCCCGCGCTCCGCCGCCAGGCGCCGGATCTCGATCTCCGGCATCTTGTAGATGCCGGTCTCCACCTCGGTCTCCCCCGAGACGAAGTACTGCACCCGGTCATTGCCCCCCGACACCTGCATGCCGTACTGCTGGCGGCCACCGACATCCACCGGCGAGAGGCTGTCGATCTGGAAGGCGTTCCCCACGCGCAGGCTGTCCGCGCGGCAGATGCCGGCGGCGATGGAGATGGCCGGGCACCGCACCCGGTTCCCCGCCGTGGCGCCGGTGAGCTGCGTCCCCCAGCCGTAGTACATCAGCGGGTAGCTGTTGGGGTCGGTGATGCGCCCGTTCTCGGTGTAGAAGTTCCAGCGCGTCGCGCCAGCCTTGCCGCGCTTGGTGGTGATGTTGATCACCCCGTTGGCGGCTTCGGTGCCGTACAGCGTGGCCGCCGAGGGGCCCTTGATCACCTCGATGTTCTCGATTTCCTCGGGGTTGAGGTCGTCGAGGCGCGACGGCGCCGAGCCGCCCACGCCGATCGAGCTGCTCCCCGTGGCCGCCGTCATGCGGACGCCGTCGATGATCACGACCGGGTCGTTGGACAGCGACAGCGACGACTGGCCGCGGATGCGGATGCGCGAGCCGGCGCCCGTGGCGCCCGCCGAGACCACCTGCACGCCGGCGGAGCGGCCGGAGAGGAGCTGCCCCACGGTGGACACCGGCAGCTCGGCGATCTTGTCGGCCACCGCGATCTGGCTGGTGGCGTTGGCCAGCTCCACCTTCCGCTGCTGCCCGGTCACCGTGGTGACCACCGCCGCCAGCGAGAACGCCGCCTGCGTGAGCGCCACGTCGGCCACCGCCGGCGTGCTCGCCGAGACGGTCACCGTGAGCTTCTTCGCCTCGTAGCCGATGCGATTCACATCGAGGCTGACGGTCCCCGTGGTGGGCACGCGCAGCGAGTACCGCCCGTTGTCCCCGGTGAGGGCCCCCACCTGCGTCCCCGACACCAGCACGCGCGCCTGCGCGATCGGCTGTCCGGTGGCCGCGTCGGTCACCCGCCCGGTGACCGTGCCGCCGGTGCCCTGCGCCGCCACCGGCCGCGCACCGCCGGCCGCGAGAACCAGGCCGGCCAGCGCCAGCAGCGCACGCCAGGGCCGGCGCGCGGGGTGGTGGGCGGCCGGGGGCATGGCCCCGGGACGGCTCGGCCCGTTGGGAACTGACAGTCGCATCGCGTGACTCCCCTGATCAGGATCGCCGCCGGCCGCCCGCATGGCAGCCGACACAGACGCACCCTCCCCACCGGCGGAGTGCCGATGCGACGCGAGGGTGCACCATTCGATGGGAAGGACGCGCCCCGCTCACCCTGCCGGCGACCGGACGCGCACCCTGCCCGCAACAGCTGTTCACCATGGGGACGGCGGCGCCTCGCTGCGGAGCATCGCGCAAGGGCTGCCGAAAACAGGCGGGACGCCCCGAAGGGCGCGGACATCAGGAAGGAACTGCTCCCGTCAACCGCAGACGGACCAACCGCACACGGACCAACCGCACACGGACCAACCGCACACGGACCAACCGCACACCAGGACCATCCGACCGACCGACACCGCAGCGCTCGCCAGCCTACGGCGCCACGGCGCCCCTGTCAAGCAACCGCCGTCGGCCGGCTACAGCCCCTTGGGCGGCAACGGCAGCCGCACCGCGCTCAACGCCGCCGAGTCAGCCACCAGCGCCGACGGACCGGCGGGGAGCCCATTCCCCGCCAGGAGATGCGCCAGCACATCGGCGTACTCCTCGCGCGGCAGCGTCCCGGGGTTGCCGTCCGGCATGGTCGTGCGGATCTGCTCGTACAGCTCCCACACCGACCGGGTGTCCCACTTGCCGCGGAAGTCGTTCCCCGTGAACTCCTCCAGCTCGTGGCACTCCTTGCACGTGCGCGCAAACGCCGCTTTGCCCCGTTCGGCCTGCTCCGCGCTATACAACAGCACCGTGTCCCCGCGCGTCACGCGGGCGGCACCGGCGGGGGAGGCGGGCGAACGGGCGGCGCCGGCGACGGAGGCCGCCACCACGGCGGCCAGCAGGGCGGGAGCGACAAGGCGAATCGACATGGCGTGCAAACTGTGGTCGGTTCCGAATGGTGGCAAGCGCAGGACGGAGGGAGATGCCGGTCACGACGGGCATTTGCGGCCGGCCGTCCCCGCCCGCATCTTCGCGGGGCCCGCCACGCCGCGCCAGCACCGTGGAGCCCCGACGGCGGTGCGCCCGCACACCGTTCGCCAGCAGCGCGGCCTCCGCGTTCCACCTGCCGGGACGCCGCGCCTCCCGCCCCTTTCGTAGACGCCGCCATGGACGTGCCGGTTCCCGACTCCCCCGACGCCCCCACCCCCGCCCCCCTCGACCGGCGCGACTTCCTCCGCGTCGCCAGCATCGGGGCTGGCACCCTTCTGGCCACCGGGTGCGTCTCCGCCGCCGGCGCCGGCGGCGCCTTTGCCGCCGTCCCGCCGGGCCAAGGGATCCCCCGGCGCCCGGCCCGCAATCGCGACACCGGGCACGTGGTGGTCATCGGCGCCGGGGCGTGGGGCGCCTGGACCGCCTACCACCTGCGCCAGCAGGGCGCGCGCGTCACCATGATCGACGCCTACGGCGCCGCCAACTCCCGCGCCACCAGCGGCGACGAGACGCGCGGCATCCGCTCCTCCTACGGGGACCGCGCCGCTGGCACCCTCTGGACCCCGTGGGCCCGCACCGCCATCGCCCGGTGGAAGGCCTTCGACGAGGAGTGGGGGCCCCGCTTTCACACCCGCTTCTTCTACACCACCGGCGACGTCATCCTGCGCCCCACCCAGGAGCCCTTCCTCACCAAGACGGTGGAGCTCTGGCGCGCCAACAACGTCCCGCACGAGGTCCTCACCGGCGACGAGGTGCGCAAGCGCTGGCCCGTCATCAAGGCGGATGACATCACCACCGCCATCTACGAGCCCGACGCCGGCGTGGCCCGCGCCCGCGCCTCCACCCAGGCCATCGCCGCCATCGCGCAGGACCAGGGCGCCCGCCTGATCATCAGCCGCGTCACCCCGGGCCCCATCGCCAACGGCCGCATGGACGGCGTCACGCTGGAGGACGGGACCATGGTGCGAGGCGACGCCTACGTCTTCGCCTGCGGCCCGTGGCTGCGCAAGCTGTTCCCCTACCTCACGCCGCGCATGCGCGTCCCCATCGGCGTGGCCTGCTACTTCGGCACCCCGGTGGCCGACCAGCGCTTCACCGTGGGCCACCTCCCCAGCTGGAACGTCCCCGGAGTCACCGGCTGGCCGGTGCTCCCCACCGACAGCCGCGGCTTCCGCGTGCGCGGCTCCCTGGCCCCCACGGGCGCCGCCGCCAACGCCCCCCGCCCCGCCCCGCCGCCGGCCGACCCGGCCCAGCAGGACCCCGACACCAGCTCCCGCTGGGCCACGCAGGCCACGCTCGACGGCGCCCGCCGCGTGCTGGAGGTGCGCTTCCCGCTGCTGGCCACCATGCCGCTGCTGGAAACCCGCGCGTGCCACTACGAGTCCAGCATCAACGCCAACTTCATCATCGATCACGTCCCCGACACCACCAACGCCTGGATCGCCGGCGTGGGACAGGCCGAGGGGTTCAAGTTCGCGCCGGTGGTCAGCGAGTACGTGGCGCAGCGCGTGCTGGGCGACCCCGGCGACCCCGCCCTGCGCACCGCCTTCGCCCTCCCCACCACGCAGTACGGCGGCGACTGACGGTGGCGGCGGTGCTCCCCGTCACGGCAGGAGCGCCGCCGTCGCTGGCAGCACCGTCACCGGACGCCCCGCCCCCCAGCGCACGGACGTCCCCGGTGGCCCGGTGACAAACGCCGCCGGCGGCAGCCCGCGCGCCGCCGCCGCGGCCGCCACCGCGCGCGGGGGCTCGTCCAGCGGCTCGTCCGCCAGCGCGAAGGTCCCCCAGTGCACCCCCAGCGCCTGGCGCGCCCGCACGTCCAGCAGCACCTGCACCGCCTCGTCGGGGTCCACGTGCTGCGTGCGCATGAACCAGCGCGGCGCATAGGCGCCGATGCTGATGGCCGCCAGGTCGAAAGGGCCCAGCGCCTCGCCGATCTGCCGCGGATCATCCGAATACCCCAGGTCGCCGCTGTACCAGAAGCGGCCCTGCGGGTGCGTGACCGCCCAGCTCCCCCACAGCGTGTGGTTGCGGCGCACCCCGCGGTTGGACCAGTGCTGCACCGGCAGGAAATGCAGCGTCAGCGGCGCCGTGGCGCCGGGCCACGCCAGCTGGTCGCCCCACGCAAAGGCCCGCACGCGCGACGGATCGGCGCGCAGCGCCGGCACCGCCCGCCGCAGCCACCGGTCGATCCCTGTTGGCGCCAGGAACAGCGGCGGACCGCCCGGCTGCGCGGCCAGCGCCCGCACCGACGGCCGGTCCAGATGGTCGTAGTGGTCGTGCGACAGCAGCACCAGGTCGATGGGCGGCAGCTCGCGCAGCACGATGGCCGGCGGCTGGTGCCGCCGCGGCCCGACATGCCGCAACGGCGACGCCACGCGGCTGAACACCGGGTCCACCAGCAGGTTCACCCCGTCCAGCTGCACCAGCAGCGTGCAGTGCCCGATGAGCGTGCAGGTGGGCACCGTGCGGTTGGCCTGCAGAAACCCCAGCGGCGGAGGCACCACGGGCACCGGGGCGCGCGGCGGACGCGGCAGCCGGTGCCAGAGGCGCTGCAGCAGCCACCGCCCCACCCCCGCCCCGGTCACGTCCACCCCGGAGCGGTTTCGGTACGGCGGACCGTCGGGAACGCGCTCCGTCACCGCGACGTGGTGCCCCCGGCCGCCTTGCGGCGGGCCCGCGTCCACCACGGCAGCGCATACAGGTACATCCCGGTCAGCCACAGCCCCAGCACCAGGACCCCCGACGGCAGGAACACCCACAGCTTCACGGCGTCGTGGAACCACGACCCGTCATGCAGCTGCTCGATGAGGTCCGAGCGCCGGTAGGCCGACTGCAACACCGCGCCCGACCCGAGGTCCACCTGCACCTCCCACCGGGTCTTCGTCGTGACCTTGGCAATCCCCTTCCCCGGGCGCACGTCCACCCGATCGATGTCCCCCCAGTCGCGCACCTGCGCCTCGGGCACCCCCTGCGCCGCCGCCAGCACGCGGTCCAACCCCACCGCCGGGGCCTCGGCGATCCCCCGCCGCTCGGGAGGCTGCACCCACGGCAGCTGCTTCTTGAGCTGCAGCAGCAACCCGGTCACGATGACGACCAGGAAGGGGAGCGCCACCAGGATGGCGCCCCACCGGTGCAGCGAGCGGTTGAGCACGCGGAAGTTCGGCATGCCGCAACTTAGCCCAGGCGTGGACGGCGGTCCCGGGGCACCACGCTCACCGCCCCCGCTTCCCCCACACGGGAGCGGCCGGCTCCTGCGTGGCCCGCGGGTTCTTCCACCCGGCCAGCAGCCGCAGCGCCTCCTGCACCGCGCGCTCCAGCTGCGGATCGCCACCGCGGATCACCTCGCGCGGGAAGTTCTCCACCGCGAGGTCCGGCGCCACTCCCTCGTTCTCCACGTTGAACCTGGGCTCGCGCGAGAAGAAGCCGAAGCGCGGTGCGATCATCGACCCGCCATCCACGAATGGCGGCGTGTCGGTGGTGGCCACCAGCCCGCCCCACGTGGTGGTCCCCACCAGCGGGCCCAGCTTCCGGTGCCGGAACATGTACGGCATCAGGTCGCCTCCGGAGCCGGCCATTTCGTTGATGATCATCACCTTGGGCCCCCAGATCCCGTTGGCCGGGCTGGTGAACGGATACCGCTCCCCCACGGGGTTGTTGAAGTACCCGTCGTAGTCGCGCCCCAGCAGGTCCACGATGTAGTCGGCCGCCGAGCCGCCGCCGTTGTACCGCTCGTCCACCACCACCCCCAGCCGGTCCTGCTGCGCGAAGTAGTAGCGGTTGAAGCTGGTGTACCCCGGCTGCCCGGTGTTGGGGAGGTACACGTACGCCAGTTTCCCCTGCGACACTGAGTCCACGTAGCGGCGGTTGTGCTCCACCCACGCGCGCGTGCGCAGCCCCTGCTCGCTGGCCACCGGCACCACGGTCACCTGCCGCGCTCCCTGCCCGTCCGCGCGGGCCCCCACGGTCAGCACCACCTGGCGGTTGGCGGTCCCCTCCAGCAGGCGGTGCACGTCGTCGGTGGCGCGCAGCTCGGTGCCGTTCACCGCCAGCAGGTAATCCCCCGCGGACACCGCCACCCCGGGCGTCGCCAGCGGCGCGCGGAGGTCGGGGTTCCAGCTTTCGCCGTCGTAAATGCGCGTGATGCGGTAGCGCCCCGCATCCACGCCAAAGTCCGCCCCCAGCATCCCCACATTCCCCTCGGGCACCTCCGGCAGGTCGCCGCCGCGCACGTACGAGTGCCCGATGGCCAGCTCGGCCCCCATGTTGTCCAGCAGGTAGTTGAGGTCGGCCCGGTGGTTCACGTGCGCCAGCAACGGCTCGTACATGGCCTTCACCGCCGCCCAGTCGCTGCCGTGCAGGTTGCGCACATACAGGTTGTTGCGCTGGTTGCGCCACCCCTCGTGGAAGATCTGCCGGAACTCGGCGCGGGGGTCCACCAGCGCCCGCAACGTCACGGCCAGCCGCCCCGCCCCCGCCGCGGGCACCGCCTTGTCGGCCTCCACCACGTGCAGGGCGCCCCCGCCGGCGCGGTACAGCGCCTTGCGGCCGTCAGCGCTCACCGCATACTGCTGCACCCCCGTGGCAAAGGGCGCCGCACGGCGCGCCGACAGCTGATAGCGGTGCAGCGTGTTCCCGCCGCCCCCCGCCGCCTGCGTCCCCGACGCCGGCACCGGCTCCAGGAAGAACACCGTCCCCGCCACGCCGGCCTTGAGCGACGCGTAGTCGCGCTCCGCCACCCCCGGCACCGCCACCACCCGCTGCTGCAGCCCGGCGACGTCAATGCGCACCGGCCGCACGCCGCCGATGGCCCGCCCGCTGTCCGCCGCCGCCCGCGGCACCGCCGGGCGCAGGCTGTCGCCGCGCGCGCCCTCCTCGTCACTCTCGGGGCCGAACGGGGTGGGCGCTCCCGCCGCCAGGATGGCCAGGTACAGCGCCCGCGTGTCCGGGCGGTCGTACTTGGTCATGTCCAGCAGCGACGAGTTGAGTCCGAAGTTCGTCGACGCGAAGAACCACAGGTACGCCCCACTGGCGTCCCACACCGGGTCGGTGGCGTCCGCCATGCCGTCGGTCACCTGCGTGGCCTTGGCCGCCTGCACGTCGTACACGAAGATCGCGCGGAACAGCGACTTGAGCCGCTTGGGGTACGCCAGGTACCGCGAGTCAGGGCTCCACACCGGCACGATGGTGCGGTCGGCCATGAAGTACGGATCGGTGTCGGCCAGCGTCGCGCGGCCCGTGGCCACGTCCACCAGCCACAGCCGGAAGTGCGTGTCCTGGTAGGCGATCATCCGCCCGTCGGGAGACCATGCCGGGCTGTATGGCCGGCTGGGCTCCGGCAGCGGCAGCACGCGCTTCGCCCCCAGCCCCTCCTGCGGGGCCAGGACCAGCGCATACTCGCCGGACGCGTCGCTGAAGTACGCCACCCACTTCCCGTCCGGGGACCAGAGCGGCGAGATCTCCGCCGCCCCGCTGGTCTGCGTCAGGTTGCGCGCATCCCCCTTCTCGGCCGGAATGGTGAACACCTCGCCGCGCGCCTCCACCGCCGCGCGCTTCCCCGTGGCCGACAGCGCCAGTGCGGTGATGCGCCCGCCCACGTCCTTCCACTGCGGCATCATCCACGGGAAGTCCCCCGCCGCGGTGATGGGCACCGGCTGGTGGCGGCCCGTGGTGGCGTCCAGCAGGTGCACGCGCCCCGCCTGCTCGAACACCACCGCCGTCCCCTGCGCATCCAGCGCCTTCACGTCGAAGTCGGCAAAGCGCGTCACCTGCGCCACGGCGCGCGTGCGCGGATCGAAGCGCCACACGTTGGAGACGCCGTCGCGGTCCGACAGGAAGTACACCTGCTCCCCCACCCACACCGGGTCCATCTCCTTGGTGCCGGCAAAGGGGGTGGTGTCCAGCGCGAAGGAGGCCAGGTCCAGGATCCAGATGGGCTTGTTCTGCCCGCCGCGGTAGTTGCGCCGCTCCTCGTCCCACGACGTGGCCATGCGGTACGCCACCCGCTTGCCGTCGGGGGACAGCTTCCCCTGGTTGGCACGCGGCATGGGGAGCGCCGTGGCGGCCCCGCCGGTCACCGGCACGGTGTAGAACCGCGGCACCCCGGTGGGCGCCCACGTGCCGCGCGGCGACGAGAAGAGCACCGCCGTGCCGTCGGGGGTCCACCCCTGCACCAGGTCGGCGCCGGGGTGCCAGGTGAGGCGCACCGGCTGTCCCCCTTCCACCGGCACCACGTACACATCGGTGTTGCCGCCGTACTCGGCGCTGAACGCCACCCGCTTCCCGTCGGGCGACAGCTTGGGGTGCTGCGTCTGCCCCTGGAAGCTGGTGAGGCGGCGCGCCGCCCCCCCGCTCCGCTCCACCACCCAGATGTTGTTCGCGTAGGCGAAGGCGATGTGCGTGGCGCTCACCGACGGCGAGCGCAGCAGCCGCGTCTCCTGCGCGGGCATGTCGGTTGCGACGACGCCGGCCAGGGTGAGGGCGGCGAGAACCACGCGCGGGGAGGAGGGTCGCATGGACGGGATCGGAAGGGACGGTGGGACAGCGACGGCCGCCGAGGCCGGATCCGGGAGAGGATACCCCCGCGCCGCGTCCCCCGTGAGGGGCGTGAGGGGGGCGCAAGGCCGTCCGGGGCGCTTGCCCGCGCGACGTCCCGCACGGCAGCTTTCCGCCATGCGCTCAGGCACGGCCGGTCCCTCCCTTCGCACGGCTCCCGCCAGCCGCGGGCGTACCCCCCGGGGGCGCCGGGCGCGGTGGGCGGCGGTGCTCCTCGGCGCCCTCCTCCCTGGCGCCGCACCGGCCCAGTCGGCGGGCGACGGGGTGGTGCGGGGGACGGTCCGCACCGAAACCGGCATCCCGCTGGGTGGCGTGCAACTGCGCGTGGTGCCGGCCGCCGGCGGAGCGCTGCGCGCGGAGTCGGACGAGGACGGCCGCGTGCAGCTGGCCCGGGTGCCCGCGGGCCCGGCGTGGGTGCAGCTACGCCGGCTGGGGTACCGCCCCGAGTCGCTGGCCGTCACCATCACCCCCGGCACCCCGGTGGAGGTGGCGCCGCGCATGGTGCGCACCGTGGTCGAGCTGACCGCCGTGGTGGTCAAGGGGCGCAGCGAGGTGGCCGGTCCGATGGCCGGCTTCTTCCGGCGTCAGCAGCAGGGGCATGGCCGCTTCTTCACCGCGGCCGAGGTGGAGCGCCGCAACCCCATCCAATTCACCGACCTCCTGCGGGGCGTCCCCGGCATCCGCATCGAGCAGCGCGGCATGAACACCGCCGTGCGCATCCGCGGCAGCCGGTGCGCGCCGCTGGTGTGGCTGGACGGGCAGGCGATGGGCGCCGGCGAGGTGGACCTGGACGCCTTCGATCCCCGCACCTTCGAGGGAATCGAAATCTACGGCGGCGGGGCCAGCGTCCCCGCCGAGTTCCAGCGCAACTTCCTGATGAGCAGCAGCTGCGGGACCCTGCTGCTCTGGTCCAAGCGCGGCGAGCCGCGCGCCAGGCGGCGCGCCAAGGACGCCCTCACCCCCGCCGCGCAGATCGCCCTGTGGCTCGAGCGTGGGGAGGTGTTCGCGGCGCGCGACGTGGACCGCCCCGCCGCCCTCGACTCCGCCGCCGTCGTGCGTCCGGTGTACCCCGACTCGCTGTTCGAGGCGCGGGCCCCCGGCGCGCTGCTGGCCGAGTTCGTGGTGAACGCCAAGGGCGACGTGGAGCTGGACAGCTACAACGTGGTCACCACCACCCACACGCAGCTCGTCGTCCCCGTCCGCAATGCCCTGCGCGACCAGCGCTTTGCGCCGGCCGAACGCGGAGGCCAGCGCGTGCGCCAGGTGGTGCAACAGCCCTTCACTTTCGTTCCCGACTCCACCGCCCGCCGCCGCAAATGACCCGCCCCCTTGCCTGCCTGCTCCTCTGGGCCGCCCTCGCCCCCCTGCCCGCCCAGGGGCGCCCCGCCGCCGGCCGCCAGGAGATCGGCCGCACGGTGGCCGGCAGCCCCGTGTTCCTGGAGACGAAGACAATGCGCCGCCACGGCGACACCGTCACCGTGGCGGTGCGCGCGGCGCTGGCGCCCCCCATCCGACACCCGCAGGGCGACCTGGTGAGCACGCGCACCATCACCATGGTCCACTGCCCCACGCGCACCGTGGCCACCCGCGAGAGCTGGTACTACACCGATGCGGCGGGGACGAAGCCGGGGATGCACCGCACGGTGAAGCTCCCCGGCTTCGGCCCCGCCACCAAGGGATCGCTGGGCGACGTGGTCCTCCGGCACCTCTGCGCTACGGGGTGATTCGCGCGGGGCGCCGGTCCACCACCGCCGGCAGCCCCTTGGCCGACAGCTGCGCGTTGAGCGGCGGCAGCCCCTCGGCCAGCGCCTTGTCAATGTCCGCCAGGTGTCGCGCCAGCTGCTCCTTGAGGATCCCCTGCACCTCCACCGCCTGCGTGGTGGGGCGGAAGTCGGCGGTGGCCACGCCGTTGGCCAGGTAGCCGATCTTCGAGATCAGCATCGACCCGAAGCGCACGCCGTCCTGCCCGGTGCCGGTCTGCCGGAGATCCACCAGCGTCATCTCCTGCGCGACCAGCGCCGCGTCCAGCGCCTGCGCCGCCCGCGTCACCTCGGGGTCGCGCGCCAGCCGCTGCACCTGCTGCAGCTGCAGCCGCACCGCCTCCAGCCGGTGCACCGCCGCGCCCGCGGCATTGAGCTCCCCCTTGATGGCGGCCAGCGTGCGCACCTGCTCGGCGATCTCCGCCTCGGTGCCGGCGCTGTTGGGGTCCTTGCGCACCTCCAGCGGCTGCGTCTGCACCGCGCCGTCCACCGTGAGACGCACCGTGTAGCGCCCGGGGGGCATCAGGATCGACAGCCGGCTCGTGCCGGGAGCCACGCGCCCCTCGGGGCCGGCCAGGATGTGCTCCGCGTACAGCGGCGAGGTGAGCAGCCGCACCTCCACGCTGGGCTCGTCGCGCAGGTCCCAGTGCAGGCGGTTGATCCCGGCCGCGTTGGGGCCGCGCAGCGTGCGCACCACCGCCCCGGCCGCGTCCAGGATCTGCACCGTGGGGGCCGCCTTGGCGGGGGCCGCCAGATGGTAGTTGATCGACGCGCCGTATTCGGGGTCCGTCCCGGCAGTGGGGTCGTCGTACGTGGTGCTGGGCGCGGTGATGGGACGGAACCGGTACGCCGCCCGCGGCGGGAAGAGGTGCGCCGGCTTGGCCGCCACCTCGGCGGTGAGCTGCTGCAGCGGCGCCAGGTCGTCCAGGATCCAGAAGCCGCGCCCGTAGGTGGAGATCACCAGGTCGTTGAAGTGCTCCTGCACCACGATCCCCGACACCGGCGCGTGCGGCAGGTTGTTCTGCAGCGGCAGCCACCGGTCGCCCGCGTCGTAGGACACGTAGATGGCGTTCTCCGTCCCCAGGTACAGCATCCCGCGGCGCACCGGGTCCTCGATGATGACCTTGGCGTAGCTCAGCATGCTCACCGGAATGCCGGCCACGATCTTCGCCCACGTCTTCCCGAAGTCGGTGGTGCGGTAGACGTAGGGGGTCCGGTCGTCCTCCTGGTGCGCGTCCACCGTGATGTACGCGGTGGCGTCGTCCCACTTGGAGGCGGCGATGGAGCGCACCGACCCCCACGCCGGGATTCCCGGGATGTTGGCGGTGACGTTCACCCACGTCTGTCCGTCGTCGCGCGTGAGCTGCAGCTGCCCGTCGTTGGTCCCCGCCCAGATCACCCCCTTCACCCGCGGCGACTCGGCGATCCCGTACACCACCCCCGCGTACTCCACGCCGATGTTGTCCGGGGTGAGCCCGCCGGAGCTCTTCATCCGGCTCCGGTCGTTGCGGGTGAGGTCGGGGCTGATCACCTGCCAGCTGTGCCCGCCGTCACGCGTGCGGTGCACGTGCTGGCTGCCGGTGTACAGCGTCTGGTGGTCGTGCGGCGAGATGAGCAGCGGCGCGTCCCACACGAAGCGGTACTTCTGCAGCTCCGCGGGGCCGTTGGCCTGCTGCGGCCACACCTCCACGTGGCGGAACTGCCGCCGGTTCTCCTCGAAGCGCACCACGATCCCCCCCACCATCCCGCTCCCCGACGCGGTGCTGTAGATGATGTTGGGATCCACCGGGTCGGGGGTGGCCCAGCCGCTCTCACCGCCCCCCACCGAGTGCCACATCCCGCGCGAGATCCCCGCGCTGCGCCCCCCCTGCACGCGGCTGTTGCTGGGGCCGCGGTACGAGGGCTCGTCCTGCTTGTTCCCGAGCACGTTGTACGGGACCTGGTTGTCCACCGTCACGTGGTAGATCTGGGCGTTGGAGAGCCGCTGCCGGAACCAGGTGCGCCCGCGGTTGGTGGTGATGGAGAGCCCCTGGTCGTGCGCCACGATCTGCCGGTTGGCGTTGGTGGGGTCCATCCAGACGTCGTGGTGGTCGCCGCCGGGCGCCTCCTGCCCCGACAGCACCTGCAGCGTGCGCCCGCCGTCGATGGAGCGGCTGTACGACGCCGTCAGGAACACCAGCTCGTTGTCGTTGTCCGGCGTGACCGCGGTGCGCGAGTAATAGTGCGCGCGCCCCATCGCGTTGCGGTCGCGCGTCATCAGCTGCCAGGTGGCGCCGTCGTTGTCGGTGCGCCACAGCTGCCCGCTCTCGGTGGCCTCACCGTTCCAGGGCACCCCGTCCCCCGTCTCGATCAGCGCGTACACCCGCGAGGGGTTGGAGGGGGCGATGGCCAGCGCATGCTTGCCGGTGACCTTGCCGGGGAGCCCGTTCCCCACCAGCCGCGTCCAGGTGGCGCCGCCGTCGGTGCTCTTGAACAGCCCGCTCCCCGGGCCGCCGCTGCTGCGCCCCCAGGTGTGGATGACGATCTGCCACATCCCCGCGTAGAGGATGCGCGGATTGGCCGGGTGCATCGCCAGGTCGGAGCACCCCGCGTCCGGCGACGTGAACAGCACGCGCGTCCAGGTGGCGCCGCCGTCGGTGGTGCGGAACACCCCGCGCTCCTCCTGGGGCCCGTAGGCGGTCCCCAGCGCGCACGCCAGCACGATGTCGGGGTTGGTGGGGTGCACCACCACGCGGCCGATGCGCCCGGACTTCTCCAGCCCCATCAGCGCCCACGTGCGCCCCGCATCGGTGCTCTTGTAGATCCCCTGCCCGATCGAGATGTGGCTGCGGATGTGCGCCTCGCCGGTGCCCGCCCACACCACGTTGCGGTCGCTGGGCGCCACCGCCAGCGCGCCGATCGACTGCACCGGCTGGTCGTCGAACAGCGCCGTCCAGTGCACGCCGCCGTCGGTGGTCTTGTAGATCCCCCCCGAGGCGGCCCCCACGTAGTAGGTGGACGGGTCGCCCGGAATGCCGGCGGCGGAGGTGAAGCGGTTCCCCTCGGGGCCGATGTGGCGCCAGGGGAGCGCGGCGTACTGCGACGGCGTGACCGCCGCGGCGGACGCGGGCGCCGGGGCCGAGGCGCCCCCCCGCCGCTGGGCGGCGGCGGGGGAGGCGGGGAGGAGGAGCCCGGCCACCGCCACCGCGGCGGCCAGGGAACGGACATCGCGGGGACGGCGCATGGGCAGGCTCCGGAGTGGTGGGATCAGGCCATCTTCGCCTGGAGGCGCCGGTCGATGGCGTCCAGGAACTCCTCGGTGTGCAGGAACGGCGTGTCCTTGGCGATGAGGATGGCCAGGTCCTTCGTCATCTCCCCGGCCTCCACCGCCTCGATGCACACCTGCTCCAGCGTCTCGGCGAAGCGCGTCACCTCGGGGGTGCCGTCCAGCTTCCCCCGGTGCGCCAGCCCGCGCGTCCACGCGAAGATGGAGGCGATGGGGTTGGTGGAGGTCTTCCGCCCCTTCTGGTGCTCGCGGTAGTGGCGCGTGACGGTGCCGTGCGCCGCCTCCGCCTCCATGGTCTTCCCGTCGGGGGTGAGCAGCACCGAGGTCATCAGCCCCAGCGAGCCGAACCCCTGCGCCACGATGTCCGACTGCACGTCGCCGTCGTAGTTCTTGCACGCCCACACGTAGCCCCCCTCCCACTTGATGGCGCACGCCACCATGTCGTCGATGAGGCGGTGCTCGTACGTGAGCCCCTTCGCCGAGAACTCGGCGGCGAACTCCGCGTCGAACACCTCCTGGAAGAGGTCCTTGAACTGCCCGTCGTAGGCCTTGAGGATGGTGTTCTTGGTGCTCAGGTACACGGGGTAGTTCCGCTGCAGGCCGTACCGGAAGCTGGCCCGCGCGAAGTCGCGGATGGAGTCGTTGAAGTTGTACATCCCCATCGCCACCCCGCCGTCGGCGCCGAACTGCGCCACGTCGAAGCGCATCGGCTCGCCGCCGTCGGCCGGCGTGTAGGTGATGGTGACCGTGCCGGGCCCCGGCACCTTGAAGTCGGTGGCCTTGTACTGGTCGCCGTGCGCGTGGCGCCCCACCACGATGGGCTTGGTCCACCCCGGCACCAGCCGCGGGATGTTGGAGATGATGATGGGCTCGCGGAAGATCACGCCGCCCAGGATGTTGCGGATGGTGCCGTTGGGGCTCTTCCACATCTTCTTGAGCCCGAACTCCTCGACCCGCGCCTCGTCGGGGGTGATGGTGGCGCACTTCACCGCCACGCCGTGCCGCCGGGTGGCCTCGGCCGAGTCGATCGTGACCTGGTCGTTGGTGGCGTCGCGGTGCTGGATCCCCAGGTCGTAGTAGTCGAGCTGGAGGTCCAGGTAGGGCAGGATCAGCTTGTCCTTGATGAACTGCCAGATGATGCGCGTCATCTCGTCGCCATCCATCTCGACGACGGGGTTCACCACCTTGATCTTGGCCATGCGAAGGTCCGGGGGATGCGGGCTGGAAAGTCGCCCGCCACGGCGGAGGCCGGGGGGCGGGACAGGGGGCGGATGGGCCCGCCCTCCCGCACCAAACTGCGCCCTGTACCGCCCTGCGGCCAGTCGCCACACTCCCTGCCGACGCGCTACCCCGCGGCCGCCTCGTCCGCGTCCGCGTCCGGCGCCTCCTCGAACACCCCCAGCGCGCGGTTCTTCCGCACCCGTCCCGCCGGGAACACCCGGCCGTTCATCGCCACGTACACCCCGGGCGGAAGCGCCTGCGCAAAGCTGAGCGCGCTCCCCAGGTTGAACAGCCCGTCGGAGCTGCCGAAGGCGTAGGGGACCATGGCCCCGGTCAGCACCACGGTCTTGCCGGCCAGGGCCTGGTCGGCCGCCAGCACGGCCGCGGTCTCCACCATGGTGTCGGTGCCATGCGTGATCACCACGTGCCGCTCGGCGCAGGCGGCGCACGCCGCGGCGATGGTCCCGCGGTGCGCCGGGGTCATCTCCAGGCTGTCCACCAGCATCAGCACCTCCACCGCCACCGCCACGCGGCAGCGCCCGCGCCGGAGCATCTCCTCCACGTGCGTGGCGCGGAAGTGCAGCGTGCCGGCCAGCTCGTCGTACTCCTTGTCGAAGGTCCCCCCCGTCACGAACACGCGCAGCATCGCTCGGTCCTCACCCCATCTCGGGTTCACCCGGGGGCGGCACGATCGGCGAGGCCGCCGAGCCCCCCGGGCGCCGGGCGCGCCGGGCCTTCTGGGCCGCCTTGCGCGCCGCCTTCTCCGCGGCCGCGCGCTCCACGGCCGCGACGGCCCCCTCTCTCGCGGCAATCGCCGCCTCGCGCGCCTGCCAGTCGGCGCGGTCGCGCGCCTCGGCCTCGCGGGTGCGCCGCAGGCTCTCCGCGTCGCGCCACGCGGCCACCCTGGCGTGGTCGCCGCCCAGCAGCACGTCGGGGACCGCGTGCCCGCGGTAGTCGGCCGGGCGCGTGTAGCTGGGGGCGCTGATCCCCCGCCCGAAGAACGAGTCGGTGCGCGCGCTGTCCTCGTCCCCCAGCGCGCCCGGCAGCAGCCGCACCGTGGCGTCCACGATGGCCAGCGCCGCCGGCTCCCCGCCGCTGAGCACGAAGTCCCCCAGCGACAGCTCCTCGGTGGCCAGGTGGTCGGCCACCCGCTGGTCCACGTCCTTGTAGTGGCCGCACAGCAATGTCAGCGACGAGCCGGCGGCAAAGCGCTCGGCGTCGGCGTGCGTGAACCGGCGCCCGCGCGGCGACAGCAGCACGACGGGCGGAGTCGCGCCGATCGCCTCCACGGCCTCGAAGAAGGGGGCGGGCTTGAGCACCATCCCCGGGCCGCCGCCAAAGGGGTAGTCGTCCACCGTGCGGTGCCGATCGTGGGTGTGGGCGCGCAGGTCCACCAGCCGGTACGCCACCACGCCGGCGGCCGCCGCCCGCGCCGGGATGGACAGCCCCAGCGGCCCGGTGAAGAACTCGGGGAACAGCGTGACGATGGTGACCTGCAGCATGGCGCGCGAGGGCGGGGCGGTCAGTCCAGCAGCCCCGGGAGGGGCGCAAATACCAGGGTACGCGTCTCCTCGTCCACCTCCACCAGCAGCTCGGGGACCAGCGGCACCAGCGGGCGCCCGGTGGCGGTCTCCACCTCCAGGATGTACCCCTGCGGCGCGTCGTACACGTCGCGCACCGTCCCCTTGACCCCTTCCCCCTCCACCGCCACCTGCATGCCGATGAGCGCGTGCAGGTACAGCTCCCCCTCGTCCGGGGGGGGCAACCGGTCGGCCTCCACCAGCAGCTGCCGCCCGCGCCACAGGTCGGCGGCGTCACGGTCGGTCACCTCGCGCACGCGCACCAGCCAGTCGCGGTTCATCGGGCGCCCGTCCTCCAGGTGCAAAGGCACCGGCGCCCCGTCCTCCAGCACCGGGTTCCCCGCCCGGTCACCGGCATAAAGCACCGCGCCGGACGTGAACACCACGTCCGGCGCGTCGATGATCGGCTCCACGGCCCAGGCGCCGCGCACCCCGTGCGCGCGCTTCACCGTGCCCACCGCCACCAGGGGAGCCAACTCAGCCCTCGGCACCACCCGCGGGGAGG
>JBILED010000006.1:0-45265 GCA_044352305.1 Gemmatimonas sp.
TGTTCGCCGTGGGCGTGCTGTGGGGGTGCGCCTCCGCCCCCAAGGCGCCCCCGGCGCCCGCCGAAACCGGGGTGCGCGCCCTGCCGCCCGGCACGGAGCCGCCGCCGCCGCCGGATGCCATGCCCGCGGGCTTCCGTGCGGCCTTTGGCGCCAATGACACGCGCGCGCGCGCCATCGCCTTCTACCAGGCGTGCGCCGCCACGCTGTCGCGGCTGCGCGCCGGCGGCACCTTCGGTCCCGCCGCCCGCGCGCCCCGCCTCTTCCACTGCGAGCGCACGCCCGACGGCGTCCCCGTGGGGGGCGTCTTCGACATCGACAGCGCCTTCGCCAAGGTGCAGCGCCTCGCCCTGGTGCGACTGGATGGCGCCCGCCCCCGCCACACCGACCGCGTGGACACCGCGCGCATCGCCCGGCAGGCACACCTCGCGCGCGACGCCAATCGCGAGGTGGCCGCGGCGTGGCGCAAGCAGGGGCGCCCGTTCTTCATCGTCCCCTACACGCCCGGGCAGGGCCCGGTGGAGGCGTGGGTGATCCCCTACCCCACCCGCGTGCGGTCCGTCATCCTGGGGGGCGAGGTGGCCTTCGCGCGCGCCGGCACCGGCGTGGCGCGCCTGCTGGACCGCACCGCGGGGTGGCGGCAGGTGTCCGTCCCCGCCGAGGGGCCGGTGGTGCTGGCCAGCGCCGAGGCGGAGGTGGCCACCGTGGCCGACCTGGTGGTGGCGCGCGGGCTGGCCGAGCAGGGGCGGCAGGTCACCGTGACCACCCGCGCGGCGCGGAGCAGCCTGGTGCCGGGGGTGGATCCCGAGACGGGTGCGCGCGTCGTGTGGGAGCACGCGGCGACCGGGCGGTAACCCGCCCGCCGCGCGGGGGACGCTGGCTGCCGGGATCGTGACGTCCCGCCCCCCTCGCCGGGAGGCGCGCACTGGCATATTTCAGCCAATCCCCGTGCGGCGCCCCAGTTGGTGCGCCAATGTGCCCAACGGCGCGCGTCGCGCCGGGGTGCGCCGCACTCCCACGACCGCCAGCCAGGGCGCTCATGAGCTCCATCCCCACGTCCGACCCGCGTGAACTCGTCTTCGAGCGCACGCTGCCCTTCCCCCCCAACTGGGTGTTCCGGGCGTGGACCGAACCGGCGCTCATCACCCAGTGGTTCACCCCGGCCCCGTGGAAGACCGCCTCCGCGCACGTGGACCTGCGCGTGGGCGGGGGGAGCCTCATCGTCATGCAGGGCCCCGGCGGCGAGACCGAGGAGAACCACGGCGTCTACCTCGAGGTGGTCCCCGACCGCAAGCTGGTGTTCACCGACGCCTACCGCTCGGGATGGGTCCCCGCCGAGAAGCCCTTCTTCACCGGCATCCTCACCTTCACCGCCACGCAGGGGGGCGGGACGCACTACGTGGCCCGCGCCCGCCACTGGAGCGCCATGGACGCCGAGCATCATCGCGACATGGGGTTCCACACCGGCTGGGGGGTGGCCACCGACCAGATGGTGGCCATGTTCCAGCGGCTGCAGCAGCGGGCCCGCTGATGACGCGCCGCCCGCCGCCCGGGCGCATCGCCGCGGCGGTCGCCCCCCTCGCGCTGATCGCGCTCGCCGCCCCGCTGCTCCGCGCCCAGCCGCGCGCCACCATCACCCTTCCCGCCAGCCGTGCGGCGGCGCCGCTCTCCGGGCGCCTGCTGCTCTACGTCTCCACCGACACCACCGGCACGCCGCGCACGCAGGTCTCCGACAACGCCTCCACCGCCCAAGTGTTCGGCGTGGATGTCACCGACTGGCGCCCCGGGACCGCGCAGCTGGTGGACGCCGCCGCCGTGGGCTACCCGCTGGAGTCGCTGCGGGAGCTCAAGCCCGGACGCTACCGCATCCAGGCGCTGTTCAACCGCTACCAGCGCTTCACCCGCGCCGACGGGCGCACCGTGCTTCTCCCTCCCGACCGCGGCGAGGGGCAGCAGATGAACGCCAAGCCCGGCAACCTCTTTTCGGCACCGGCCACCGTCACCGTCACCGCCAGCGGGCGCCTGCAGCTGGCGCTCACCGAGGAGATCCCCGCGCTCCCCGACCCGGCGCTGCAGGAGACGAAGTACGTCAAGCACGTGCGCATCCGCTCGGAGCGCCTCAGCCGCTTCTGGGGGACCGACATGTTCCTCGCGGCCTGGGTGCTGCTCCCCGAGGGGTTCGACCGCCATCCGGGGGCGCGCTACCCGCTGGTGATCAACCACGGGCACTTCCCCGCCTCGCTCTCGGGGTGGCGCGAGACGCCCCCCGACCCGAGCCTCGCCCCCGACTTCTCGGCGCGCTTCAACCTGGCGGGGTACAACCGCATCCAGCAGGAGCTGGCGCACGACTTCTACAAGGCGTGGACGGGTCCCGGCTTCCCGCGGGCGCTGCTGGTGGAGATCCAGCACCCCACCCCCTTCTACGACGACTCGTACGCCGTGAACTCGGCCAACAACGGCCCCTACGGCGATGCCATCATGTACGAGCTCCTCCCCGAGATCGAGCGGCGCTTCCGCGGGCTGGGCGCCGGGTGGGCGCGCTTCGTGTACGGGGGCTCCACCGGCGGGTGGGAGTCGATGGCCGTGCAGATGTTCTACCCCGACGAGTTCAACGGCGCGTGGATCGCGTGCCCCGACCCCATCGACTTCCGCCACTACACCGTGGTGGACATCTACCAGGACCGCAATGCGTACTACCGCGAGGGGCCCTTCAAGCGCGTCCCGCGCCCTGGGCACCGCAACTACCTGGGGCACGTCACCGCCACCCTGGAGCAGATGAACCGCCGCGAGCTGGCGCTGGGCTCGCGCGCGCGCTCGGGCGACCAGTTCGACGTGTGGGAGAGCGTCTTCTCCCCCGTGGGCGAAGACGGCTACCCCGCCCGGATCTGGGACCGCGTCACCGGCGTGATCGACACCACCGTGGCCGCCTACTGGCGCGAGCACTACGACCTCGCCCACATCCTCCGGCGCGACTGGCCCACCCTGGGCCCCAAGCTGCGCGGCAAGCTGCGGATCTACGTGGGCGACATGGACAACTACTACCTCAACAACGCGGTCTACGGCGTGGAGCAGTTCCTGCGCACCGCCGTCCCCGCCGCCGACGCGGTGGTGGACTACGGCGACCGCGCGGAGCACTGCTGGAACGGCGACCACACGCGGAGCAACGCCTACTCGCGGCTGCGCTACCCGCAGATGGTGCTGCCGTGGGCCGTGGAGCGGATGCGGATGACCGCGCCCCCGGGGGCCGACCTCACGAGCTGGCGCTACTAGCCGGCGGCGCGGCGGGCGCCCCGGCCGGCGCGGTCAGCCGGGGCGCCCCGTCCCCTTGGTCCCCGGGCGCAGCGGCATGGTGAGCAGCGCCCCCACGGTGGTGTGCTCCGCCGGCGCCATGTGCGTGTCCACCCCGTACACCACCTGCGTCCGCTCCATCTCGCGGTAGGTGCGGAACAGCCGGTCCCACACCGAGAAGACGTTGCCGAAGTTGGTGTCGGTGTAGGGGAGCACGTAGTGGTGGTGCACCTTGTGCATGTCGGGGGACACGAACACCCACGCCAGCGCCCGGTCCAGCCACCGCGGCAGCGCGATGTTGGCGTGGTTGAACTGGCTCAGCACCACGCTGACGGACTGGTACAGGAACACCAGCCACATGGGCGCCCCCGCCACCACCACCGCCAGCGCGGTGAAGGCGAAGCGCACCACGCTCTCCCCGGGGTGGTGGCGGTTGGCCGTGGTGGTGTCCACGGCCTGGTCGGAGTGGTGCACCAGATGGAGCCGCCAGAGGAACGGCACGTGGTGCTCCACGAAGTGCGGCAGCCACGCCCCCACCAGGTCCAGCAGCAGCAGCCCCACCACCGCCTGCAGCGCCACCGGCAGGTCGCCCAGCAGGAACAGCGCCCCCACCTCGTGCGCCACCGCCCACTCGCTGGTGCGCAGCAGCAGGAACGCCAGCGCGAAGTTCACCACGATGGTGGTGGCGGTGAAGAAGACGTTCACCAGCGCGTGCGACCACTTGACGTACGAGAAGCGCACCAGCGGCGCGGCGCTTTCCCAGAGCCAGAAGAAGGCGATCCCGCCGGCCAGGATCAGCGCCCGGTGGCTGGACGGGATGGTGCTGAAGTAGGCGATGAGGGCGTCCATGCGCTGGACTATGCCCCCGGGGTACGCCGGCGGACAAGGGCGGGGTGCCCCCCGGGGCCCCCGCCGGCGAAACCGCCGCTTCCCCAAGCTCGTAGTGGGAACGTTGTCCCGTTCGTCACCCTTCTCCCCCTTGGAATGCCCTTCATGCCTGCAGGACCCGCCCGCCACGCGGCGGCGGCCGCCGCGGCCCTCCTGGCCCTGGCCGCCTGCCGCCCCGCCGCCAAGCCGGCGCTCGCCCCGGCCCCCGCCACCGACCCCCGCAACGCCCTCAAGCCCGGGCTTTTCGACGCCGGCGAGGCGGTCTCCAACCTGCGCGTGCTGGCCCGCGTCGCCTCCCCCAAGGGGTTCCTGGGAGAGACCAACTCCGACCTGGCCTTCACCGGCAACTATGTCATTCAGGGGAACTACAACGGCCCCGTGGTCTGGGACATCAGCAACCCGGCGCAGCCGCAGCTGGTGGTGGCGTACGAGTGCCCGGCCTCGCAGAACGACGTGTCGGTGTACAAGAACCTGATGTTCATGTCGGCCGAGGCCATGAACGGCCGCGTGGACTGCAAGCCCGGCGGCGTCCCCGAGGTGGCCAGCAAGGAGCGCATGCGCGGCGTGCGCATCTTCGACATCTCCGACATCAAGGCCCCGAAGCTGGTGGCCAACGTGCAGACCTGCCGCGGGTCGCACACCCACACGGTGCTCGAGGACCCCAAGGACAAGGCCAACGTCTACATCTACGTCTCGGGGTCGTCGCCCATCCGCTCCGCGGAAGAGGTGACGGAGTGCCGCGCCCAGCTGCCGGCCGGTGATCCGGGCTCGTCACGGCTGCGCATCGAGGTCATCAAGGTGCCGCTGGCCGACCCGTCCAAGGCGGCGGTGGTGAACCGCGCCAACATCTTCGCCGGGCTCACCAACCCCATCCCGCACGGCCCCTCGCGCGCCGACGAGGCGGCGATGTCCAAGGCGCGGGCCTCGGGCGCCTTCACGGTGTCCATCCCCGTGCTTGGCGAGGAGATCGTGCTGCCGCCCCCGTTCGTGGCCCCGGTCATCGACAGCCTGGTCAAGGCGCGCGGGGGCACCGCCCCCACGGCCGCTGACAGCGCCGCCGCGCGCCCGCTCATCACCGCCCGCGTCATGAAGATGCTGGAGGCGCAGGGGATGGAGATCCCCAAGCCGGGCGCGTCGCTGGCGGAGAGCGCGCAGTGCCATGACATCACCGTCTACCCCGCCCTGGGGCTCGCCGGCGGCGCCTGCGAGGGGCACGGCCTGCTGCTGGACATCAGCGACCCGGTCAACCCGGTGCGCCTCGACGCCGTGGCCGACTCCAACTTCGCCTACTGGCACTCGGCCACCTTCAACAACGACGGCACGCAGCTGCTCTTCAGCGACGAGTGGGGCGGCGGCGGCGCCCCCAAGTGCCGCCCGCTGGACAAGCCCGAGTGGGGCGCCAACGCCATCTTCGAGGTCGTCAACCGCAAGCTGGTGTTCAAGAGCTACTACAAGATCCCCACGTACCAGACGGCCAACGAGAACTGCGTCGCCCACAACGACGTCATGGTGCAGGCGTGGTACCAGGGGGGCATCTCGGTGTTCGACTGGACCGACCCCGCCAAGCCCTTCGAGATCGCCTCGTTCGACCGCGGCCCGGTGGACGGCACGCGCATGGAGATGGGCGGCTCCTGGTCGGTGTACTGGTACAACGGCCAGATCGTGAGCTCCGAGATCGCCCGCGGCCTCGACGTGGCGGAGCTGGTGCCGTCGCCGTTCCTCACGCAGAACGAGATCGACGCGGCGAAGACCGTGCGCTGGTCCGAGCTCAACGCGCAGGGGCAGCCGAAGATCGAGTGGCCGGCCAGCTTCGCGCTGGCCAAGGCGTACACCGACCAGCTGGAGCGGAAGGGGTGCGTGGCGCCGGCCCGCCTTGGCGCGCTGCGCGCCGGCATCGCCGAGGCGGAGAAGGCCAGCGGCGGCGCGCGCAACACCGCGTTGGGGAAGGCGCTGGCGGTGGTGGAGGGCGAGCGCGGCTGCGACCCCAGGAAGAGCGACCTGCTCAAGGGCGCGCTGCAGGGGCTGCGGGCGCCGGCGATGTGACGGGGCGGGCGGGGGACGCCGCGCAGCGGAATCCCGTGTTCTGCAGTGCGGTGGAGGGCGTGGCGGACATCCGCGCCGCCACGCGGTACCCCTCGCAGTAGCTCTCGTGGCACAGGAACGAGCCGCCCCGGATCACCCGCTGGTCCGGGGCGGCTGTGCTGGCGGTCCACTCCCAGACGTTGCCTGCCATGTCCGCCAGCCCGTAGCCGTTGGCAGGGTAGCTCCCCACCGGCGCGGTTCCCGCGTGGCCATCCCCGGCCAGGTCGCGCACGGGGAAGGTCCCCTGCCAGCTGTTGGCCAGCGCCGGCGTGATGGGCGCGTCCCCCCACGTGAACCGCTTGCCCTCCAGCCCGCCGCGGGCCGCGTGTTCCCACTCCGACTCGGTGGGAAGGCGCTTCCCCGCCCACCGGCAGTACGCCTCGGCGTCGGCGTGCGACACCTGCACCACCGGGTGATCCTCGCGCCCCGCGAGCTCGCTGCCGGGACCTTCGGGGTGCCGCCAGTTGGCCCCGGGGGTCCAGCGCCACCACTGCCGCTCGTCGTCCAGCGGCACCGGCACGGCGGTGGGGGTGAACACCAGCGCCCCCGGCTGCAGATCCGCGTCGGCAGGGCGCGGCGTGCCCGGCGGCAGCTCCCGCTGCAGCGCCGCCCAGTCCACCGGCCGCTCAGCCGTAGTGGCATGCGCCGTGGCCTGCGCAAAGCGCCTGAAGGCGGCGTTGGTGACTTCCGTGCGATCCAGGAAGAACGCCGCCACGGGCCCCGCGGGGATGGCCGCCATCCCCGCGGGGGGCGGCGGGAGCGGGGCGGCGGGACGCGCCCCCTCGCGGCAGCCGGCGGCCAGCGCCAGCAGCAGGAGCGCCCGCCGCCGCCGCGCCGAGGGCGCCCCGCGCCTCATGGGCGGCGCGGGAGCTGCGCCCCCACCGCCGTGAGGTACGCGGTGAGCTTCTGGTCCAGCTCCGTCACCTTGGCGGGCATCGCGCGCGCCAGGTCGTTCCGCTCGGCCAGGTCGGTGGAGAGGTCGTAGAGCCGCCGCGCGTCGTCCTCGTACGAGCGGATGAGCTTGTAGCTCCCCGACAGGATCGTGGAGGCGGGGCCGATGGCGTCGAAGTCGTAGTGCGGAAAGTGCACCACGAAGTCGGCGAACCGGCGGGCCACCGTCCCCGTGCCGCCCCCCTGCAGCACCGCCTTGAGGCTTCCCCCCTCGATGCCCGTGATGGCGGGGCTCACCGGTGCCCCCACCAGGTCCAGGATGGTGGGCATGAGGTCGGTGGCGCTGGCCGGCACCCGCGAATGGCTCCCCGCCGGAATCCCGGGACCGGACATCAGGAACGGGATGCGCACGCCGCCCTCCCACACCGTCCCCTTCCCGAAGGAGAGCGGCGCGTTGTACGTGGTGCTCTGCTGGCCGTGGTCGGACCAGAAGAGGACGTAGGTGGTGCGGCTCACCCCGAGGGAGTCCAGCGCGGCCTGCAGCAGCCGGATGGTGTTGTCCATCTCCAGCGTGGCGGCGGCGATCCCCACGGTGTTGTCGTTCTGCCCCACCATCTGCGCCTTGGCGGCCGCCCAGGTCTCGGGACGCACATCCACCGCCGCCTTGCCGGCGTAGTGCGACAGCTGCACGTAGAAGGGCTTCCCCGCCTGGACCTGCTGCCGCATGAAGGCCACGGCGCGGTCGGTGATCCCGTAGGACTGGACGGGGTTGGGGCTGGCGACGTTCAGCGGCCCGCCGTTGCTGGTGGGGCCGTCGGAGTCGTCGAAGCCGTACGCGGAGGGATTGGTGCGCCCCACGTGCCACTTGCCGTAGTGCGCGGTGGCGTAGCCGGCGGTCCGGAGGAGCGAGGCCACCGTGGGGAGGCCCGTCGGGAGTTCGTTGACGTTGGCCGGGGGGATGAGCGCGCCGGTGACGTTCGTCTCATCGTTTCCGATCCCCACGAAGGTCATGTGCAGCGCCGCGGGGCTGCGGCCGCTGAAGAAGGCGGCGCGCGACGGGGTGCACCGCGGGGACGGGGCGTAGAACTGGGTGAAGCGCATCCCCTCGGTCGCGATCCGCTCCAATCCGGGGGTCTTGAGCTGCGCCTGGCGCGACGCCGGGAGCGCCGGGTCCATGGGCACCGAGGTGCTGGTCCACCCCTGCGCCTCGCCCACGATCACCACCACGTTGGGCCGGGTGGTCCCCACCGGGGGCGTGGTGCCCCCGCCGCCGCCGGGCGGGGGGGCGACGGGGGTGGTAGGGGCGGGAGCGTCGGGGCTGGCGCAGGCGGCCAGCCCCCGGAGCAGCAGTGCCGCAAGCAGCGGCGCGCGGAGCGACGGCGCCGAGAGCGGCATCGCTCGGAGGCGGGGGATGCGGACGGGCATGGCGGGTTGGACGCGATCCGCCCCCCGGTGTTAACCGCGCGCCGGTCCCCCCCCGCCGTGGCGCGCTACCCCTTCACCTCGCGCGTGTTGTCCCCCGGGTTCCGGTCGATGAGCAGGGTGTACGGGTCGATCCCGGCGCGGGCCGGCGCCTTCGGCACCACGAAGGTGTGCCGGGTGGTGCCGGTGGTCACCTTCACCCGGCGGATCGCCAGCGGCGCCCCCAGCCGCGCCCCGACCGTCGGCGCGTCGAACACCCCCACGTCCACGTAGTCGGCCATGGGGACGGTCGTCTCGTTCCCCAGCGAGTCGGCGCGGAACTTCTGCGCCGTGGCCACCACCGTCACGTCGTACCGCCCGTCCGGGCGCTTGCGGCTGGTGACGCTGTCCGCGCGCACGTCCCACAGCGTGATGGTGTCGAAGTAGTCGGTGAGCGCATACCGCAGGCTGTCCGGCGTGGCGGCCGTCAGGTGCCGCATGAAGTCCAGCGTGGTGGCGTACGGCGGGCCGGTGAAGCGCCCCTCGTCCAGGTAGGCGCGGATCGCGCCGTGCAGCGCCGGCTCGCCGATGAGCTCACGCAGCGCGAACAGCGCCAGCGACCCCTTCTGGTACCAGACGTAGCTCTCCTGGTGTACGCGCGTGAGGGGGCGCTCGCCGCGCCGCTCGCCGGCGCGCCCGCGCAGGTAGCCGTCCAGCTCGGAGCGCAGGAACTTCTGCGTGAAGGGAAGCCCGTGCTCCCGCGCCGTGGCCACCAGCGCGGCGTACTCGGAGAGCGCCTCCGACAGCATCTGCGCCCCCTCCGCGTTGGCCGCCATGCGCTGGTACGGGAACCACTGGTGCGCGATCTCGTGCGCCGTCACGAACCACGGCAGGTCGGTGTCCTCCACGTTGGCGCTGTCCACCCGCGC
Source organism: Gemmatimonas sp. (assembly GCA_044352305.1). GTDB lineage: Bacteria > Gemmatimonadota > Gemmatimonadetes > Gemmatimonadales > Gemmatimonadaceae > Gemmatimonas. The sequence goes on from JBILED010000006.1 coordinate 9,477, forward strand.
CGTGAACCCGATCCCCTCGGCGTAGGGAACCGTGTTGGGGAACGACTGCGCGAAGCCGGCGTAGCGCGGGAACTCCAGGATGCGCAGCTGCCGGTGCTGGTACGGACCGAACTCGCGGCTGTACAGCGCCAGCGACGCCTGCGCGGCCGTGATGAAGCGGGCCACGTTGAAGCGGTGCGCCGGATGGTGGTACACCTCGATGGGGATCCCCTCCCAGCTGCCGCGCGTGACCGTCCAGCGCGCCGACAGCACCGAGAAGAAGTTGGGGATGGGCGCGTCCATCACGTACCGGAAGTACCGCCGCCCGTTGGCCATCCACTCGCGCTGCAGGTAGCCGGGCGCCATGGCGATCTGGTCGGGGTCGGTGCTCACCGTGGCGTCGAAGGCCACGAAGTCGGCGTCCTGCATGAAATCCTGCTGTCGCAGCGCCGCTGGGTCCGTGCGCAGCAAGGGCGCGCGCGCCGCGGGCAGCCGGTGCTTGCGGCGCAGCTCGTCGCTCCCCAGCTCATACCCCTGGTTGTACCCCAGCGTGGGGAACCGGTCGCGGTTGAGGAAGGTGCCGTTGTGCACCAGCGCGCGGTCGGGGGAATCGTTGGGGTACCCGCGCACGGCCAGCCGCTGCACCACGCGCAGGCGCAGCGTGTCGCCCGGGGGCAGCGGGGTGGCCAGCCGCAGCAGTCGCACACCAAACACCGTGTCGGCGGCCACCGTGGCGGCGGGTCGGTCGAACAGCAGCGTGTCGAGGGTGACGGCCAGCCCGCCGCCGTCACTGTCCACGTTCACCAGCACGCTGTCCAGCGGGCGGGCGGCGCGGTTCACCATGGTGTAGCGCGTGGCCAGCCGGGCGGTGAGCGCCGAGGGGGCGAGGTCCACCTCGAGGCTGGTGGCGACGATCGTGGGGGAGGGGAGCGCCTCCAGGGGGCGCCACCGCCGCTCGTACGCGGCCTGCAACCCCTCCGTCGTGTCGCGCGTGCGATAGGTGTTGAGGACGTTGGTGTTGTAGAAGAACACCCCGCCGAAGCCGGCCATCCCCAGCGCCCCGCCCGCCGCGGCAAGGCGCGCGCCGCCGCGGAACCGGGTGGCGACCCGCGCGCGCCACGGGGCGGGGGCGGTGCCGCGCCGCCACGCCAGCAGCGCTCCCACCAGCAGGAGCGCGGCCAACGACAGGTTGTAGCCGTGCAAGGCCACCAGCGAGGGCGCCGCCCCACCCGTCCGGTTGAGGTCGGTCCAGGTGAAGCTGACCGAGGGACCCAGCTGCAGCAGCTGGTGATCGTACCCCAGGTTCACCATCGCCGCGTTGCCGATGAACGCGAGGATCACCAGCACGTGCCCGATGGGCTTGCGGGGCACCAGGGCCTGCACGAGGAAGGCCAGCGCCGTCATCGTGATCCAGCCGGGAAAGTCCAGCGCGTACACGTGCCACAGGAACACCGGCACGTCCACCAACGGGTATCCCTTGAGGGGGGGCACCAGCATCCCGGCCAGCATCACCACGGTGGCGTACGCCAGCAGGACGCCCAGCATGGCGGCGAACTTCCCCAGCAGCACCGACGCCGTGGGCACGGGCACCGCGTCCATCACCTGGTCGGCGCGCAGCTGGCGCTCGCGCCACACCAGCTCGCCGGCGTAGAAGGTGAGGAGCACGATCATGATGATGGCGTTGCCCCCCACGAGCGACTCGGCCACCAGCCAGCTCATGGGCCAGCTGCGGGTGATCCCCGACTGGTCCGCGAACCAGGCGTTCATGATGGTGTTGACCATGCCGATGGCCGTGATGGCCAGGAACGGCACCGACCGCAGCATCGAGGCGCCCTGGAAGCGGGTCACGCTCCACCAGGCGGCGCCCACCCCCGGCGGGGCGAGGGGGGCCACGTGGGGGGTGGCCGCCGAGGCCAGCGTGGCGGCAACCGCCGGGACGGCCGCCGCGCGTGCCGCCGAACGGTCCGCCGAACGGTCCGCCGCGCGCAGGCGCCGCCGCGTCGCCGGCGCCGACGATTCCAGGCGCGTGAAGCGGAGCGCCACCGCCAGCAGCGTGGCGCCCACAGCCGCCCAGAGCGCGCGATTCGCGGCCACGAAGCCGTCCAGCGGCAGCAACCGCACGTTCTTCTCCGCGGGCGTCCAGTAGCGCGTGTCCAGCCCCACGGAGCGGACGGCGAAGGGGTCGATCAGGTTGGCCACCTGGTCGTGGTCCAGCGTGCGCACCAGGTTGTCGGCCAGCGCGAAGCCCACCAGCAGCAGGATCCCGGTCACGTACACGGCAAAGGCGCTGCGCGTGAGTGCGCCGGTGGCAAAGAGCAGGGCGCTCAGGAAGAACACGCCGGGGACGCCGATGAGCAGGAACGGCTGCAGGTAGTCCCACAGCCGGACCGCCTGCACGGTGTCGGCCTCCACCCACGGGGACACGGTGCCCAGCAGGGCGCCCAGCGGCAGGGCCGCGAACACCAGCAGCATGGCGGCGAACGCCGCGAGGTACTTGGCGCCCAGGTAGCCGCCGCGCGTGAGGCGGGTGGTGAACAGCAGCTCGTGCACACCGGCGTCCACGTCGCGCAGCACCGTGGTCCCCACCAGCGCGCTGGTGATGATCTGCCCGATGGCCAGCACGATGGCGTACAGCTGCGCCAGCGCGAACGGGCTGTTCTTCTTCACCTTCCCCAGCGCGGTCCCCACGAACACCGCGTCGGTGCCCGTGGCGAAGAAGGCCAGCAGGAACATGATGGCCACGTACAGCCACGTGACCGGACGGCGGAAGTGGCCGCGCAGCTCGAAGGCCAGGACGGTGCGGAACATCAGGCCTCCACGGGGACGGTCCCCCCGGATGCCGCCGCGAGTCGGTGGAAGTACACGTCCTCCAACGCGGGCTCCACCGCCTCGAAGCCGTCACCCGGGTCCGCCTCCGCGTACACGTGCAGCACCGTGCTCCCGGCGGCCAGCCGGGTGGAGATCACCTGATGCCGGCCCTTGTACGCCTCGGCCTGCGCGCGCGGCACCGTGCGCCGCCAGATGCGTCCGCGCACCTCCTCGAGGATCCGCTGCGGCGCGCCCTGCACCACCACCTCCCCCTTGTTGATGATGGCCATCTGCGCGCACAGCTCGCGCACGTCCTCCACGATGTGCGTGGAGAGGATCACCACCACCTCCTCGCCGATGTCGGCGAGGAGGTTGAGGAAGCGGTTGCGCTCCGTGGGATCCAGCCCCGCCGTGGGCTCGTCCACGATGAGCAGCTGCGGGTTGCCGGCCAGCGCGATGGCGATGCCCAGCCGCTGCTTCATGCCGCCGGAGAAGCCGCCCACGCTCTTCTTGCGCGCCTCGTGCAGGTTGACCTGCTGCAGCAGCCGCTCCACCAGCGCCTTGCGCTCGCGGCGGTCGACCACCCCCTTGAGCGCCGCGAAGTGGTCCAGCACCGCCTCGGCGGGCATGTTGGGGTACAGCCCGAACTCCTGCGGCAGGTACCCCAGCTGGGCGCGCAGGCGCTCCGGCTCGCGCAGCACGTCGATGTCGCGGAAGCGGATGGTCCCCGCATCGGGGGGTTGCAGCGTGGCGATGGTGCGCATCAGCGACGACTTGCCCGCCCCGTTGGGGCCCAGCAGCCCGAACATCCCCGGGGCAATGGTGAGGGAGATGCCGCGCAGGGCGCGCACCCCGTTGGGGTACGTCTTGGTGAGGCCGTCAATGTGGAGCGACATGGAGCCCGGGAGGGGAAGGGAGACGCGTACCCGCGCGGCGGGGTGGGTTGGGGCCCATACGCCGGGGGGCGCCGAGGGTTTCGCCCACGGGGGCGGCCGGCGGTGCCGCCCAGGCGCCGGGTCGCGTCCGGCAACGCTCAGGCCAGCGCGAACACCCGCTCCAGCGCGTCGCACGCCGCCTCCGCCCCCCGCTCGGCGCGCACCACGTCGGACGCCCGCGCCGCGTTGGCGCGATACGCCGGGTCGTGCCGCAGCGCGTCCAGCGCCGCCGCGGCGCCGCGCGCGCGGTAGCGCCAGGCGGGGATCACCCGCGCCACCCCCAGCCGCGCGATGCGGTGCGCGTTGTCCGGCTGGTCGTTCGCATAGGGGACGGCCAGGGTGGGGAGCCCCGCGCGCAGCGCCGCCATCAGCGTGCCCACGCCGCACTGGTGCGCCACCGCCGCGCAGCGGGGCATCAGCAGCGAGTGGGGCGCACGCTCCACCGCCAGCATCCCCGGGGGGAGCCCGGCCTGCTGGAGCGTCGGGACGAAGGGACCCGCCAGCAGCACGGCGCGCACCCCCAGCCGGCGGGCCGCCTCAATGCTGGCCGTCCAGAAGCGCCCCGGGGTGATGACAGCGGAGGAGCCCAGCGTGAACAGCACCGGCGGCGGCCCGTCGTCCAGGAAGGCGGCCAGCGACGGCGGAAGCGCAGCGCCGAAGGGGGCGTCGTGCCCGATGGCGCCGGTCAGCACCGTGTGCGGCGGCCAATCGGGCTGCGGCGCCCCAAGCACCCGCGAGTACAGCGCCAGCACCAGGTCGGGGCTCTGCCCTCCCTCGAACAGCGGGTTGCCGCGGTCAGGGAGCCCCAGCTGCTCGCGAAGCCGGTCCACCGGCGCCAGCCAGCGGCGGCTGAGCCACTTGCCGGAGGCCACGATCGCCGGCGCCATCCAGGGCGCGGCCCGCGCCACGGTGGGAAGCCACGGCGCCATGGGGACCGCCGGGAGGTCCGTGGGGGAGAGGAACGTCACCGGCGACAGCATCGTGCTGGCCCACGGGATGCCGTGGTGCTGTGCCAGCAACGGGAGCGCCATGGTGAGCGGATGGGTGACCACCAGGTCGGCCTGCCGCACCAGCGGGGCACTATCGGCGGCGAAGTGCGGGATCCAGGGCGCCACGAGCTCCTTGATGACGAACTCGGCGCTGCGTACGGGGTGCATGACCCGGGCCACCAGTGCGGGATCGGCGGGGCTGAGATCGGGGCCCACGGGGGCGAAGCGGAGCCCCGCCGCCGTCACGGCCTCGCGGTAGTACGGGCTGGTAGCCACGGTCACCGTGTGCCCGCGAGCGGCCAGCCCCACGCCGAGGCCGATGAACGGGTCCACGTCGCCGTGGGAGCCCAGGGTGCCCAGGAGGATCCGTGCCATGGGGCGGAAGCTAACGGGGCGCGGGGCGGCCCCGGTCGCCGGCGCCGGGACCCTCCCCTACATTCCCGCCATGCTCAACGATCCCCAGCTGTTCCAATTGGCGGTCATCTTCGGGCTCTTCGCCTCCTTCGGGCTGGCCGAGGTGGCCGCCGGGAAGTTCTTCCCCCCCGAAGCGGGGCACGAGGACGACCGCCTCGACGTGGCCGTGGGGCTCATGTTCCCCGTGATCGCCTCCGCCGTGTACGCCACCGCCCGCGCCCTCGGTGCGTGGCTGCTCCCCGAGGCGCGCGACGCCTGGGCGCACTGGCCCTGGTACGCCATGGTGGCCACGCTGCTGGTGGCCGACGACCTCACCCAGTACTGGTGGCACCGGCTGTCGCACACGTCGGTCATGTGGCCGCTGCACCGGGCGCACCACTCCGCGGCCTACATGAGCGTGCGCGTGGTGTACCGCAACAACGCCTTCTACTACGCCCTCATGCCGGGGCTGTGGTTCGGCGGCCTGCTGCTGTACCTGGGGTTCGGCTGGGTGTTCGTGTGGTACAGCGCCGTCAAGCTGCTGGTGATCGTGGGGGCGCACTCGGCGGTGCGCTGGGACACGTGGCTGTACCGGTGGAAGCCGCTGCACCCGCTGGCCTGGGTGCTGGAGCGCACCATCTCCACGCCGGCCACGCACCACGCGCACCACGCCCTCACGCAGGACGACGGCATCGGCCACTACGAGGGGAACTACGGCAACCTGCTGTTTCTCTGGGACGTGCTCTTCGGCACCGCGCACATCACGCGGCGGTTCCCGCCGGCCTACGGGCTCAAGGACGACCGCCGCCACGGCCAGGAGCGGTGGCACGCGCAGCTGTTCTTCCCGCTGGTGCGCTCCGCCCGCGCCGAGACGGTGCTGGGGCGGGAGAAGCACCTCCCCGTGGACTGACCGCGACCGATCCTCCGGTCGCGGTCAGGCGGGGATCACCGGGGGATCACCCGGTGATCACGGGGTGATGACCGGGCGCGCCGCGGGCGGCGCGTCCTCCAGCGTCTTGAGCACGTCGCGCCACGCGAACCGGCTCCCCTGCCCCCGCACCCAGTAGTCCATCCACGCCATCTCCGACACGCTCTTCACCAGCCGGTTGCGCGGGTCGGGGATGCCGTGCGAGGCGCCGGGGTACAGGAACAGCTCCGTGGGGACCCCCAGGCGCTTGAGCGCCATGTGCAGCTCCACGCTCTGCGGGCTGGGGACGCGCGGGTCCCCCTCCACCACGTGGATCATGGTGGGGGTCTTCGCCGCCTTGATGTACTTGAGCGGCGACTGCCGCCAGTACGCGTCGAAGTCGTCGTACGGGAGCTTGTTCCCCAGGTAGAACTGCCGGTTCCGCTGCACGTCGCTCTGCGCGTACATGGACACCCAGTTGGAGGTGCCGGCGCCCGACGAGATCGCCTTGAAGCGGGTGGTGTGCGTGAGGATCCAGTTGGACCAGTGCCCGCCGGCACTCCACCCCATCGCCCCCATCTTCGTGCTGTCCACCATCCCCTGGCGGATGAGCGCGTCCACGCCGGTCATGATGTCGTCGTACCCCGGCGGGAAGTAGTTCCCCACGATCCCGTTCTTGTGCGCCTCGCCGTAGTTGGTGGAGCCGCGGTAGTTGGGCATGAGCACCATCCACCCGGTCCCGGCGTACGCCTGCGCCCCGTAGCCGCCGTTGAAGCCGAGCACGTCGGCCGCCGCCGGCCCCCCATGGATGGCCACCAGCAGCGGATAGCGCGTGCCGGGCTGGTACCCCACGGGCTTGAGCAGCACGCCCCCCACGGGCTTCCCGTCGCGCGACGTCCAGGTGAACTCCGAGGCCTCCCCCAGCGCCAGCTGCTCGCGCACCCAGGCGTTGGGGTCGGCCAGCGCCGTCCACTGCGCGCGCGCGCCCAGCGCCTCCACCGACGGCGCGGTGTACCACACGGCCGGCGTGGTGGGGTCCTGGTAGTTCACCAGCAGCCGCTGCGTGGCCTCGTCCTGCGACACGCTCACCGCCCCCTGCACGTCGGTCACCGCGCGCACGCGGCCGGTGGCCACGTCCAGCGCGAACAGCTGCGTGGTGGCGCGCTTCCCCTCGTTGAAGTAGATGGTCCGCCCGTCGCGCGACCAGAAGTCGGCGCTCACGTCGCCGTCGTAGTCCCCCAGCTTGCGCCACGCGCCGCCCCGGTCGGCCACCCCGCGCAGGTACACGCGCCGGTTCTTCATGTTGTACGCGCGCAGGTCGTCGCTGGCCGAGAACGCCATCCACTTCGAATCGGGGGAGAAGGTGAAGCCCCCCTCCGCGCCCTCGGCGTTGTCGGTCAGCCGCTCCACCGCGCGCGACTGCAGGTCCAGCAGGTACAGGTCGCCGTAGATCCCCTGCTCGGTCACGTTCCGCTTGTAGCGGTCGTTGGGGACGCCGGTGAACCCCACCCAGCGCCCGTCGTCGGAGAGCGTGAAGCCGGCCACCGAGAGGGCCGCGTCGCGGGTGAGGCGCTCGGCCGCCGGCGGCGCCGCGCCGTTGGCGGGGAGGGACACCATCCACAGCGACGCCACGGGCGCCTCGGCGTTGCGGACGGTCACCGTGAACTTCTTCTCCATCCGCGCCTTCTCGTCACGGTCCACCGTGTCGGCCGTGAGGAAGAACAGCCGCCGTGCGTCGGCCGACAGCTGCCAGCTCCCCACGCCGGTGGGGTGCTTCGTGAGCTGGACCGGCGTGAGCGAATCCACCGGCGTGCCGCGGCGGATCGCCTCCACCGACAGGGCGTACAGCTGCTCCTCGTCGGCCTTGCCGCTGCGGTACACCAGCCAGCGGCCGTCGCCCCCGACGGCATAGGTGGACACGCCATCCCGGGCGTTGGTCAGGCGGCGCGCCTCGCCGCCGTCGGGGCGCATCACGTACAGCTGCTGCTGCCCCGCCTGGCCGGCCGGCGCCTCGCGGTTGGAGCTGAACACGAAGGCGTCGTTCCCCGCCAGCCAGCGCGGGGTCCCCTCGCTCTTGTCGCGGGTGAAGGTGAGCTGCCGCGTGCTGGGGAGCCCGCGGCTCATGGACACGAGGTACAGGTCCGTCTGCGACCGCGCCTCCTTCCAGTCGGGGGTGGAGAGCGCGTACAGCGCCCACTCCCCGTCTGGGGAGACCACCGGCGCCGAGGCGGAGCGCAGCTGCTGCTGGTCCATCCACGTCATGGGGCGCTTGGCGGGCGCCTGGGCCGCCAACGGGGCCGCGGCGGCCACCGCGGACAGCAGCACCAGCACACGGCGCGCCACGCCGGCGGGGGGAACGGTTGCACACCTCATGGGGCACCTCGAAGCAGGGGTCAAGCCGGTGGGGGTTCGCGCCGAATATACCGGGCGCCACCGGGCCCTGCCGACGTCGCCGCCGCCCCTGGCTCCCGCTCAGCGAGGGCTCACCGCCAGGTCGTCCAGCACGATCGCCCCCTCCCGTGACCGGTCGAAGCGGAAGCGCACCGCCCGCACCTGGTCGGGACGCACGCCGGGGAGCGCCGCGGCAAAGCGGGCCCACGGGATCTCCACCCGCTGCAGCGCGTACTCGTGGTCGCGCCCCACCGCCGCCACCTTCCGTTCGATGAAGGCGTAGCGGTACAGGCGAATGGTGAGCGGCGGACGCAGCGCCACCACCGACGACAGCGGCACCCCGGCGCGCGCGCCCTCTTCGGTGACCAGCTCCACGGTGAACTCCACGCGCAGCGAGTCGGCGGGGAGGGTGTCGCGGCGCGGGGGCCTGGGCGCCCGGGGCGCCCGCGCCGGGGCGGATTTCGCCCGCGCGGTGCGCGCGCCGATGGTGTCCGCCGCGGGGTCGCGCGGGGTGAGCGTGTCCCCCGGCGCCAGCGCCCCCGGCACGGTGGCCAGCTGCGCCACGCTGAACCGCACCACAGCGGAGTCGCCCAGCACCCCGGCCGGCAGCGCCACCTCGTACCACGCGGTGTCGCGCGGCGCCGACGCCGAGTCGCCGCCCCGCGCCTTCCATCCGAGGTACACGGCGTTGGTCTCGAACGACGACCGCCCCCCGCCGCGCATCGGCAGCATCCCCTCGCGCCACTGGGTCAGCCCGTGCGCGCGAATGGTCCCGCCGGCGGTGGCGGTGGCCACGTCGATGTCCTCCTCGTAGGTGGCCACCGCGCGCTCCCTGCCGTCGGCATACTGCGACGCATACTGGGTGCGCGGCAGCCACGCGCCCACGGTGCGGTAGTCGCGGAACATCGGCGCGTAGCGCGCGTCGCCGCGCACGGCGAGCTCCAGGAAGCCGGTGAAGTACACGCGCCCCACCTGCCGCTGCTCCTCCCCCGTCAGCAGCGAGCCCTTGGCCAGCCACCGCCCCATGGGGCCCACGTCGTTGTCCCCCCACACCGTGTTCCACTGCCCATGGTTGGCGCGGTACACGTACAGCGACGCCTTCACGGTGCCGGGGTCGCCCACCGTGGCGCGCAGATAGGTGCGCTGCCCGTTGAACGACGACACGTCGGCGTCGTGCGACCCGTGCATCACGAAGTAGCTCACCCCGCGCACGGGGGGATACCGGTCCGCGGGCTGGTACTGCCCGTCCACGGGGGCGATGGCCGCCAGCGCGCGGATGCCGAAGTTGAAGGCGAAGGGGATGCGCGCGTCGTCGGGCCAGTGCGCCAGCCGGTTGAACGCCGCCGCCACCGTGATCGCCTCGCCGCCGCGCGAGTGCCCCATGAGCGCGATGCGCGTGGTGTCCACGCGCCCCGCCAGCGGGAACGCCGGGTCCCCCGCCCAGGCGCGCCACAGCGCCAGGTGCTGCAGCAGCATCCACCCGCGCGCGTCGTTCTCCGAGCGGATCGCGCCGTTCAGGAAGTTCTCGTCCACCGACACCGCGATGTAGCCGTGGCTGGCCAGGTGCCGGCCGATCCACTCGTACCCCGGGTCGGAGAACTCCCGCATGTTGTGGTTGCCGTGCACGATCAGCACCAGCGGGAACGCCCCGGCGGTGTCGGGGTGCCACACGCGCCCGTTGCGCGGCAGCGCCTTCGCGTCAAAGCCCCAGTAGCGCCACCGGCTGCGCAGCGCCTTGGCGTCGATCCCGCGCAGGAACGGCGTCCCGTTCACGGGGCGCGTGCGCACGGTCACCGAGTCGCGGAACGCCGCGCGCCGCCGGTCGGTGCCGCTGCCATACAGGAAGTGCGCCACCCGGTACGGTCCCGGCACGCCGGGGTTGGGGGCGTCCAGCGACACGCCGGCCAGCACGCGGTCGGCGTCGGAGACCACCACCCGCGGCGGCTGCACGCACGCGGACGCCAGCAGCGCGAGCGCCACGGGGCGAAGGGCGAGGAGTCGAGGCATGCCGGGAAATCTGTGCCCCGCGCGCCCGCGCCGCCCTCCCCCTACGCCCCCGCCCCCACCAGGTTCTGCCGCGGGTCGATGATCCGCAGCACCCCGTCGATCCCCGGCTGGTTGAACCCCTTGAAGCCGTCGTTCCGCTCCAGATTCTCCAGGTGCGACCCGATGGCCCCGTGCAGCCGGAAGTCCTCCGCCTGGTCCGCCGCGATCAGCCCCGCCCGCTCCAGCGCGTCCACCCGCGCCGGGTCCACCGGCCACCACTCCCCCTGCGTGAGCGCCTGGTACAGGTGCGGGAAGTCCGAGAAGGGGGGCATGAACGACACCCCCGCCGCCTCCAGCCCCGCCTGCATCCGGACGTGGTCGTACATGCACTCCAGGTGGTTGATCCCCGCCTCCAGCACCGACTCGCCGTGCAGCGCGCACCACAGCCCCGCGCGCCGCAGGTACGGCAGCGGCTCCAGCGGGAGATGCGCGAAGTCGATGTCCAGCTCCTCGGGGGCCAGGTCGATGTCCGCGAAGATCACCGAGCCGATCGCCGACTGCTCCAGGATCTGCGACCCCCACCCGGCCGCATGCCCCGCATAGAACAGCTCGCGGCACTCGAACCCCAGCGCCTCCAGCACCGCCACGTTGCGGTGGAACCACTCGCGCGAGCTGTCATACGTGTGGTGGTCCTGGTTGGCCCACCCGATGCCGTGGGCGTCCTGCCGCGCCTTCTGGATGCGCCCGGCCCGGTTGCGCGACTCCCAGTACTCGCGCTCGGCGCGCAGCCACAGCCAGCACGCCCAGTCCTGCCCCAGCGCGGCCACGGCGCGCGCCACCAGCGCATCGGTGTGATCGTAGCCGGCGCCGATGTCGTCGAAGGCGCGGCGCCGCGCGCGGAACGCCTGCAGCTGCAGTCGCGCCTCGCGCAGCTGCGCCGGCGACGGATCGTCGGGCTCGAAGCCCAGGGCGCCGCGCCGCTCGATGGCGTCGAAGGCCACCCCGTCCGCCGACGCCAGCCGCACGCGTCGGAAGGGGGCATGCATCGCGCCCTCCACGGTCGCACTGAGCCCCTGCGCCGCCACGAACTCGTGCGCGTACTCCACCTTGAACCCCACCGTGAGCCCCGCCCCCCCGGACAGCACCGCGGGGAACAGCCCGGTGGGGTTGCGCAGCACCCCGGGCTGCGTCGGGTCGTCCTCCCACCCCGCCTCGCGGAACGACGCCACCAGCGCCGCGTCCCCCACCCGGACATGGTCCAGCAGGTCCAGCATGCGGACGCCCAGGTCGTCCAGCAGCCGCCACGCCAGCGCCGCGGCCTCGGGGACGCGCGCCAGCGCATCGTCGAGCACGGTGCGTACCAGCACGGCGGCGGCCGGCTGCGTGGTCCAGGTGCGGTGCGTGCGGAAGGGCGCGGGGGACATGGGCGGGCGGGTGGGGGGGAGGGCCAACGCCGGGACGCGCTCGCGCCCGGCAGCTCCGAGCGTTATCGTAACCGCCGTTATGGAAACCTGCAAACCGACCCCCCGGTGAGCCGCCCCCGCGGCGACCACGCGGAACGGCGCGAGGCCATCGCGCAGGCCGCCGCCGACGCCATCGCCACCCGCGGGCTCGAGCAGGTCACCCTGCGCGACATCGCCGCCGCCCTCGGCGTCACCACCGGCGTCCTCACCCACTACTTCCCCTCCAAGGACGCCCTGGTCGCCTTCACCAAGGCGCAGGCCTTCGACCGGCACCTGGCGCGCGGGCGCGAGGCGGCGGCAGGCGCCGAGGGGATCGAACGGCTGCACGCGGTGGTCGCCGAGCTGCTCCCGGTGGACGCCGAGCGCCGCACCAGCTGGCGGCTGCTGGTGGCGTTCCACGGCAGTGCGGTGGGATCGGCCGCCATGCGCCGCGCGCACGACCGGCGCATGCGCGCCTGGTTCGCCTTCTTCGCCGAGCTGGTGGCGCCGCTGGGCGTCGCCGACGCCGAGGCCACCGGCATGGCCGTCGCCCTCTTCGTGGAGGGGATGGCCGTGCACCTGGCCATGATGCAGCCCCCCCGTCCGGCCCCCTGGCAGCGGGCGTTCGCCCGCACGCAGGTGGAGCGCCTCGTTTTCCCCGCTGCGCCCCCCCGTCGTCGCTCCCGCCCCGTGAGACCCGCCCCATGCCCCTGATGCGCCCCACGTCCGTTGCCGCCGCCCGGTGGGCGGGACTCCTGGCCACCGCCCTCGCGCTCGCCGCCCCCGCTGCGGCGGCCCAAGGCGCGCCCCCGCTGCGCACCGTGGCCTTCACCACCACGGAAGGCACCTGGATGTCGCTGGACGTCACCCGCGACGGCCGCACCCTGCTGGTCGAGCTCCTGGGGGACGTTTACGCGCTCCCCCTGGAGGGCGGGCGCGCGCGGCCGCTGCTCACCGGGCGCGCCTTCCAGTCGCAGCCGCGCGTCTCCCCCGACGGGGCGCGGCTCGCGTACATCAGCGACGCCAGCGGCTCGGACAACGTGTGGGTGGCCAACCTCGACGGGAGCGGCGCGCGGCAGGTCACGCGCCTCCCCCGCGCGGGGATGCTGTCGCCGGCGTGGACCCCCGACGGCGCATCGATCGTGGTCACCGTCACCGATCCGTTCGCGAGCCGCACGGCGGAGCTGTGGCGCTACCGCGTGGACACGGGGGAGGGGGTGCGGGTGCAGGAGAACACCAACGGGCTGGCGGCGCCGCTCGTCTCGTCCCCCCTCCCCGGCCCCTACGGCGCGTGGCCCTCCCCCGACGGCCGGCACGTGTGGTTTGCCTCGGTCACGCCGCGCCCCTACGGGAGCCGCAGCGGCGCCGGCAGCGCCATCCAGCGCATCCCCGTGGCGGGCGGCCCCGCCGAAACCGTGGTGGTGGAGGGGACGCCGGCCATGAAGCCGATGCTCTCCCCCGACGGCGGCACGCTGGTGTACGGCACCACGCGCGAGGGGCGCACGGGGCTCAAGGCGCGCACCCTCGCCACCGGCGCGGAGCGGTGGCTGGCCTACCCGGTGGACCGCCACCAGCTGGAGGCGCGCGCGTCGCGCGACGTGCTCCCCACCGCCGCCTTCTCCCCGGACGGACGCTGGCTGTACGCCGCATTCGGCGGGCGCATCCACCGGCTGGGGGTGCAGGACGGCTCCGACACGGTCATCCCCTTCTCGGCCGACGTATCGCTGGAGGTGGTGCCCACCATTCGCGTGGCGCACCGGGTGGATACCGGGGCGGTACGCTCGCGCCGCGTGCAGCAGCTGGCCACCGCCCCCGATGGGCGCACGGCCTTCTCGACGCTGGGACGCCTGTGGGTCACCGAGCGGGCGGGGGGGCCCGCGCGCCGACTCACCGCCACGCCGCGCGCGCGGGAGTTCATGCCGGCCTGGTCCCCCGATGGCCGCTGGATCGCGTACGTGACCTGGGACGAGGAGGGGGGGGCGCTCTGGAAGGCGCGCGCGGACGGCGGCGCGCCACCGGTGCGCCTCACCACCGAGCCGGCGCTGTGGATCACGCCGGCGTGGAGCGCCGACGGCCGCACGATCACCGCCGTCACCGCGCCGCTCCGCTCCAGCCTGCTGGCGCCGCCGGGGGTGGCCCCCCCGGACGCGCAGCGCGCGGAGGTCCCCGCCGCCGGCGGCGCGCCGCGGCTGCTGGGGGCGGTGCCGCGCGGCGCGGCGGCGGGCGCCAGTGGCATGGCGGCCGCCCCGTCCACGCCCGCGGCCGCGCCGCCGCCGGTGGTGTCGCTCCCCCGCGCGCAGGCCGCCGGCACGGTGGTGCTGCGCGGCGCCACCGTGATCACCATGCGCGGGGACGACGTCGTTCGCGATGCCGACGTGACGGTCACCAACGGGCGCATCGCGGCCATCGGGGCCCGCGGCGCCGGCGCGGTGCCCGCCGACGCGCGCGTGGTGGACGTGACCGGGAAGTTCATCATCCCCGGGCTGGTGGACCTGCACGCGCACTGGTTCGCCTCGGGACCGCTGCTGCAGCCGGAGTCGTCCAACGGCTTCGCCAACCTCGCGCTGGGCATCACCACCATCCGCGACCCGCAGAACACCCCCGACTTCCTGGCGCTGGCCGAGATGGTGGAGGCGGACGGGGTGCCCAGCCCCCGCATCTACACCACCGGCCCGGGCATCGGATCAGCCACCGACTTCCGGTCGCTGGACGACGCGCGTCGCGTGGTGCGCCGCTACCGCGACGACTACGGCACCCACTATCTCAAGTCGTACTGGACCGGCACCCGCCAGCAGCGGCAATGGCTGGTGGAGGCCGCGCGGGAGCTGGGGCTGATGCCCACCACCGAGGGGGGCTCCGACGGCAAGGAGGACCTCACCCACGCCATGGACGGCTTCAGCGGGCTGGAGCACGCCATCCCCGAAGCCCCCATCCATGACGATGTGGTGCAGCTGCTGGCCCGCACGGGGATCACCAACACCCCCACGCTGGTGGTGGCCTTTGGCGGGGCGTTGCCGGTGTACCGCCTGTTGGCCACCGAGCGCCCGCATGAGAATGCGCGCGTGGCCCGCTGGTTCCCCGACGGCGCCATGTACCAGAGGAGCTCCAGCCGCCTCCTCTGGTTCCCCCCTGAGGACTACAACGACCGCGAGATCGGGGCCGGCGCCGCCGCGCTCCACCGGGCCGGTGGGGCGGTGGGGGTGGGCGGGCACGGCGAGCTGCAGGGGCTCTCGGTGCACTGGGAGATGCGCCTCCTGGCCGAGGGGGGGATGCGCCCGCACGACGTGCTGCAGGCGGCCACCATCAACGGCGCACGCGCGCTGGGGCTGGAGCGCGACCTGGGCTCGCTGGAGCCCGGCAAGGTGGCCGACCTGGTGGTGCTCGACGCCAACCCTCTGGCCGACCTCCGCGCCGCCGAGCAGGTGGCGTACGTGATGAAGGGCGGCATGCTGTACCGCGGGGGGACGCTGGACCGCGTGTGGCCGTCGGCGGCGCCGCTCCGGCTGCCGTGGTCGCTGCGGCGCGAGGCGCTCCCCCTGGCCGCCGCCATCGACACCGCCGTGCGCCGTGCCATGGCCACGCACCGCGTGCCGGGGATGGCCGTGGCGGTGGTGCGCGGCGGCGAGCTGCTGGCGGCGCGCGGCTACGGCGTGGCGGAGCTGGAACATCGCACGCCGGTGACCGACGAGACGATGTTCCAGTCGGGATCGCTGGGGAAGCAGTTCACCGCCGCCGGCGTGCTGGCGCTGGTGGAGGACGGGCGGCTGGCGCTCGACAGCTCGGTGCGCCACTACCTCCCGCAGCTCCCCGCCAGCTGGCAGCCCATCACCATCCGCCACCTGCTCGGCCACACCGGCGGCGTCCCCGACTACACCAGTGACAGCTTCGACTACCGCAAGGACTACACCGACGACGAGCTCGTGGCCATGGCCGCGGCGCTGCCGCTGGAGTTCCCCGCCGGCGCGCGCTGGAACTACTCCAACACCGGGTACGCGCTGCTGGGGATCATCATCACCCGCGTGACGGGGCAGCCGTACCACGAATTCCTGCGGGCGCGGATCTTCACCCC
The DNA here is from genome assembly GCA_044352305.1 of Gemmatimonas sp. GTDB lineage: Bacteria > Gemmatimonadota > Gemmatimonadetes > Gemmatimonadales > Gemmatimonadaceae > Gemmatimonas. The sequence goes on from JBILED010000006.1 coordinate 25,376, forward strand.
GGCCGGGATGCCCACCATTCGCGTGATCACCGAGGCGGAGCTGGTGCCGCACCGCGCGCGCGGCTACCTCCCCGTGGCCGGCGGGTGGGAGCACGCCGCGTGGGTGGCGCCGCGCCTCAATACCACCGCCGACGGATCGATGCTGCTGTCGCTGCGCGACATGCTGGCGTGGAACGAGACCGTGCGGCAGCGGCGCGTGCTGCGTCCCGAGAGCTGGGCGCTGATGCGGTCGGCCACCCGCCTGAACAGCGGCCGCCCCTACCCGTACGGCTTCGGCTGGTTCGTGGAGGAGGCGGGGGGGCACCCGATGCTGCAGCACGGCGGGACGTGGCAGGGGTTCGTGACGCAGTATTCCACCTTCCCCGACCAGGAGCTGGCGGTGGTGGTGCTCTCCAACGCGCGCGCCATGGCGGCCCCCGCGCTGGCCATGGAGCTGGCGGCGCTGGTGGAGCCCGCGCTGACACCGGCCCCCGCGCCGGTGACTCCCATCGCCGACCGCGAGCCTGCCGCCACCGCGGCCGTGCGCGCCGTGCTGGAGCGGCTGGCGGCGGGGCAGCTGGAGCTGGCCGACTTCGAGGTGGTGCGCCAGACGGTGTTCCCGCGCATGCGCGCGGCGCTCACCGCCGCGGTGCGGGGCAAAGGCGCGCCCACCCGCCTCGAGCTGCTGGCGCGCCGCGAGGTGGGGGACGACGTGGAGCGGCAGTACGTCGCCTACTACGGCGCCGAGCGGTTCCGCGTGGTGGTGGCGCTGGGGCCGCAGGGGAAGCTCACCGCGCTGCGCATCACGCCGGAGCAGCCGTGAGACGCGCGCGCGCGGCGATCCGGCGCGCGTTCCCTCTTGCGGCCGCGCTGGCGGCCGGCTGTGCGGCGCCCCCGGCCTACGACCTGCTGCTGGCCGGCGGCACCGTCATCGACGGCACCGGGGCACCGCGCCACGTGGCCGACGTGGCCATCGCGGGAGACCGCATCGTGGCGGTGGCGCCCGGGCTGCCGCGCGGCGGAGCGAAGCGCGTGGTGGAGGTGGCCGGGCAGGTGGTGGCGCCGGGGTTCTGGGACAGCCATGCGCACCTGGTCACCCTCCCCGAGCATCCGCAGGCGGAGAACTTCATCCGGCAGGGGATCACCACGGTGCTGGCGCCGCTGCACTCGCAGGCGCAGCCCTTCCCCATGGACGCCTATCGCGCGCGCGTGCGGATGGCCCCCAACGTGGGGCTCTTCGCCGGGCACACCTGGATCCGCACGCGCGTGATGGGGCTGGAGAACCGCGCCCCCACCGCCGCCGAGGTGGCGTGGATGCGCGCGCTGGTGGATTCCAGCATGGCGCAGGGGGCGCTGGGGCTCTCCACCGGATTGGAGTACGTCCCTGCCGCGTACGCCGGCGTGGACGAAGTGGTGGCGCTGGCCGAAGTGGCGGCGCGGTACGGGGGCCTCTACGTGACGCACCTGCGCGACGAGGGGCCCGGGGTGCTGGACGCGATCCGCGAGACGCTGGAGGTGGGGCGGCGCGCGCGGATCCCGGTCCAGGTCAACCACCTCAAGGTCACCGGCGCCGCGCAGTGGGGGTGGAGCGGGCGCATCCTGGCCCTGCTGGACTCGGCGCGCGCCGCCGGGCAGGCGGTGGCCGCCGACGTGTACCCCTACACCGCCTACAGCACCTACTCCGACCTCATGTTCCCGCCGTGGGTGCTGGCCGACGGCCCGTCGGCGTTCGCGCGGCGCGTGGCCGACCCCGCCACGCGCGCGCGGCTGGTGCGCGAGATGCGCGTGCGCTTCCCGCAGCAGGCGGGGGACACGCCGGCCAGCATCCAGTTCCGCGAAGTGGGGTCGGACCCGTCGCTGGGGGGGAAGACGCTGGCCGACTACCTCGCCGCCCGCGGCCGGCCCCTCACCATCGACGCCGCCGTGGAGGCGCTCATCGACCTGCAGCGGGCCGGGGGCTTCATCGGCATCTTCCACGGCATGGACGAGCGCGACGTGGAGGCGTTCCTGCGCGCCCCCGGCACCATGGTGGAAACCGACGGCGACCTGGTGACCTTCGGGAAGGGACACCCGCACCCGCGCAGCTACGGCTCCTTCCCGCGGGTGCTGGCGCGCCACGTGCGCGAGCGGGGGGTGCTGTCGCTGGAGGCGGCGGTGCAGCGCATGACGTCGGTGCCAGCGCAGTGGCTCGGCATCCGCCACCGCGGCACGCTGGCGGCGGGGCAGCACGCCGACGTGGTGGTGTTCGACCCCGCCACGGTGGCCGACCGCGCCACCTACGTGGCCCCGCACCAGTGGCCCGTGGGGATCGCGCTGGTGGCGGTGAACGGCGCGGTGGTGTTCGAGGGGGGCGCCATGACCGGGGCGCTCCCCGGGATGTTCCTGGCGCGCGGGCGGGCGCCACAAGCGCCCGGGAGGCCGTGACCGCCTCCCGGGTGCCATCACGGCTGGCGCGTCGCATCCTCTGGGTGGACGCGCTGGGGGCGCTGGGGGCCGGCACGCTGGTGCTCCTGCTCTCCCACTGGCTGGCGGCGTGGTACCGGATGCCGCCAGCCGTGGTGACGGGGCTCGCGCTGGCCAACCTCGGCTACGGCAGCTTCAGTTTCGCCCTGGCGCGCACGCCGCGGTGGCGCCGGCCGGCGGCGGTGTGGCTGCTGATCCTCGCGAACTGGGGGTGGCTGGCGGTGAGCCTGCTGCTGCTGGCGCGCCATGGGGCGGCGGCCAGCGCCCTGGGAGTGGCCCACCTGCTGGTGGAGGGGCTCTACGTGGCCGCCCTGGGCACCGTGGAATGGCGGGTGCGTCGGCAGCTGGTGGCGCCTGGCCCGTAACCGGGACCGCGACTGGCGCGGCCGGGGTGGCGCGTCCCCTCGTCGGTTGCCTCCCCGGGGGAGCACCCGTCCTTAAGCACGCGGCACGCGATTCAGGCGCCGGCGTTCCGATCCTGCGATGACGCATCGGGACCCCTCCCTGGCGCGCCGCCCTCCCGACTGCCGGCGCCCAGCGACGTCTCGCGCACCGCCATCGGGGGCCCTCTCCATTCCGCGTCCCCATGCCCGTCCCTCACGCCCGCCGCCGCCGCGGCGGCGCCATCCTCAAGACGGTCGGCGCCGTGGCGCTCCTCGGCCTCGTCCTGCTGGGCTACCGCGCCTACGGCTTCTACCAGGAAAAGGTCGCCCCGGTGGTGGAAGGGGTCTCCCAGGTGGCCGCGCTGGCCGCGAACGCGGTGGAGTCCCTCGAGGCGCTGCGGCCGTTCACCCTGTCCCAGGACTCGACCGAGGTGGCTGAGGTGCTGCGCAGCACCTTCGACGTGGCGCCGCCCCCGGGGTATGTCGGGAGCCTGGTGATGCAGCTGTCGGTGCTGGGCACCGCGCGCCTGCGGATGGTCGCCGTGCTGCCGCGCGGGGTGGAGGCCGCGTCGGTGTTCTCGCCGGAGGGGAACTCGATCCGCTTCAACGCGGGCCCGTCCACCATGTTCCTGGCGACGGCGTTCAGCGGCGCCGATCCCGACGAGATCCACGGGGAGATCGCCGAGCTGGTCGCAGGGGACGGCACGACTCCGGCGCTGCAGCCCGTCTTTGCCGAGGTCGGCGGGAGACGGGTGGCGCTGCTGCGTGGGGCGGTGCCGGGACGGGAGGGGGCGCGCGACCTGGCCTTTGCCTTCCTCGACGGGGGCCGCATGCTGTTCGCCAACGGCCCGCAAGGGAAGATGGACGAGGGCGCGCTCACTGCGCTGCTCACCGAGCTGGTGGCGCGGCATCCCGACGACACGCTGCTCTACACGCATCCCACGGCGCCCCCCGTCACCCCGCCCAGCCAGGACGCCTGCGGCATCCCGGGGCTCGGGAACGACTTCGACGTGGTGATGGTGAGCGTGTCCCGCGGGTCGACGCCGCTCGACATCGCCCTCGATCGTAGCGGCGACGACGTGACCGAGGAGCGGGTCGTGGTGGGGGTCACCCCCAAGCCGGTGGTGCTGGTGCTTGCGGGGGAGGACCCGATCGTGTGGAACGTCGGCCGCACCGACGGCGCCCGGATCGCGGGGGTGCTGGCGCAGGGGAACGGCCGGCAGGCGGTGATCGGCCTGCCACCGGAGACGCGCCTCACCCAGTACTCCACCGAGGACGGCCCCAATGCCTGCCGCGCCTTCCACGCCGAGGAGACGGGGCCGGACAGCGAGGTCAAGCAGCGCGTGCGGGAGCTGTTCGGCCGCCGCATCGGGACCTTCCTGCATCAGAAGGCCGGGGAGTCCTTCACCGTGGGCGAGGTGAGCGGGACCGTGTGGCGCGACGAGCGGCTGACCATCCGTGACGTGGCGCTCCCCGACCATGTGCTGCCGGGCGGGAAGCGGGGGCTGCAGCGGTTGAAGCAGGAGGGGAAGATCCGCGAGGCCACGGCCGCGGAGGTGGACCGCTGGGTGGCCGGAGCGGCGCGCATGAACGGCCGCACCCCGGAGGCGCAGCGGAAGGCGGTCGGAAGCTGGGCCTTTGCCGACCACACGTACATCGTGCTGGCGGCCACGGAGCTGCCGCCGAACCTGTACGGCGGCAACTCGCGGCAGTTCCTGGTGCCCACCGGCGTGCCGGTGCCCAGCGGCGATCCGGGGCACAGCACGATCCTGCTGATGGACGGGTTCGCCTGCCGCGGCAGCGGGTGCCGGTGAACCCGGGGCGCGCGCCCCGCCCTACCCGCGCGCCAGCTCCGTCACCGCCACCACCAGCCGGTCCAGCTCGGCCGTGGTGGTGAACACCCCCGGGGTGACGCGCACGCCGCGCACCCCGGCCCCGTCGATCGCCACCGTCCAGATGCGGTGGCGGTCGAACAGTGCCTGCGCCAGCGCGGCTGGCGCCATCCCCTCCACCCCCACGTTGGCGATGGCGCAGGCGCGCGCGGGGTCCGCGGGCGTGTTGAGCACCACGCGGGGCACCCCCCGCAGCTGGCGCGTCCAGTGCTGCTGCAGGAACCGCAGCCGCGCCTCCTTGCGCGCGATGCCGATGGCGTCGTGGAAGGCGATCGCGTCGCCAATGGCCAGGTCGGTGTGCACCGGGTGCGTGCCCGTGTGGTTGAGCTTGCGGATGTCGTCGTCGGGGTAGCCCGCGTCGCCGAACACGGGCCACAGGGGGGCGATCCGGTCGCGGCGCACGTACAGGATCCCCGCCCCCAGCGGCACCCCCAGCCACTTGTGGAGCGAGGCGCCGAAGTAGTCGCACCCCAGGTCGGGGATCCGGAAGTCCAGCTGCGCGAAGCTGTGCGCGCCATCCACCAGCACCGGCACGCCGCGCGCGTGCGCCATGTCGCAGAGTTTCCGCACGGGGAGGATCTGCCCGGTGATGTTCACCAGGTGCGACACCATCAGCAGCCGCGTCTTCGGGGTGATCGCCGCGGCGTACAGCTCCACGAGCTCGTCGTCCGTCCGCGGGTCCATCGGCAGCGACAGCACGCGGTTCACCATCCCGAAGCGCCGCGCCTGCAGCGCGAACTGGTCCAGCATCGCGCCGTAGTCCTGCGCCGCCATCACCGCCTCGTCCCCGGGCTTCCAGTCGAAGCCGGCGATCACCGTGTCCAGCGACTCGGTGGTGTTGCGCGTGATGATCAGCTCCTCCACGGCGCACCCGGCCATCGCGGCCAGCTGCCGCCGCGCCGCCAGCTTGTCGTCCCCCTGGCGCGTGCGCATGTAGCGGGTGTTGGCGCGGTTGATGGCGCGCACGTGCCCCACGAACGCCTCCAGCACCGGCTCCGCCTGCAGCATGTAGTAGCCGCTCTCGAGATTCACGTAGTCGGGCACCAGGGCGAACTGCGCGCGCAGCGCCTCCCAGAACGGCTCGTCCCGCGCCAGCGCGGTCGGCGCGAGTGCGGCATACCGGGCCCACGGCACCTCGCCCAAGGCCATCGCCAGCGAGGCACCGCCCACGGTGCGGAGGAAGTCGCGCTTGTGCATGCGGGGAGCGGTCGGGGAATGGGGACGCCGGACGGTCCCTGCAAGCTACCCCGCGCCCCCGCCAAGCGCCCTTGACGCCGCGCGCGCCGGGGCGGATAGTCGGCCATGTCCCGCCCCCTCGTCCGCCGCCTCCTGCGCCTGGCCGCCGGCCTCGCCGCCCTGCTGACCCTGACCCTGCTGGGCGGGGTCGCCTACGAACAGCTCGCCCGGTCTCGGGCGGCCGCCAATCATCCGCCCCCCGGGCGCCTGGTGACCGTGGGCGACCGGACGCTGCACCTGGATTGCCGCGGCACGGGCGCCCCCACGGTGCTCTTCGAGTCGGGGCTGGACGCCAACGGCTCCATGGCCTGGTCCGCCGTGCACGACTCGGTGGCGGCCACCACGCGCGCCTGCGCCTACGACCGGGCGGGGATCCTGTGGAGTGGCCCGCTGCAGGCCGGAGAGGTGCGTGATGCCGTAGCGGTAGCCCGCGACCTGGGGCAGCTCCTCGACGCGGCCGCCGAGCCCGGGCCGTTCGTGGTGGTGGGGCACTCGCTGGGGGGGCCGTTCGCCCTGGTGTTCACCGCCGCCCGGCCGGCCGCCGTGGCGGGGCTGGTGCTGGTGGACGCGTCGCATCCGGATCAGGAGGCGCGCCTTCGGCCGGCGGTGGGCGACCTGATGGGGAAGATGGCGTCGCAGATGGGGATCGCCCGGGTGCTGGCCGCGAGCGGCGGCATGCGCCTCTTCCTGCGCCCGGACACGGCACAGTTCCCCGGCTTCCCCCCCGCACAGCTCGCGGTGGCCGGTCGCTTCCAGCCGCAAAGCATGACAGCCGTGGTGGCGGAAGCGGCGGCGATCCGGGCCACCATGGAGCAGGCGCGCGTGGCCACCGCGGTCGGCGACCGCCCGCTGGGGGACCGCCCGCTGGTGGTGCTCACGGCGCTCCGCCCCCTGAATGCCGATGAGCTGGCCCAGATGCAGGCCTCCGAGCAGCAAGGCGCGGCCATGCGCGCCATCTGGGACACCCTGCACGTGGAGGAGGCGGCCTGGTCCACGCGCGGTCGCCAGGTGCGCGTCCTCGACAGCGGACACTACCTGCAGTTCGACCGCCCGGCGCTGGTGATCGCGGCGGTGCGCGAAGTGGTGGACAGCGTGCGGGCACGGGCGGCGGCGCCCGCGACAGCAGCCGGATCCCGGGACTGACGGGGCGGCCCGCGCCAGCGGCCCACCGCTGACGCGGGCTCCGGAGGCGCCGTAGCTTGGGGGGACCTCGAGCCCCCGACGCCATGCGCCTCTCCCGCCGCCTGCTCCTCACGCTCCCCGCCGCGCTGCTCCTCGCCTCCGCCGGCGGCGCCGCGCAGCCCGCGCGTCGCGCCGCCCCCGCCGTGGAGGTGACCGAGACCTCCGTGGCCGAGCTCCAGGCCGCCATGGCCGCGGGACGCACCACCGCCGCGGCGCTCGTGGACGCGTACCTGGCGCGCATCGCGGCGTACGACCACGCGGGCCCCGCCCTCGCCAGCCTCATCCGCGTGAACCCCAAGGCGCGCGCCGAGGCGGCCGCGCTGGACGCCGAGCGTCGCGCCGGGCGCGTGCGGGGGCCCCTGCACGGCATCCCCGTGATCGTGAAGGACAACTACGACACCCGCGACCTGCCCACCAGCGCAGGGTCGCTGGCGCTGGCCGCCAGCCAGCCGGCGCGCGACGCGTTCGTCGTCGCGCGGCTGCGCGAGGCGGGGGCCGTCATCCTGGCCAAGAGCAACCTCCACGAGCTGGCCGCGGGGATCACCTCCATCTCGTCGCTGGGGGGGCAGACGCGCAATCCGTACGATCCCACGCGCTGCCCCGGGGGATCCAGCGGCGGCACCGGCGCCGCCATCGCCGCCAGCTTCGCCGCCGTGGGGTGGGGCTCCGACACCTGCGGCTCCATCCGCATCCCCAGCGCCTACGCCAACCTCGTGGGGCTGCGCCCCACCATGGGGCTGGTGAGCCGCACCGGCATCGTGCCGCTGTCGCACACGCAGGACATCGGCGGCCCCATGGCGCGCACCGTGGCCGACCTGGCCGCGGCGCTGGACGTCACCGTGGGGCTCGACGAGGCCGACCGCGCCACGCACGTGCTGCGCGGGCGCGCCCCGGCGCGTTTCAGCGCGGCGCTGCGCCTGGACGCGCTCCGCGGCGCCCGCATCGGGGTGTTCCTGCCGTACTTCCGCGACACCGACGGCGAGATCGCCGACACGGTGCGCAGCGCCATCGCCGCGCTGCGCGCGCAGGGCGCCTCGGTGGTGGACGTGGCCATGCCCGAGTTCGACACGCTGCTGGCCAACACCAGCGCCATCAACGCCGAGACCAAGTTCGACCTGATCCGCTACCTCGCGGGGGTCCCCGGCGCGCCGGTGCGCAGCGTGCGCGAGATCCTCGACCGCGGGCTCTTCGACCGGCAGCTGGAGGCGCGCTTCCGCGTGGTGGACACGGTGAGCGCCGAGGACACGCCATGGCACCGGACCATCCTGGCGCGGCAGGGGGCGCTGCGCGCGCGCGTGGACGCGCTCATGGACTCGCTGGGGCTGGACGCGCTGGCCTACCCCGCCATGCGGCAGAAACCGGTGTTCCTGGGGGAGGTGCAGGGCGGGGGCACCTGCAACCTCAGCGCGCAGAGCGGGCTCCCGGCCATCAGCCTCCCCGCCGGCTTCGGCGCCGACGGGCTTCCCATCGGCCTCGAGCTGCTGGGGCGCGCCTTCGCCGACACGCAGCTGGTGGCGTACGCCTACGCGCTGGAGCGCGCGCGCCCCATGCGCCGGGCGCCGCACACCACGCCGCCGCTGGTGGCGGGACGCGCCCCGGCGGCGCGGCCGGTCGTGGTCACGCTGTCACAGCCGGGGGTGATGGCGCGCATCACCGTCACGGCAGACCCGGTGCGCCACGAGTTCCGCTGGAGCGCGCAGGTCTCCGGCCCGCGCGCGGGCGCCGTGCACGCGCTGGTGTTGCGGCGGCGCGGCGGCGGGCAGCCGCTCACGGGCGTCATCAGCGGCGCCAGCGCCACCGGCACCGTCTCCACGCGCGTGGAGGTCCCCGCCGATGCCATGCGCGTGGACAGCCGGCTGCTGGGCCCCGGGATGACCTCGGCCCGTGGCACGCTGCCCCTGGGGGGCGTGCTGCGCGGCGCGTGGGAGGGAGGGGCGCTGTCGCTGGCGCTGATGGGGGAGAACGGGGCGCTGGCGGAGCGTGGGGTGCCGCGGCGGTAGGTGACCGCCCCGCGGATCGCGGCGCGCTACCGCGGCAGCGTCGCGCGCCCCGTCGCCGGGTCAAACCGCGACCCCGCCGGCAGCACGTGCGTGACGATCCCGCTCCCCCCAAGCGGCAGCCCGGCCGGTCCCGGCTCCGCCCGCCGCGCGTCGTACACCACCACGGTGCTCGCCCCGCTCACCCGCCACGTGCGGTCAGGGCCGATCACCAGCGCGGTGGACTCATCGATGCCGGCCCCCAGCCGCACCGGCCCCTCCAGCACCAGCGACAGCAGCCGGTTGTGCCGCTTCCGCCGCACGAAGTGCTGGTCGATGACCACGTCGGTCACCAGCCCCAGGCCGTCCACGGTCTCCACGTTCCCGCGGTCGATGGTGATGAAGATCGCCGACGAGTCGTCGGGGTAGCGGTCGCCGCCGCGCCGGCGCTCGTCGCCGGTGATCATCGGCGTGGACATCACCGCCGCCCCCGCCGAGGTCCCCCCCACCACCGCCCCCGCGGCGAGTCGCGCGCGGATCGCGTCCCCCACCTTGGTGCCGCGCACCACGTTCGCCAACCGCGTCTGCAGCCCGCCGCCGAACCAGATTCCCGTGGCGCCGTCCAGGATCCGTGCCACCGAGTCCAGGTCGGCCTGCGCCCGGTTGATCCACAGGTTCACCGCCGAGGCGCCCATCCCGCGCAGCTGCTGCGCCTTCGATGCGCCGCTCTTCTCGCCGTCGGCGCTGGCCATCGCCATCACCACGATCCGCGCCTTCCCGGTCCCCCCCGCCAGCTCCACGAACTCGCGCACCAGCGCGTCGGGCTGCGGGCCGCCCCCCACGATGAACAGCGTCCCCTGCGCGGGGGCATGGACGACCGGGAAAAGGCACAGGAGGGCCGCCAGCGCGGCGGGACGAAGGAACCGAGGACGCATGCGGTGGCTCCGGAACGGGGTGGGGCGTCGTGGCCGAGGGGGGCCGACGGCCCGGTATATTGCACCCGGAAGCGCTCGCCGGCGCGTCACCGCCCGCGGCAGGCGCCCCCGCGCACCGTCCCGCTCCCCCCGCCCCCCGCCATGCACGCAGCGCTCCGTCGTCGCTTCGAGGCCGCCAAGGCGCTCCTGGGCGCGGGGAGGCACGCCGACGCCGTGGCGCCGCTGCGCGAGGTGGTGGCAGCGCTCCCCGGCAGCCTCGAGGCGCGCACCGCACTGGCCATGGCCTGCTTCGGGGCGGGACAGCTGGGCGCCGCCGTGGAGGAGTTCCGCGAGCTCCACCGCCGCGCCCCCCACGACGTGAAGGCGGCCGCCAACCTGGCGGCCATCCTCTCGGAGGTCGGGGCCCAGGAGGAGGCGCTGGCCGTCGTGGGGGAGGCGCTCCGGCTGGACCCGTCCAACGTGGGGGCGCTGTGCAACCTCGGGGAGATCCTCCGCCGCCTCGGCAACTGGGAGGGCGCCCGCGACGTGTACGCCACCGCCCTCACTATCGCCCCGGCGGACCCCAAGCTGCACCTCCAGCACGGGCTCGCGCTGCTGGGGCTGGGCGACTGGGGGGCGGGGTGGCCCGAGTACGAGTACCGCTTCCGGTGCGCGGACACCCCCGTCGCCATGGAGCCAGTGGACTCCCCGCGACTGCAGCCGGGGGAATCGCCGCGCGGTCGGCGCGTCCTCATCGTCCACGAGCAGGGACTCGGGGACAGCGTGATGTTCTCCCGGCTGGCCGCCGTGCTGGCCGCCCGGGGCGCCACCGTCCACCTGCGCGCGCCGGCGGCGCTGGTGCCGCTGCTGGGGCAGCTGGCGGGGGTGGCCAGCTGCACCGCCATCGGCACGCCGATGCCGGCGCACGACGTGCACGTGCCGCTGCTGTCGATCCCCCATGCGCTGCGGCTGCGCCGCGCCATGGTGGACGGCGCCCCGTACCTCCGCGCTCCCGGTCCCTGCCCGCCGCACGTGGCGGCGGCGCTCCCCCCCGACGGGCGACTCACGGTGGCGCTCTGCTGGTCGGGGAATCCGCAGCACGTGGACAACCGGCGGCGCTCCATGCGCGGGGAGCTGCTGGAGCCGCTGCGCGGGCTTCCCGGCGTGCGGATGACCACCCTGCAGAAGGCCCCGGGCGCGGACACGCTCCTCCCCGCGGCGTGGCACGCGGAGTGGGTGGACGTGGGCGCCCTCTGCCAGGATTTCGCCGACTCGGCCCACGCGCTGTGCCGGGCCGACCTGGTGGTGACGGTGGACAGCGCGGTGGCGCACCTGGCCGGGGCGCTGGGGCGCCCCACCCGGCTGCTCCTCCCCGTGGCCCCGGACTTCCGGTGGGAGCTCGGGACCGACGCGAGCCTGTGGTACGACAGCGTCACGCTGGTGCGGCAGGCGCGCGAGTTCGACTGGCCCGACGTCATTGCGCGCGTGCGCGAGGAGATCGTGCGCCTGGCGGCGGCGCGCCGCGGCGACGGCGGCGCGTCCGCGCCCTAGCGGCCGGTCGGCGGTGCGGCGGAGGGGGCCACCAGCGCCAACGGCACGTCGCGCCACCCCGGCCACCGCTGCGCTCCCACCTGCAGCTGCGCGCTGATCCCGCCGTCCAGCGCCATGGCGCGCTCGGCCCCCAGCGCTCCCATCACCGCCGCCAGCTCGGGGAGGGTGAGCCCCACCGGCACCTCGCCGGCCCCCGGGAGGTCCAGCACGGTGAGGGCGACCAGGAGCGCCCCGTCGCGCGTGGTGCCGATGGCCAGCCGCCGGTCGCGATGCCCGAGCCGCAGCGCCCGCCCCGCGCGCAACGCCGGCGGCACCACCCCGCCGGAGTCCAGCAGCACCGGGAACGACTGGAACGCCCAGCGCACGGCGCCGGCGCCGCCGGCGCCCCGGCGGGCCCGGTGGTGCTGCCGCACGGAATCCACCGCCGCGTCGCGCACCCACGCTATCGATCCATCGGGGCGCTGCAGCAGCGCGGCGGCCAGCGGCCCGTGCTGCGGGGGGAGCCGCTCCACGCCGTCGATCACCACCCACCCCCAAGGGCTCCCGCCGTTGAAGTGCCCCGCGTTGAGCGCGACGCGGGCATCCCCCGCCTCGCGCACCGACCAGCGCCCGCCCCCGGCATCGCGCCGCAGCTCCAGCGTCCAGGGGAGCGCACGGGGATCGGCCCGCACCACCACGAGGCGCAGCCGCCACGCCTCCCCCGTCCCCTGGAGCGGCAGCTCCGCCCACGCCACCGCGGAGTCCAGCCGCTGCCACCGCAGCGCGCGCGCCACCCCGGAGTCGGGCGCCGTCCACACCGCCGGGGCGCGATCGGCGCGCCAGAAGGGGGCGGCGCTCCCCCGCACCCGCAACGCGGAGGGGGGGAGCGGCTGCGCGGCGGCGCGTGGGACTGCCGGCGCCGCAGCGGCCAGCGCCACCACCAGCATCAGGGGGGCGCCACACGCGCGCGCCCCCCGGCGCGCGCTCACTTCGCGAAGAACTCCGCGAGCTCCCCTTGCTTGCCCTTGAGGGCCGCGCGCTCCTTCGCGGAGAACGCCATGGACTTCGGGGACTTCAGAAACGTCTCCGCGCGCTCGCCGGCCATCGCGAACTGCGGCTCCGTGAGCTGGGACGCCTTCGCGGCCGCCTCGTTCACCTGGTTCTCGGCAGCACGGGCGGCCTCTCCCGCCGCGTCGGCCTGTTGCCGCAGCCTGTCGGCGCGCTCCACGTCGTCCGGCTTGGGGACGGGCTGGCCGCACTTGGCCTTCGCCGCCGCCGAGTCGGCCATGATGTCCACCCCCATCACCTTCATGAGATCGGTCTGCGCCTTGGCGGCGCCGGCGTCATCGCCCTTGGCCATCGCCTCATTCATGCGCTGCATGGCGGCCGTCATCGCCTTGATCCGCGGGTCCTCACCTCCCGACGCGTTCATCTGGCCGACCATCTGCTTCAACTTCTGCTCGTAGGTCTTGAGCGCCACATCCTGCCGCTCGGAGATCACCTTGTCGAGGCACGCCGTCACGCGGCCGTTGCTCTCCTCCCAGCGCGACCGTGCCTTCTCCGACTGCCGCTCGGCGGCGGTGGCCTGCGAGTCCAGCCGCGCGGCCTCCCGTCGCTTGCCGGCCAGGTCCACCTTCTGCTCCATTTCGCGCCGTGCCTTCAGCCCCGTGAGCAGCGCGGCCACCCGGGCCTCGTCCAGCTCCAGCACCACCTCGTCGAAGTCCGGGGATGGCCCCAGCCCCGCGTCCGCCGCCTTTTCCGCGGCCTTGTCGGCCATCTTCTCGGCAGCCTTCTGCTGCGCCTTCTTCATGAGGCCGCCCAGCTGGGCCGATGCGGCGGGGAACGGCGCCAGGGCGAGCGCCGCGCCAACCAGGAGGAATGTGAGCCGGCAACGCATGCGCGGTGGGGAATGGGGACCGCGGGGGGTCCGGTTGGCAAGGGGGGGCACTCGGTCAACCCCTCGAGTATGCGGCATCCCCCCCGGGCTCCGCAAGAATGCGCGGAGCCCGTCCGCCCCGGCAGCCGGAGGGTCACCCGGTCCCGTCCCGTCGCTCACCCGATGGGGCGCGCGCCGGGGCGCGTCCGCGTCCGCACCGCCCCGATCCCCAGTTCGAACAGCTTCCGGTTCAGCGCGGGCACCTCCGCGTCCAGCAGCGCGTCCACCCGCGCCTTGAGCTGCGCCCACTCCGGCTCCAGCTCCGCCAGCCGGTCGCGCGACGGCTGGTTCACCCGCGGCAGGTCGCTCTCCGTGGCGTTCACCAGGAACAGCCAGTTGGCGGTGAACTGTTGCGGGAAGTTCTCCGTGTCGTCGTACGCGCGCGTCTTGCGCGACACCATGTCGCCGTCCCACGCGGTGAGCCGCGCCAGCAGCGCCTCCCCCTCGCGCCGCACCTGGGCGTGCCGCGCGTCGGCCGGCAGCCCCGCCAGCATCGCGGCCAGCTGCCCCCGCACCGCGTGCGCCTCGTTCACCGTCTCGTGCATCCGCGTGAGCTCCCCCTCCACCTGCGCCATGAACCGGTCGTACTCGGCGTAGGCGGCGGCGCTGGTGGCGTAGTGCGGGTTGGCGCGCACCTCCGCCTCGGTGGACACCGCGGCGGTCCCCAGCCGCAGCGTCAGCCGGTAGCGCCCCGGCGGCACCTTGTGCCCGCGATAGCTCCCCTCGATGTACACCCCGGGGACCCCCGCCATCGTGGCGTGCCGCAGGTCCCACACGAAACGGTTGAGCCCCGCCGCGGCGGGGAGCGCGCGCTCGGCGGGCGGCCCGCCGTCCCACGTCGTGGCCGCCGTGTCCTTCACCGAGCGGTACGTGCGGATGGTCCGCCCGGTGCTGTCGGCCACCTCCAGCACCAGCGTGTCCGCCGTCCCCACCGCGGGGAGCCGGTAGTACAGCACCACCCCGGTGGCAGGGTTCACGCCGCGCAGCGGGTGCGCGCCGGACACGTCCCCGCCGGCGTCGTCCAGCTCGCTGCTCCCGTTCACCAGGACGGCCGGGGCCGGCCGGTACGCATGGAACGCCGGGGTGTCGTCCCGGTGCTGCCGCAGCACCGCGAGGTCGTCCAGGATCCAGAGGCCGCGCCCCGAGGTGGCGGCGATCAGCGTCCCCTGATGCACCTTGAGGTCGGTGATCGGCGCCCGCGGGAGGTTGCGCTGGAAGGGCGCCCAGTCGCGCCCCCCGTTCCAGGAAAGGAAGAGCCCGCGCTCCGTCCCCGCGAACAGCAGGTCGCGGCGCACCTCGTCCTCCCGCACCACCCGCGTGAACGCCCCGGGAGGGATCCCGCGGTCGATGCGCGTCCACGTCGCGCCGTAGTCGGTGGTCTTGTACAGCCCCGGCGCATGGTCGTTGAACTTGTAGCGCGTGGTGGCGATGTACGCCGTCCCCTTGTCGTGGGGGGACAGCTCGATGGCGTTGACGAGGCATTCGGCCAGCGCCTTCGGGGTCACGTTCGTCCACGTGCGCCCGCCGTCGCGGGTGACGTGCACCAGCCCGTCGTCGCTCCCCGTCCAGATCACCCCGCGCTCGTGCGGCGACTCCGCCACGTACGCCAGCGTCCCGTAGTTCTCCGCCCCCACCGCCTCGTTGGTGTACGGGCCTCCGGGGGTCCCCTGCTTCGCCCGCTCGTTCCGCGTCAGGTCGGGGGACACCGCCGTCCACGTCTTCCCCAGGTCGGACGTCTTGAGCAGTCGCTGCGCGCCGTGGTAGAAGGTCCCCGGCTCGTGGCGGCTCCAGATGATGGGCGCGTTCCAGTTGTACCGGTACTTCATGTCCTTCGCGTCCCGCCCCAGGTACTGGATCGGCGCGGCCATGATCCCCGTCCCGGCCGACGCCTCGGTGTCCAGCACCTCGATCGTCCCCTGGTAGCTCCCCCCCAGCACGAACCGCGGGCGGTCCGGATCGAAGGCGAGGAAGGCGCTCTCCCCCCCCGCCGACGCCTGCCAGCTGGCCGTGGTGATCCCCCCGCTGGCCGCCTCGCGGCTGGCGATCATCACCGACGTGTTGTCCTGCTGCGCCGCGTACACGCGGTACGGGAACCGGTTGTCGGCGTTGAGGCGGTAGAACTGCCCCGTGGGCTGGTTCCCCTGGGTGCTCCAGCTCTGGCCGCCGTCGAAGGTGATCGCCGCGCCGCCGTCGTCCGCCAGGATGAGGTTGGCGGGGTCGTCCGGGTTGATCCACAGGTCGTGGTAGTCGCCGTGCACCCCCTCCACCTCGGTCCACGTGCGCCCGCCGTCGTCCGACCGCAGCGCGGGCGCGCTCAGCACGTACACGCGATCCTCGTCCTTCGGGTCGGCGAACAGTTCGATGTAGTACCACGCCCGCTGCACCAGGCGCGGGTCCCCCGACACGCGGCGCCACCCCTTCCCCGCGTCGTCCGACACGTACAGCCCCCGCTCCTCCCCCGCCGACTCGCTCTCGATGAGCGCGTACACGCGCTCCGGGTTGGCCGGGCTGGCCGCCACGGCCATCTTCCCCATCTTCCCCGGCAGCCCCGCGGTCATCTTCACCCACGTCTCGCCGGCGTCGGTGGACTTGTACAGCCCGCTCCCGGGGCCGCCGCTGGTGACCCTCCACGGCTGCCGGCCGTGCTCCCACATCGCCGCGTACAGGATGCGCGGGTTGGTGGCGTCCATCGACAGCTCGGCCGCCCCCGTGCGCTCGTCCACGAACAGCACCCGGCGCCAGGTGGCGCCGCCGTCGGTGGACTTGAACACCCCGCGCTCCGTCGAGGGCGCGTACAGCGTCCCCTGCGCCGCCACGTACACCACATCGGGGTCCTTCGGGTGCACCACGATCCGCGCGATGTGCCGCGTGGCCTCCAGCCCCGCCCGTGCCCACGTCTTCCCCGCGTCGGTGGAGCGGTACACGCCGTCGCCGGAGTGCGTCATCACGCCGCGCACCGCGTGCTCCCCGGTGCCCGCGTACACCACGTTGGGGTCGTCCGGCGCCACGGCGATGGCGCCGATGGTGTGGGTGCCGAGGAAGCCGTCGGTGATGTTCCGCCAGCTGATCCCCATGTTGTCGGTCTGCCAGACGCCGCCGCCCACGGTGCCCATGTAGTAGCGGCGCGGATTGCCGCGCACCCCCGCCACCGCCACCGAGCGGCCGCCGCGGAAGGGGCCGATGGAGCGCCACGGGAGCGCGGCGAAGGCGCTGTCGGGGGCGGGGGACGCGGGGGCGGGGCCCTGCGCCGGGAGCGCCGGGGGCGCGCCGACGAGGGCGAGGGCGAGGGCGAGGTGCAGCGGACGGGGCATCGCGGGAGGGGCGGACGGAGGGAAACGCGGGGACGGCGGCGGGGCGGCGCGTCAGCGCGGCACGGCCGAGTCGATGAACCGGCGCAGGTCGGCGCGCATGCCCTTCATGCTCGGCTCGTCGATGTACATCATGTGGCCCGCGGTGAAGTACCCCCGCTGGATCCCCGCCCGCACCGCGGGGTCCACCACCATGTGGTCCAGCGTGTACTGCACCGCCCAGTACGGGGTGGCCATGTCGTAGTAGCCGAAGGCCACGTACAGCTTCATGTGCGGGTTCTTGGCGAACGCCCGCTCCAGCGACGGCACCACGTTGGGGTACTTGGCCTGCTCGTAGCGCCAGGGGCCGATCCCGCCGCCGAGGATCCAGTAGGGGCGCTCGTCGGTCCACCCCAGCTGCCGCCGCACGTAGTCGTTGAGCACGGGGGTGTAGTCGTTGCGGATGTTCGACTCGCTGGGGTCGAACGCCGGCTGCGCCGCGCCGGGATCGGTGTTGTAGGCGGTGAAGCGGCTGTCCAGCCGCCCGTGCACCTTCCGCTCCCCGGCCAGCAGCGCCACCTGCGCGCGCGCCAGCGGGATGCGGCCGTCGTTGGCGGCGATGAACTCGCGCGACAGCCCGGTCCACCGCGCCAGCTTCGCGTGCATCGCGTCGCGCTCGGCCGCCGTGAGCGCCCCCTCCCCCTTCATCAACCACGGCACGTACTCGTCGGCGGTGAAGCGGTCCACCGCCGCCTGGAACTGCGCCGCGGTCATCGCCTGCAGCTCGGGGGCCAGCCGCTGGTGGAACCAGCCGGTGAAGGCGTGAGACGGAAAGTAGCCCGCGTAGGCGATGTCGTTGCCGCGGTCGGTGCGCGAGAGCTCGAAGTTGAGCACGCTGGAGATGAGCGCGACGCCGTTGAGCGCGATGCCGTTGTCCACCAGCCACCCGCTCAGGTGCGCGGCGCGCGTGGTGCCGTACGACTCGCCGCTCACGAACTTGGGGCTCCCCCAGCGCCCGTAGCGCGTGAGGAAGAGCCGGATGAACTCCCCGGTGGCGCGCACGTCCTCGTCCAGCCCCCAGAACTTGGGGCCGTCCGACGCCTTCGCCGGGCGCGAGTAGCCGGTGCCCACGGGATCGAGGAACACCAGGTCGGTCTGGTCGAGGAGCGTGTGGGGGTTGTCCTCGTAGGTGTACGGTGGCGGTCCCGCCGCGCCGTCGTCCAGCCGCTTCACCCGCTTGGGGCCGTAGGCGCCCATGTGCAGCCACACGGTGCTGGAACCCGGGCCGCCGTTGAACACGATCGTGAGCGGGCGCGTGGCCGGGTCGGCCGCGCCCTCCCGCTGGTAGTACACGAAGAAGACGTGCCCCTCGGTGGAGTCAGTCTGCGGGTTGCGGATCGGCAGCTCGCCGGTGGTGGCGGTGTACCCCAGCAGGGCGCCGCTGGCGAGGCGCACGCTCCCCCGCGTGACCACGGGGCTGGCGGGCTTGAGCGCCTCCCCGCCCGCGCGCGGCGGGGGCGCGGCGGGGGCGGCGACGGGCGCCGCGGGCACGGGGGATGTGGCAGGGCGGGCGCCCCCCTGGGCGCCCAGCAGGGCCGGGAGCAGGGCGGGGAGCAGGGGCAGGGCAAGACGGGACATGGGCATCACCCGAGGCGTGCAAGGGGAACGGGATCGTGCACCACCGCCCGACCGGCGGTGGGCGGCGCTGGCGGCCACCCCCGCAAGATGCAGCCGCGCACCCGGCCGCGCGCGCCGCCCCCGGGGGACCTCGTGCGGCGGCGGACCACCCCGTATACTCCGGCGACCCCGACCGGCTCTCCCTCCCGCCGCGTCGGCCGCCAGCGCCAGCCCCGGGCGATGCCGCCCGGCCGGTGCCGCGCGCCCCACCCCATCCGAGGCGATCCCGTGACCAGCCCGACGCTGATCCTCGACCACGTCTACCAGAAGGAAGCCGCCCTGGGCGACCAGGTGTACCTGACCCAGCCGGTCGGCGGCGGACGCACGGTGGACTACACCTGGCGGCAGGTGATGGACCAGGCGCGGCGCATGGCCGCCCACCTGCAGGGGCTCGGGCTGCAGCGCGGCGACCGCGTGGCCATGCTCTCCAAGAACTGCGCCCACTTCTTCATCGCCGAACTGGCGATCTGGATGGGCGGCTTCACCACGGTGGCCATCTTCCCCACCGAGAAGGCCGACACCATCGCCTACATCCTCGAGCACAGCGAGGCCAAGGCGGTGTTCATCGGCAAGCTCGACCCGGGGTGGGACCGGCAGCTGCCGGGGATCCCCGACTCGCTCCCCCGCATCACCTTCCCGCTCGCCCCCGACACCCCCGGCGCCCGCTGGGACGAGATCGTCGCCACCACCGCCCCGCTCGAGGGGCGCCCCGCCCGCGCGGCGGATGACCTCGCGCTCCTCCTGTACACCAGCGGCTCCACCGGCACCCCCAAGGGGGTGATGCACGACTTCCGGCACATCACCGCCGCCGCCGAGGGGATCGTGCGCGGCGTGGGCTTCACCGCCCAGGACCGCGCCCTGTCGTACCTGCCGCTCGCCCACGTCTTCGAGCGCGCCTACATCGAGTGCGCCTCGTTCGTCGCGGGCGGCCACATCTTCTTCGCGGACTCGCTCGACACCTTCGTCGCCGACATCCAGCGCGCGCGCCCCACGATCTTCATCTCGGTGCCGCGCCTCTGGCTCAAGTTCCAGCAGGGCGTCTTCGCCAAGATGCCCGCGAAGAAGCTGGACCGCCTGCTGGGGATCCCGCTGCTGGGGAAGATCGTGGCCAGGAAGGTGCTCACCGGCCTCGGGCTGGACCAGGTGCGCCTGGCCGGTTCCGGCTCGGCGCCCATCCCCGCGGAGCTCATCAGCTGGTACCGCCGCCTCGGGCTCAACCTGCTCGAGGGGTACGCCATGAGCGAGGACTTCGCCTACAGCCACCTCTCCACCGCCGAGCACAACCTGCCGGGGTACGTGGGCGTCCCCTACCCCGACGTGGAGGTGCGCCTCAGCGACGAGGGGGAGATCCTCATCAAGTCGCCGGGGCGCATGGTGGGGTACTACAAGCTCCCCGAGCTCTCGGCGCAGTCGTTCACCGCCGACGGCTTCTTCC
>JBILED010000226.1:0-4547 GCA_044352305.1 Gemmatimonas sp.
TTCGCGTCGCTGGCGGCCACGCTGCCGCGCGGGCACGCGGACTTCGTGCACGTGATCCGCGAGGACCCGAAGAACCGCGACCTGCTGTTCCTGGGGACCGACGTGGGGGCGTACGTCTCGCTCGATCGCGGCGCCACCTGGAAGCGATTCATGGCCGGGCTCCCCACGGTGCCGGTGCACGACCTGCTCATCCACGAGCGCGACGGCGAGCTGATCGCCGGGACGCACGGGCGGAGCATCTGGATCGTGGACATCACGCCGCTGCAGCAGCTCACGCCGGCGGTGCGCGCGGCCAAGGCCGCGGTGTTCACCCCGCGGGTGGCGCACCAGTGGGGGGAGGCGCCGGTGAACGGGGGGAACCCCGGGCAGGGGGTGTTTGCGGCGCCCAGCCCCGCGTACGGGGCGACGCTGTGGTACCACGTGGCCGAAGGGGCGCCGGGGCAGGCGCGGCTGGTGATCCAGGACGCCGCCGGCGACACGCTGCGGACGCTCACGGGCCCGGCCCGCGCGGGGCTGCACCAGGTGGTGTGGGACATGCGGGGGCCGCGCGCGGCCGCACCGCCGCCGCCGCTCTCGCCGTCGCAGCGCCGGGACAGCGTGAACCAGGCGGTGCGGGTGGCGCGGGCGCTGGACTCGCTGGAGAAGGCGGGGGCGGTGCCGGCGCCGATGCTGGCCATGATCCGCACCGCGGCGCAGACCGGGCAGCCGCCCGCCCAGATGATGGCCATGCTGGGGGGAGGCGGCGGCGGTTTCGGCGGTGGGTTTGGCGGCGGCGCCGGTGCGGGCGGGTTTGCGGAGCGCCCCGGGGAGAGCACCCCGGTGCCCAGCTTCCCCACGGGCGGCGCGGCGGCCGGTGGCCGCGGCGGCGCGGGGGGGGGTGGGCGTGGCGGTGCGGGCGGGGCCGGCGCTGGCTCGGCGGAGATGATGGCCGCCTTTGGCCCGCTGCGCGACGCGCTGGGGGAGGACTTCGCGGCGCTGGGGCTGTTCCCCGGCATGGGCGGGGGCCGCGGCGGGCGCGGCGGTGGCCAGCAGACGGTCCTCATGGGCACGGGCGACTACAAGGTCACGCTGATCGTCGGCGGGCAGACGGTCACCACCATGCTGCGCCTCGAGCGGGTGAGCGGCGGTGAGGGGGGCGGCGGCTTCTTCGGCGCCGACGACGACGAGCCGGGGCACGAGCCCGGGCGCTGATCGGCCGAGTGCCTGAGGCACCGAGGGGCGTCCCGCTGGCGGGGCGCCCCTCGTGGCGTCGGGGGGTGCCCGACACCGGCTGGCCCCAAACCCGCGGCCCTGCGGGGGGTGCATCGGCCGGTCGGGAACGCCCCGCGCCGGCTCCGGTGCACCACACGGGAGGGCGGATGCACCGGGAGACGAATCGCGCGGGGGGGTGGGTGCGGCTGACGGCGGCGGCCGTGCTCGCCGCGGCGCTGCTGGCGGGGGGGTGTGGCGGGCGCGTGCGCGTGACCACGCAGGTGGCCCCTGGGGTGAGCTTCGCGGAGTTCCGCACCTTCCGCATCCTCACCCCGCCGCCGCGCCGCGACGGCCGGGCCGGGGCGCCGGACGACCTCATGCTGGTGACCTCCATCACCAATCGTGCGCTGCGCACCAACCTCGCCGACGCCTTCATCGCGCGCGGCTACGCCCTGGACGACGTGGCCCCCACGTTCACCGTGGCGTACTACGCCAGCAGCCGCGAGAAGCTGGACATCGACCTGTGGGATTACGGCTACCGGGGGCGCTGGTGGGGGCCGTGGCGCACGCCGGGACCGGCGACGGCCACGACGTACTACACCGAGGGCACGGTGGTCATCGACGTGATCGACGCGCGCACCAACGACCTGGTGTGGCGGGGGCGCGGCGTGGCGCGCACCAGCGACGACCCGGCGGAGTTCCAGCGCAACCTGCGCGAGGCGGTGCAGGCGGTGGTGAAGCGGTTCCCGGGGCGCTGAGCGAGGGCGCGGTCAGGGCGCGGGCGGCTCCAGCCGTTCCCCCAGCGCGGGGAAGCCCCGGTCGGCGGCCATCCGCGCCGGGGTGGCGCCCTCGGCCGTGCACGCGCCGGGGTCGGCGCCCCGGGCCAGCAGGAGGTCGCACAGGGCGTCCGCGCCGCGCGAGGCGGCGAGGTGCAGCGGCGTGGCGCCATGGGCGTCGCGGGCGGTGACCGACGCCCCCGCCATGACCAGACGGCGCACCAGCGTGGCGTTCACCGCCCCCGCCAGGGCGGCGTGCAGGGGGGTGTTGCGCGTGGCGTTGGTGGCGTGGCCGTTGATCGGCGCGCCGTGGTCGATGAGGAGCGCCGCGGCCTCGTCGCGCCCGAAGAAGGCGGCCAGGTGCAACGGGGTCCATCCGTCGCTGCTGCGGCGCACGCGGGCGTCGTCGTCCTCCTCCAGCGCGGTGCGCAGCGCAGGCACGTCGCCCAGCGCCGCGGCCTCGCAGGCGTCCGGCGCGCGCCCGGCCAGCAGCAGTGGCACCAGCTCCGGCGCCCCCAGGTAACAGGCATGCAACACGAGCGTCTCGCCGCCCGCGGCGCGCCCGCGCGCCAGCTGGGGGTCGGCGGCCAGCAACTCGGCCACCTGCTGCGCGTTGCGGCGGCGCATGGCGTCGAGGAGCGGGGCGGGGGCGGACGTCATGCCCACAAACTAGGGGGAGCGCCCCGGGGCTGGCGAGGGTATGCTTGCCCCATGCGCCCCATCTTCCGCGCGCGGGCCGCGGCCCGCGCCCTCGCCCCCGTGGCCCTGGCGGCCGCCGCCCTCGCCCTGCTGGCGGGGGGGTGCGCCGGGCGCGGCTCGGCACCTGCGCCCCTTCGCCCGGCCGCCATGTTCCCCACTCCGATCGTGATCGCCCACCGCGGCGCCAGCGGGCACCGCCCCGAACACACGCTGGAGGCCTACGCGCTGGCGGTGGCCATGGGCGCCGACTTCATCGAGCCCGACCTGGTCATCTCGAAGGACGGCGTGCTGGTGGCGCGCCACGAGAACGAGATCGGGGGCACCACCGACGTGGCCGACCGCTACCCGGCGCGCAAGCGCACCGCCGTGATCGACGGCACCCCCGTGACCGGGTGGTTCACCGAGGACTTCACGCTGGCCGAGCTGCGCACGCTGCGCGCGCGCGAGCGGCTGGCGTTCCGGTCGCACGCGCACGATGGACAGTTTGCCATCCCCACCTTTGACGAGGTGCTGGCGCTGGCCGATTCGCTGGGGCGGCGGCGCGGGCGGCCGGTGGGGGTGTACCCCGAGACCAAGCATCCCACCCACTTCCGCGGGATCGGACTCCCGCTGGAGCCGCCGCTGCTGGCCGCGCTGCGCGCCCGCGGGCTGGACCGCGCCGACGCGCCGGTGTTCATCCAGAGCTTCGAGGTGGGGAACCTGCAGGCGCTGCGTCGCGAGACGCGGGTGCCGCTGGTGCTGCTGCTGTCGGGGAACGACGTGCCGTACGACCGGCAGCTGCTGGGGGACCGCCGCACCGGCGCCCAGTGGGTGACGCCGGCGGGGCTGCGCGAGGTGGCGGGGTTTGCCGACGCCGTGGGGGTGAACACGCGCATGCTGGTGGGGGGCACGGCGGAGGCGGTCCCCACGTCGCTCGTGCGCGACGCGCACGCGGCGGGGCTGCAGGTGCATGCGTGGACGCTGCGCCCCGAGGGGGTGTTCCTGGCACCGCGCTACCGCGGCGACCCGCTGGCCGAGGTGCGGGAGCTGGCCGCGCTGGGGGTGGACGGGCTGTTTGGTGACTACCCCGACCACGTGGTGCTGGGGCTGGGGCGCACGCCCTAGCCCCCGGGAGCCGGCGGCGACCGGGGCGCAGGCGCCCGGCCGCTCCCTGGCCCCCTATTCCATCGCGAACTCGCGGGCGAAGGCGACGGGGAAGGAGAAGGTCTTGGCGCGCGTGCGCGACTCCATCGCATCGGCCACCCGCTCGAGGCGTGCGGTGATGGCCAGGATCTTCTCCTGCGCCTTGCGCCCGGCCTCGTTGAGCCCCTCGAGCTTGTCGATGGCCCAGAACTTCACGAGGTCCTCCACGATCCGGATGTAGTCGCGCGGGCCGTAGATCCCGGCGCGGCGGATCACGTCGGCCATGTCGCGGAAGTGCGGCATGTTGATGCCGGGCATGTCGATGCTGGGCATGATCTGCACCGCCGACTCGAGGGCGCGGTTGGGGTCGCGCTGGAGGACCCGCGCGAACACCTCGCGGTAGAACACGTAGTGGCGCGCCTCCTCCTTGGCCACGTTCGACAGCACGGTGCCGATGAGCGGCTCGTACTCCCCCGCCAGCCGGCCGGTGTTGGCGTGGCTCACCTGCGTGGCGCGCTCCTGCAGCGAGGTGTACACGAACACGCGGTACGGGTCCTTGTCCCAGGTGGGCTCGAACCCCGCCTTGAGGTACTCGAACTGCATCCGCTCCAGCACCGGGTTGTCCAGGATGCGCGTGTCGTGCATGTAGTCGTGCAGCACGGCGCCGTGGCGGTCCTCCTCCGCGGTCCAGAGGTTGTTCCACCGGGCCCAGAAGGTGTCGCCCCCCAGGTAGGTGGCCAGGAGGCGGTGGAAGTGCGG
>JBILED010000179.1:0-5873 GCA_044352305.1 Gemmatimonas sp.
AGACGGAAGCGCGGGCGTCCGCCGGCCAGCACCAGGTCGCCCACGCAGTCGAGCGCCTTGTGCCGCACGAATTCATCGGGCCAGCGCAGCGTGGTGTCCACCACCCCCGTCGCGTCCAGCACCACGGCATTGGCCGTGGAGGCCCCCTGGATCAGCCCGGCAGCACGCAGCGCCTCCACCTCATGCAGGAAGCCAAAGGTGCGCGCCGCCGCCAACTCGCGCCCGAACCGCTCGGGGGTGACGTCGTAGCTCCCTGCCTGCGCCCCGATCAGGGGGTGCGGAAAATCGATCGAGACCGCCAGGGAAAACCGGTCGGCCGGGACCGCCTCGTAGCGGGATTCCCCGTCGACGAGCTGCACAGGGCGGCGGAGCGACAGCCACTCCGGCGTCCCGCCGTGTGCCACAACCCCCGCCTCCTGCAAGGCGGCCACGAAAGGGGCCGCGCTGCCGTCCATGATGGGCGGTTCGGGGGCGTCCAAGGCGATCGCCAGGTCGTCCACCTGCAGCGCGCCCACGGCGGCCAGCACATGCTCGACCGTGTGCAGCGCGGCCTCCCCCTCGCCCAGTTGCGTGCGTCGCCGGGCTTCCACCGCCACGCGCACCACCGCGGGCACCTCCGGCGCTCCCGGGAGATCCGTCCGCACGAACCGCACCCCGCTCCCGCGTGGCGCCGGCCGGAACTCGAGGCGCACGGCATGCCCAAGGTGCAAGCCGACCCCAGTTAGCGCCACCGGGCGCGCGATTGTCCGTCGCTCCCCCGCTCCCTGCCACGACACCATCCCGGAGGTCGTCATTGCCGCCCCTCCCTGACCCCCGTCTTCACGGTGCGCCCTCCGAGGCCGTCGGAGGGTCGCCCCCGCTCACCAGCCGTTCCAACGGACGGATCACCCGCGCCAGCCGCGCCAACGCCCCCTGCGCCCGCAGCTGCTCCCGGTGGGGACGGGCGGGATATCCCGACCAGATCTCCCCGGGAGGCACATCACCAATGACGCCGGCCTGCGCCGCCACCGAGGCGCGCGCGCCAATGGTCACGTGGCCGCTGACCCCCGCCTGACCGCCCAGCTGCACGCCGTCTTCAATGCGCGTGGAGCCGGCGATCCCCACCTGCGCGGCCAGGAAGCACAGGCGCCCGATGCGGACGTTGTGCGCGACATGCACCAGGTTGTCCAACTTGGTGCCGGCCCCGATCACCGTGTCATCCACGCTCCCCCGGTCCACGCAGCTGTTGGCCCCGACTTCCACGTCAGCCTCCAGCACACAGCGCCCAAGGTGGGGAATGCGCCGCGGCCCCTGCGGCGTGGGGAGAAAGCCAAACCCCTCGCGCCCCACCCGGGCCCCGGCGTGCAGCACCACCCGGTCTCCCAGTTCCACGCCCGGATAGACCACCACGTTCGGGTGCAGCCGGACATGGGTCCCCAGCACGCACCCCGCCTCCACCACCGCGCCGGCCCCAATCCAGCAGCCGTCGCCCACCACGACCGCCTCACCGATCACCGCGTGCGGTTCCACGGTGACCCCCACCCCCAACCGTACCGAGGGCGCCACCACAGCCGACGGATGGATCCCCTCGGGACGGGAGGGTGGCCGATGAAAGGCGCCCAGCATGGCCACCATGGCCTCCACTGGCTTGTCCACGATGATGCGGGTGGCTGGCCCGGCGAGGTCGGCAAAGGCGGGGGCAACCAGCACCACCCCGGCGCGCGACTCGGGAAACCACGCGGCGTAGCGCGCATGGGCCAGGAAGCTCAGCGCGTCCGGCCCCGCCCGATCGAGGGGGGCCACCCGTGACACCTGGGCGTCGGCGTTACCGCGAAGCACGCCACCCGTGCGCGCCGCAACGGCAGCGGCGGAGAGGACCGCGAGGCCCGCTCCGCCGATCTCCCCGGACGCCATCGGCGCGCCGAGCCCCCCTGCGTTCACGCCGTGGGCGGCCGCTTGGTCACCCCGGCCGGCGCGGCCGCCGGACCCGCGGCGGCCGGGGGCTTGGCCGCAGGCGCCGCCGCCTTCGGCGCCGCCGCCTTCGGCGCCGCCAGCCGCAACTTGGCCAGCACCCGGTCGGTCACATCCAGGTTCTTGTCAGCCGCCACGATGATCTGCCCCTGCGAGACGTCGAAGATGAACGCGTACCCCCCCTCGGCGCGCACCTCATCCAGCGACCGGCGCACCAGGTCCATGATGGGCTGCATCAGCTCCGCCTCCTTCTGCGAGGCCTGCTCGTTCAGCTTCTGCACCCGCTCCTGGTAATCGGCCTGCTTCTCCCGCAGCGTCTTGAGCTTCGTCTCCTTGGCCGCCGGCGACAGCGACACCTCCTCCTTGGCGTAGGCCTCCTGCAGCGCGTTGAGCGAGTCGGAGAGCTTCTGCACCTGCGCCCGAAGCCCGGTCATCTCCTTCTCGAACACCGCCTCCGCCTCCGCCCGCCCGGGGGCGCTGCCAAGCACCGCCTGGGTGTTCACATAGGCCATCTTCTGGCCGGCCCCCTGGGCCGCCGCCACGGCGGGGACCAGCGCAACCAGCAGGGCACCACGAATGACGAACGCACGACGCATGGATGGAATCCTGTTGAGCGGGGGTGCGAGCACCCGTTAGAACAGCTGGCCAAGCCGGAAGTGGAACTGCCACCGCGGATCGGGACGGAGCTGCAGCGTTGCCTGGTCCACCGCCGTGCGGTCGAACCCGTACGCCAAGTCCAGCCCCAACGGCCCGAGCGGCGTCACCGTGGATACCCCGAACCCGGCGGATCGATACATCCGGCCGGGGTTGATCTGCCGGGCGGCCGCCCAGTTGTTCCCGGCGTCGGTGAACATGCTGAGATAGAACATCTGGTTGAACCGCACCCCCAGCTCCGCCGTAACGGTCATGAAGGCGTTGCCGAACGATTCGGGGGTGGAGCGGAACTGGTCGGTGGTGGGGTTGAAGCCGGCAGGCGTGATGGAGAATTCGGGGTAGCCACGCAACTGCTGCCCGAACATCACGCCCCCCACGGCGAACTGCTGCTGGAAGAAGAACGGCCCGGAATTCCCGAACAACGCCCCGGCACGCGCCGTCAGCCCGACCGTGAACTTGACCGGCTGCGCCCCGGGGTTGCCCCCGCCCAGCTGCCCCAGGAGCGCGTACCCGCGCATCTCGGTGGTGACCCGCTGGAAGTTGACCGTGCCCCCCAGCGGCCCACCACTGAAGTCGGTGGTCACCGTGCGAAGCGACCCACCGGTGGCGAAGGGCAGGTCGATCCGGGTGTCCGCGGTGTACTCCAGCCCCAGGTTGGACCGGAAGCAGTTGCGCGAGCACGCCCCCTGAATCTGCCCGGAGGTGAAGGTGGCCGCCTCGGCGTTGTAGGACACCGACAGCGTGGAAAAATAGGACCAGGGGACGGGCAGCCCGATGCGCAGCTGGCTCCCGGTGCGGATGTTCTGCCCCAGGTTGCCCACGATGAACCGCGACTGCGTCCGGTAGGCGCTGAGCGCCCCGGAGACGCGCGTCCCGCGCAGGGCGGGGTCGGAGTAGGTCGCCGTGAAGTCGTTGAAGAACCGCCCGTACTGCCAGTTGAGCTGTCCCCGCTTGCACAGTCCGAACAGGTTGGGCTGCTCCACCCCGATGAAGCCGCCGAATCCCACGCCCCCCTGCCCCATCGACGCGCCGAAGTTGATGCTCCCCGTGCGCTTCTCCTTCACGCGGAACACGATGTCCACGTCCCCCTGCTCGTTCACCGGCCGGTAGTCCGGGAACGGCATCGGCGACTCGAAGAAGTTGAGGTTGCCGATGCTCTGGTAGCTGCGGATGAGCGACTGCTGGTTGAAGGGCCCCCCGGGCACCAGGAAGATCTGCCGCCGGATGCAGTCATCGGCCGTGAAGTCGTTCCCGACGATCTCGATGCGGTTGACGATGGCCGGGTTCTTCTCGTCGATCTCCCACCGCAGGTTGACCGTGGGCACCGAGTCCGGCCCCGAGAAGGTCCGTTCCACCACCGGGCGCACGGTGGCGTACAGGTATCCGTTGTTGCGATACTCGCCGTTCACCTTCTCCAGGGCGTCGTCCCACTTGCGCTGATCGAACACCCCCTCGGGCGCCGCCCCGCCCCGGTCGAGCAACCCCTTCACGCGCTGCGACAGCGTGGGGGTGTTCCCCTCGAACGGGTAGAACCGCTTGAGCTCCTGCGTCGGGAACCGGCGGTTCCCCGCCACCTCGAAGGACCCCACCCGATACCGGGGACCCTCCTCCACCTCCACCTGCAAGAGCCCCTTGCCCTTGTCCCGATCCACCATGAGGGTGTCTTTCAGGATCTTCATGTCCACGAACCCCTGCCGGGCATACAGCGCCGGTATCCGCTCCCCGAGGTCGCCGACGAACTTGTCGTCGTCATACTCCCCCTTGCGGAAGAACCAGAAGCCCTCGGGGCGGGTCTTCATGGCGGACGCCACCTGCTTCTCCGAGAGCCGGCGGTTGCCGACGACGTCGATGCCGCTGATCGCCAGCCGCCGCCCCTCGTCCACCCGGAACGCCAGCGCCACGCGCCCGTCGTCCATGATGGTCGAGTCGATGGTCACCTGAGCCAGGTAGTAGCCCGCCTTCTCGTAGGTCGAGTCGATGCGCGCACGGGCCTTGGCCACCTGCACGGGATCGATCGGGCGCCCCAGCAGCAGGTCGATCTTGTCCTTCACCGACCGCTCCGAGACGGCCTTGGGGCCGGACACGGTGAGTCCGCCCAGCACCGCCCGCTCCGTGAGCTGCACCACGGCCAGCACCTTCCCGGGCACAGTCTCCAGCTCGCAGGACAGCTGGACGTCGTCAAACTCGTTCAGCGCATACAGCGCCTTGATGACGCGCTGGATCACCGGAAAGCTGAGCGTCTGTCCCGGCGTGAGGCCGGACTCGGTCCGGACGCGCGCCTCGGTCACCCGCACGGCGCCCCGGAAGGCCACCGAATCGGGAGCGGCGCAACGACCGGCCACGTCCTGGGCGCGGGCCGAAGCAGGCCACAGCACCAGCGCTGCGGCCAGGGCCACCGCCGCGGCCGGGCGGGGGAGGGACCACCGAAAGGGAGGGCGAATCTGCATAGCCGAGGGAATATATACCGGAACCACGCGCGGCCGGCCCCCCACCGGGGAACCGGCCGCGCCACCCGGCGGGCCCGATGGACGGGCGCCGCCGGGAAGGCTCAGGGCTGGGGGGTGGGGGTCAGGACCCGGAACTCCAGCCGGTCCTTCTCCGTGGTCGACACGTCCACCTCGATCTCATCCCCCCGGCTGTACTCACCCAGCAGGATACGCTCCGAGAGCGGGTCCTCCACATACCGCTGGATCGCCCGCTTCAGCGGGCGGGCGCCGAAATGCTCGTCGTGCCCGTGCCCCACCAGGAACTGGGTGGCCGCCTCGGTCAGCTTCAGCGACAGTTCCTCCTCCGCCAGCCGCTTCTGCACGTCGGCAAACACGATCCCGATGATCCGGGCAATGTGCTCCTTCCCCAACGGATGGAAGACGATCACGTCGTCCAGGCGGTTGAGGAATTCGGGGTTGAACACCCGCCCCATCTCCTCCTTCACCTTCTCCGCGATCCGCTCGAAATCCCCCCGCGGGTCCTTGGTGGCGAAGCCCAGCGCCTTCCCCTTGGTGATGTCCTTGGCGCCCACGTTGGACGTCATGATCACCACCGTGTTCTTGAAGTCGATCACCCGCCCGTAGTTGTCCGTCAGGTGCCCCTCGTCCAGCACCTGCAGCAGGATGTTGAACACGTCGGGGTGGGCCTTCTCGATCTCGTCCAGCAGCACGACGCTGTACGGCTTGCGGCGCACCGCCTTGGTCAGCGTCCCCGAATCCTCGTACCCCACGTACCCCGGCGGGGCGCCGATGAGGCGGGACACGGAGAACTTCTCCATGTAC
>JBILED010000180.1:0-5860 GCA_044352305.1 Gemmatimonas sp.
TGCTCCGCCGCCGAACCGGGAGCGGGGTCGCCGGAGGCACGCGCGGGGTCGGGTGCCGGCCCGTCCCCCCGGGCCTCCGCCAGCGCGGCCTCGTAGGCGGCGGCCGACTGCGCCCCCACCAGGCGGCGCTGTTCCACGCCGTCGCGGAACAGCAGCACCGTGGGGAGCGCGCGCACCCCCAGGGCCGCCACCGTGGCGGGGTTGGCGTCGGCGTCCAGCGCGCGCACGCGCAGGGCGCCAGCGTGCCGCGCCGCGAGCGCCTCCAGCACGGGGGTGAGGGCGCGGCAGGGGGTGCACCACGCCGCCCACACATCCACCATCACCAGGCCGGGGGCGCGGGTCACCTCGGCGTCCCAGCGCGCATCAGTCACGGAGTCCAGGGGCATGCGCGCAACCTATACGCCCCCGGGCGCGCGGGGGACCGGTGCGGCACGCGGGGAGCGTGTACGGAGCGGTCCGGCTGGCGCCGAGGCGCCCCGGGACGCATGCTCCGGAGATGGATGTCCCCCGCCCTTCCCGTGCCCCCGCCTCCGCGTGGCGGGCGCACGCCGCGTCCGACTGGCGCAGCCGCGCCGTCTCCGCCGAGGCGGCGGTGGGGCTCGTGCGGTCGGGGATGCGGGTGTTCGTCCACGGGGCCGCCGCCACTCCCACCCCGCTGCTGGAGGCGCTGGTGGCGCGCCCCGACATGGAAGGGGTGCGGCTGTATCACCTGCACACCGGGGGCCCCGCCCCGTGGGCGGCCCCCGAGCAGGCGGGGCGGTTCCGCTCCGTGTCGCTGTTCACCGGCGCGCCGGTGCGCGAGGCCGTGGCCGACGGGCGCGCCGACTTCGTCCCCGTGTTCCTCTCGGACATCCCCGCCCTCTTCCGGTCGGGGGCGATCCCGCTGGACGTCGCCCTGGTGCAGGTCTCCCCCCCCGACCGCCACGGCTGCTGCTCGCTGGGGACCAGCGTGGACGTGGCGCGCGCCGCCGTGGACGCGGCGTCCTTCGTGGTGGCGGAGGTCAACGCGCGGATGCCCCGCACGCACGGGGCGGGAACCGTGCCGCTGGACCGCTTCGACGCCGTGGTGGCCACCGACCGCCCGCTCCCCGCGCACGACCCCGAGCCCCCCGACGACGTGGCCGCCCGCATCGGCGAGCTGGTGGCGGCGCTGGTCCCCGACCGCGCCACGCTGCAGATGGGGATCGGCACCATCCCCAACGCCGTCCTCGCGCGGCTGCACGAGAAGCGGGACCTGGGGATCCACACCGAGTGCTTCAGCGATTCCCTCGTGGAGCTGGTGGCGGCGGGGGCCGTCACCAACCGCTTCAAGGCGGTGCACCCCGGGCGGATCGTCACCAGCTTCGTGGACGGCTCGCGCCGCCTGTACGACTTCGTGGATGACAACCCGCTGGTGGAGTTCCACCCCTCGGACCGCGTGAACGACACCGCGCGCATCAGCCGCAACCCGCGGGTGGTGGCGGTCAACTCGGCGCTGCAGGTGGACCTCAGCGGGCAGGTGGGCGCCGACTCGCTGGGGCACCGGGTGTACTCCGGGATCGGCGGCCAGATGGACTTCATCCGCGGCGCGGCGCGCTCGCACGGGGGGGTGCCGGTGATTGCGCTCCCCGCCACGGCGGCCGGGGGGCGCGCGTCGCGCATCGTGGCCGAGCTGGCCCCCGGCTCGGGGGTGGTGACCACGCGCGGCCACGTCCACTGGGTGGTGACCGAGTACGGCGCGGTCAACCTGCACGGCGCCACGCTGCGCGAGCGGGGCGAGCGGCTGGTGTCCATCGCGCACCCCGACCTGCGCGCCGAGCTGCGGCGCGACCTGCAGCGCCTGCGGCTGGCCGACTGAGCCGGCCGCGTCCCGTCCCCCCCGCCCCCTCCCCATGACGTACCTCTGGCTCAAGTCCTTCCACCTGGTGTTCCTGGTCAGCTGGATGGCCGGGCTGTTCTACCTGGTGCGCCTGTTCGTGTATCACGCCGAGGCCAACGGCGAGGCGGAGCCGCGCCGCGGGATCCTGCGGGGGCAGTACACCGTGATGGAGTCGCGCCTGTACCGGCTGATCACCACGCCGGCGATGGTGCTCACGTGGGGCACCGGGGTGTCGATGCTGACGCTGCAGCCGGCGTACCTGGGGCAGGGGTGGCTGCACGCCAAGCTGGCGCTGGTGGCGCTGCTCACGGTGTACCACCTGGCGTGCGCGCGGGTGATCCGCAGCCTGGCGGCCGACCGGGACACGCGGACCGGGGAGTGGTTCCGCGTGATGAACGAGGGGCCCACGCTGGTGCTGGTGCTGGTGTGCCTCCTGGTGGTGTTCAAGGAGGCCATCGCGTTCAGCACCGTGGGGTGGGCGGCCGTGGTGACGGTGGCGCTGGTGTGGCTGGGGTACAAGGGGTACGCGGTGGCGCGGGGGCGGCGGGCGCGCTGAGGGACGCCCTGACCAGAGCGCCTACCGCCGCGGCATGGCCGGGAGCTGCGCGGCATCCATCCCGCGTGGTGTGGCGCGCAGCGTCATCGCCGCGAGCCCCAGCACCACGAAGTTGGCGCTCCACATGGCCAGCGCCGGGGGGACGACCGACTGATCGGCCAGCGTCTCGCCTCCCATGAGCAGCAGGTAGTAGCCCCCGAACACCGCCGCGCTGGCCATGGCGATCGTCACCCCGCTCGCCTGCGGCGCCCGTCGCGCGAGGCCGGCGGCCAGCAGCGTCAGCAGCACGCAGGCCGCCGGGAGGGCGAACTTCTTGTGGATCTCCACCCGGAGGTTGGCGCGGTGGATCTCCACCCGGAGGTTGGCGCGCGACGCCTGCATGCGGGGGTCGCGCCGCGTGGCCTGCACGGCGTCGAGCCGACGCGCTTCGGCGCGCAGCGCGGCCAGCGTCATGGTGCGGTCGGTGGGGAGCGTCGCGGTGCGCCCGGTGAGGACGCCCACCAACCGGGCGTTGGCCCGGGGCACCACCTCCGCGGTGAGCCCGAAGGCCAGGAGCGCGACGGCCGCCGCCCCCACCGCGAGGGGGAGCGGTCGCACGGACGGCGTTTGCGGCGGGACACCAGGGTCCACCGCGCCTGCGCGTGTCAGCCCCCACAGCACGCCCACGAACAGCGCGGCGGGGATCGTGAGCGCGATGGTGCAGGGAACCGCATACAGCACCAGGGCCGCGCCCCGCCCGGCGGACAGCCCTGGCAGGTGCCGCTGGGTGTAGTTCAGCAGCAGCAGCGCGGTCAGGGTGAAGAACGCGATCCCGATGCCCTTGCCGAGGGTACCCATCGCGCCCCACCCTCCGTGCACGAGGAACCGGCGCTCCTCGGCAACGCGCTCCACCACGCCGCGGGCGAGCAGGTCGGCCATCCCCGCGACCGCCGCACGACTGACCCCCAGCGGCGCGCCGCCCTGCCGAGCCAGCTCCCGCGCGTACAAGTCGAGCATGGCCGCGCCGTGTCGCTCCCTGAGGCCGCGGGGGAGGCACACCAGCAGGGCGCGGTACAGGGCACCCCAGGCGCGGATCGTGGCGGACCTGGTCGGGGGCGCTCTCATGCCAGCCCCTCGGCCAGCGCCAGGCGGGCTCGGGCGGTTCGGGCGAGCGATTCCAGCCGGGCGCACTCCCGCTCCAGCGTTCCCCGCCCCAGCGGGGTGAGGCGATAGAACCGTTCGCGGCCGGTGCCGCCGGTGGGACGCTCCGGCTCAGGGACCTCCTCGATCCAGCCACAGCGCACCAGTTCGTCCAGCGAGCCATACAGGGTGGCTGGCCAGAGGCGCACCGCCCCGTCGCTGAGGGTGCGGGCGTCCTCCTGAATGGCGCTGCCGTGGCGCGGGCCCGGCGCGAGGGCGAGGAGGATGCAGAACAGGGGGGTTTTCACGGCGTCTCCTGACGATGAGATACCGCATGATACTATTCATTTATACTATCTGTCAATACATACAAGGTCGGTGGCGCGGCGGCGGGGGACGGCCTGGGGACGCGGCCGCGCCGCCCCCCCACTGCCGGCCGGCCCCCGCGCCGCCGCGCGGGGGCGGGTCACCGCACCGAGTTGACCATGTCGAAGATGGGGAGGTACATGGCGACGATCATGCCGCCCACCACCACGCCGAGGAACACGATCATGATGGGCTCGAGGAGCGCCAGCAGCCCGCTCACCGCGGCGTCCACCTCGTCGTCGTAGAAGTCCGCGATCTTGGAGAGCATCTCGTCCAGCCCGCCGGTCTGCTCGCCCACGTTGATCATGCTGATCACCATGGGGGGGAACACGCCGCTCTTGTCCAGCGGCCCCGCGATGGTGTCGCCGCCGGCGATGCTGGCGCGGCTCTGCATCACGGCGTCCTCGACCACGCGGTTGCCGGCGGTGCGGGCGGTGATCTCCAGCCCGTCCAGGATGCTCACGCCGGAGGAGACCAGCGTGCCCAGCGTGCGGGTGAAGCGGGACACCGCCGACTTGCGCAGCACGTCGCCCAGCACCGGCACCTTGAGGAGCAGCGCGTCGATGACCAGCTGCCCCGACGACGTGGCGTAGTAGCGGCGCACGGCGACCACCGTCCCCGCGCCCCCCAGCAGCAGCATCCACCAGAACTGGTTGAGGAAGCTGGACAGGCCGATGACCACCTGCGTGGGGAGGGGGAGCTCCATCCCCACGCTGGCGAACATGGCGGAGAAGACGGGGATCACGCGCCAGAGCAGCACGACCACGCACAGCCCGGCGACGCAGAGGATGACGGTGGGATAGATCATGGCGCCCTTGACCTTGCGGACGAGGGCGTCGTTTTTCTCCATGAACACCGCGAGGCGGTTGAGGATGACGTCCAGGATGCCGCCCATCTCCCCGGCCGCGACCATGTTGGTGTACAGGTCGTTGAACGCCTTGGGCTGCTTGCGCATGGCGTCGGCCACCGTGTTCCCCTGCTCCACGTCGGCGACCACCGCGCGGACGGCGGCGGCCAGGGCGGGGTTCTCGCTCTGGCGGGCGAGGATGTCGAGCGCCTGCACCAGCGGGAGGCCGGCGTTCACCATGGTGGAGAACTGCCGGGTGAAGATGACCACGTCGCGCATGGCGATCTTGCCGCCGGCGCCCTTGGCGGGGCGCGCCTCCTCGACCTTGACGACGGTGAGCCGCTGGCGCCGGAGGCGGTTGACGGCCTCGTCGCGCGTGGGCGCCTGGATGGACGCGCTCTTGACCTCGCCGGAGGCGCTGCGGGCGGTGTACTGGAAGACGGGCATCGGGGGCGGGGAGGCGGGCGGGGGGGGATCAGCGGCGGCCGACGGCGGCCAGCGGCCGCGACGGCGCGGCGGCCGCGGAGCCGAGGTCGTCCAGCGGGGACTTGCCGATCATGCGCAGGAAGTCGTTGGGGTCGGCGCTGGCGCGGAGGCACTCCTCGGCCGTGACCTGGCGGGCCATGTAGAGCGCGAACAGCGCGTCGTTCATGGTCTGCATCCCGAACTTCTTCCCCGACTGCATCATGGACAGCACCTGGTGGACCTTGTCCTCGCGGATGAGCGCGCGGATGGCGGGGGTGACCACCAGGATCTCGGCGGCCAGCGCGCGCCCCCGGCCGGTGGCCTTGGGGATGAGCACCTGCGTGACGACCCCCTCCAGCACGAACGCCAGCTGCGCGCGCACCTGCGCCTGGTGGTTGCTGGGGAACACGTCGATGATGCGGTTGATCGCCTCGGCCGCGCTGTTGGTGTGCAGCGTGGCGAACACGAGGTGCCCCGTCTCGGCGATCGTGAGCGCCGCGGCCACGGTCTCCATGTCGCGCATCTCGCCGATCAGGATGACGTCGGGGTCCTCGCGCAGCGCGTACTTGAGCGCCGACGCGAAGCTCCGCGTGTCGGCCCCCACCTCGCGCTGGTTGATGATGCAGTTGCGGTGCTTGTGGATGAACTC